>VBKE01000245.1:29677-33864 GCA_005879605.1 Deltaproteobacteria bacterium
CTTGTCTGAACCTGCTCAAAAAACATAATCGGCTCGACGAGAATGGCGCGGCAAACACATTGGCGACGCTCCTGGAACCCAACCGAGGTATCTACCCCGATGCGGCCCTCAATATTCCTGGCCTCGCCGCCGTGTTGGCGTTAGGTGCTGAGATGGGCCGTCTTAAGCCGCCTCTACCGCCCGTCGATAAATACATTGATCTCTCATACTACCGGCGTGCGGTTGGCGTGACGAACGCGTCTTGATCGCGAGACTGGTAAGGTTGCCGAGATATAAAATTCCCGGCATGTGCGACGGCCACCGACCGGACATTGCTCTGTCTCGATGGTGCCTTATGCCGCGGAAATCAAACTGCTACGAAGAATCTTTCCGGCAGAATGCTTTCCTTGTGGATGTTGCTCTTCTTTGCTAAACACAACCGTTGATTGCCAACATGCGCTTGTCTCCGACACCTTGGTTTATCGCCGTGCTTGCCTTCCTGATTCTCGGATTCACCCGCGGTCTTCATTCTTCGTTTGGCGTGTTTTACGTCGCGCTGCTCGATACTTTCGGTTGGAGCCGCGGCGCCACTGCCGGGGTTTTTTCCATGGTTCTTGCCGTCGATGCGATTCTCTCGCCCGTAGTCGGATATCTTTTGGATCGTTTTGGAACTAAAAACATCGTGTCCGGCGGTTGTCTTATCCTGGCAACGGGACTTTTTCTAAGCGGCTATACCGCCAGCCTCTGGCAGTTCTACATCTTTTTCGGTTTGGTATCCGCCGTCGGCATAACGTTCACGGGCATGGTGCCGCACGTCTTCTTGATCTCCGAATGGTTCGTCTCGAATCGCGCCTCAGCTATTGGTTTCGTCTATGCAGGTACGGGCGTGGGTATTTTGGTCCTTGCGCCGCTTAGTGAATGGCTGCTCTCGGCGTGGGGATGGGCGCGCGCCTTTCAAACCTTCGCGGCCATCATGCTGATCGCGCTCTTGCCGTTGGTCGCCGTTTTCTACCAGCATGGGCCCTACGGCGAAAAACTCCGTTCGAAGAAAGAGCCCAAGAAGGATGGCAATCAATGGACGGCGAGATTGGCCTTGCGGAGTTTGCAGTTCTGGTCGCTCTTTTTCGCGCGCATTTGCGCCGCCGCCGGTACGACTGTCATCGTTGCCCACCAAGTCGCCCATGTCGTCGACGTCGGTTATAGCAAGCTCTTGGCTGCATCTATCTTTGGATTTGCCGGCATCACCAGCAGCTTTGGTAGAGTGGTTTTCGGTTTCATCGCCGATCTGCTTACCAAACAAGCGGCATACACGCTCAATATTGTAATGACCGTGATCGGCGTCGGCGCGTTGATGATCCTCCGCGATCCGAGCCAAACGTGGTTGCTGTATGTTTACGTGATATTTTTTGGCATTGGCTTCGGCTCTCGCGCGGTGATCTTCTCCGCGCTCACGGCGGACCTATTTTCCGGAAAAGGATTCGGGTCGATCCTTGGCTACTCCACGGTGGCGGTCGGCGTCGGCGGCGCTTTGGGCTCATGGCTCGGCGGCGCCCTTCACGATTGGACCGGCAGCTATCTCATTTCGTTCGCGCTGTCCACTTTAGTTCTCGCCGGTTCCGACATCTGCATCTGGCTCGCTGCGGTCTCTTGGGTCGCCGCCTACGACCAGCGGCTTTGGGCCAAGCAGCGCGGTTAGCGCGGTTGAAGAAATGGAGTAATCCAACGAGGTGCTTCTGCGAATCGCGCTCCGTCATCCTACCTTGAGCGGTTCGCTAGAAGTTGCTACTTTGATTTGGATTGAACCTATGGATGCTCGGCTGCGAGAGGGCATAAGTCTGTTTAACGACGGCCGATTCTTTGAATCTCACGAAGTTTTGGAGGCTTTTTACCAGGAAACTGACCCAGTGAACAAGCCTTTCCTTGAGGGC
Source organism: Deltaproteobacteria bacterium (assembly GCA_005879605.1). Taxonomy (GTDB): domain Bacteria; phylum Desulfobacterota; class Binatia; order UBA9968; family UBA9968; genus DP-1. Next base: position 31,585 of record VBKE01000245.1, read on the forward strand.
TTAATACAATTGGCCGCGGCGTTCCGGATTTTTTGCGACTTCGGTGAGGTCAAAGGGCCGGTGCGCATGATACGTCAGGCGTTGATTCGTTGCGAAAACTACCAGCCCGCTTTTCTGCAAGTTCGTGTCAAACAACTCTGCAAAGCGATGGAGGTCTGGGTCGAGAAAGCGGACGGGGCCGAAGCAGCGCCACATTCATCGACTATTCCCAAGATTCAACTGCAGCGTTTCAGTTTTTTTTCATGAGCAACGGCGCTCTCGGAGACAAACTACAAAAGTTTCTCCAGGGAACCTGGGCTGGCGCAAAGCGCCTTCAAGGGCTTCAGGGCGGGGCACGCGCTTATATTTTATCCCTGGCCGCTGAAAAGAATCCCCGGCCGATTCTCGTTGTCTCTCCCGGCGCGCCGGACGCGGAAAACCTTTTCGACGACCTGGGGTTTTTTTTGGGAGAAGAACGGTCGCTGCCGCCGTTTCGCAAGCGGTTGCATCTCTTTCCGTCCTGGGAAGTGCTTCCCTTTGAAAAATTATCGCCCCATCCGGACAACTTGGCCGGCCGCCTGGAGGGACTTTACAAACTCGTCGAAGAATCGGCGCCGATTCTGATCGCCACCCCCGCCGCTCTGATGCAGAAGGTCATTCCGCGAGCGGCACTCAAGCAGTCTTATCTCTATCTCGTCGCCGGCCAGGACTTGTCACGGGAAACTCTGCTCGAGCATTTAGTCCAATGGGGTTTTCAGAACGTTCCTTTGGTGGAAGATCGCGGCGACTTCAGCGTCCGCGGCGGGGGGTATACCCGTCCCTTGCGCCTGGAATTCGATGGCGATCGCCTCGAGTCGATTCGGCAATTCAGTCCCGCCAATCAGCGTTCCGAGCAATCCCAGGAGGACGTGCTGCTTTTACCGATGAAAGAGTTTTCTCTGAAGCGCGCGGGATTAGACGAGGTTTTGCGCAAGATCGACCAAAGGGCTGCGGACTTGGAAATCGAGCGGCGGGAGAAACACGGTCTGCTGGAGTCGTTGCGTGAAGGCATTCCCTTTCCGGGGATGGAGTCTTTGGTTCCTTACTTTTACTCGGAGCTCGGCTCGATTTTTTCCTATTTGCCTCCGGAGACGTTGATCTGGCTCGATGGCGCGGATCGTGTGGAAGCCGAGGCGGAAAGATTTGCCCAGCTGGTTTGGGAGCGGCATGAGAAGGCCAAAGACGAGCGCCGCCTGGCGCCCCCCGTGGAGACTCTCTACCTGAACGAGCACGAATGGCGTGAAGCGTTGCAGCCATTCGCCCAAGTGCACGGCGAATCGCTCACGATCATGGCGTCATCGGAGAAGGCGCAGGAGACCACTCTCACGGTGGAATCATTTCTCACGAGCGACATTCGCCATGAGACCACGGCGCATGGCACAAACGCGTCGTTGACGCCAGTGGTCGAACGGCTCAAGGCCTGGCACGACGAAAGGGTTTTCTTCGTTGCGCCGACCAAAGGGGATACGGTTCGGCTGCGGGAATTATTAGGCAACTACGATCTGCAGCTCCCTGTTCTGCTGGAGGAGCCCATACCTTCTCTGCTGGGGCGCGGTGATCTTGGTCGTGCCATCGTGCGCGGGGACTTAAATCAGGGGTTTCGCCTGCCCGAAGCGCATCTGATCCTAATCACTTTCGATGAGATATTCGGCACCCGGAAGAGACAACCCGCGGCGAGCACGAAGGGCCATCCGAGCCACTTCTTGACCAGTCTCAGCGAGCTCAAGCAGGATGACTACGTCGTGCACTTGGATCATGGCATCGGCGTCTACCGGGGGCTCAAGTTTCTCAAGGTCGCCGGCGTCGAGGGCGAATTCCTCCACCTGGAATACGAAGCCGGCGATCGCCTCTATCTGCCGGTGGATCGCATCAACATGGTGCAGAAGTACATCGGCGGCGACGGCGCGCAGCCATCTCTCGACCGTTTAGGGGGCACCGCCTGGGAGAAAGTCAAAGCGAAGGCGCGCAAGTCGATCTTCGCCATGGCCGAAGAGCTGGTACAGCTCTACGCGCTTCGGGAAGCGCGCGCAGGAAATGCCTTCGCGCCGCCGGATAACTGGTACCGAGAATTCGAAGCCGCCTTCGAATATGAAGAAACTCCCGATCAGCAGCGGGCCATCGATGAGACCCTCGCGGGCATGCAAAGCAGAAAACCGATGGATCGCTTGATCTGCGGCGACGTCGGTTACGGCAAGACCGAAGTTGCGATGCGCGCGGCTTTTCTCGCCGTCGAAGGCGGAAAGCAGGTGGCCGTGCTGGCGC
>VBKE01000006.1 GCA_005879605.1 Deltaproteobacteria bacterium
GCAACTTAGCGCGGTTAGCTGGCGAATAGATGGATGGCAGGTCCCACATCTTTTAACCTGAATGTTACGCCGATGCTTCGCGAAGCAAACCCGATTGTCAAGCGACTGGCCAAAAGATAGCCTCTTGTGGCCAACAGATAGGATTTACTTATCCTCCACAAAAAGTTACACAACTGAACCCAATGTTCACGAACCTGAGCGGTAAGCGGCGCACTTTGTACTGTCTCTCATCCCGAATCAGTCTGCCGTCTTTGAAAAGATAGAGGGCGTCAAGCTGCCCACTTCCCTTGCTATCTATTGAGCGCTTGACTAACTGCCCATGCGAAAAAGTCTCAATCGGATCTATCCAACCCTGACCACGACTATCCTCCTCTCTGAGTAGAACTTCTCCGCTTCTAAAAGGCAACGAAAAGAAAACGCCTTTTAAGACTGTTCTGCTTCATTGAACTACTTCAATCTGAAATCTGGTCCTGTAATACACAGGGGTTCAGCAGAAGCTAGCTAGTGGAGAATTCACTCAATCATTTTTCTGTCATTCTCCTTCTTTCTGTCCTCTTCCTTCCTAACGACTTCAGGTGGAGTTGGTGAACTAGGCTCCTCCCCGTCGAGTGCTTTTTTAAATCCGCGAATCGCTTCTCCGAGCCCCTTGCCGATTGAGGGGAGATTCTTTGGCCCAAAAATAAGAAGCGCAACTATAAGAATGACAAGGAGATGCATGGGCTGGAAAAGACTCTCAAACATTTTGCTATCCTCCAATCTTTACTGACCACGCTATTTTGAAAGTTGCCTCATGGACGACACGGCCTTCATTTATTGCTTTGCCGTAATGCCCCACCGAAGCAAGCCTGATTGTCAGCGACTGGCCAAAAGATAGGCTATTGTATCCAAAAGATAGATTTACTTTTCCTCCGCAAAAAATTAGACAACACCAATGCACAGTAAAGGAGGCGACAAATGAAGAAACGATGGACGTTGACTGGCCTCGGATTCCTGCTCGTTGCGTTCTTTGCGGCGGCGCCGGTTCGGGGTGATGATGTGGATCAGAGAATTAAATCGCTGGAGGATGAGCTTGCGCGGCTCAAATCCGAGCAGACGCAAGTTAAAGCTGAGCAGATTGAATTAAGAAAGGAAGCGACGGCCGCAGAGGCCGCGCTGCCGAATTTCACTTATCGTCCCGGCAGCGGTATGTCGATCGAGGCCGCGGACAAGTCGTGGTCTTTCCGCGCCAGCATGGAAGCTCACTTCAGGTTGCTGTTTGAGTCCGGCTTGAACGAGTCCGGCAGGGAGACGGGGGGCGTGATGGGGCGTCGCTTCCGGCCGTGGTTTTACTACTGCGTGAACGATTGCTTCTATGAGCTCCAGGCGGCGTTGGACCTTGATGGCTTCGGCACCGGTAACGGCAAGAATTCGACCAACACAGCTACCAGCTCGATTCTCCAGCGCGGCACGCTGTGGGTCCATTTCGAGAAACTCAATCCGTGGCTACCGGCTTTATACACAGGCATGGACGGCGAGGCGGCGATCAGCTCTTATCGGCAGGGTTCGAGCAGCACGGGCTCTCAATTGGAATACGACCTGCTATCCCGCAACAACGGCTTCAACACCGGCCGTTGGGGCAATGGTTTTGGACTCAACTGGCAAGATAAGGATCTGGGCGACATCGGGATCCCTGGAAGAATACCCTTGTTCAACATCGTTTATGCGACCATCGGCGAAGGCGATGATGGCCTGCAGAGCTTCCGCGTGCAACGAAGCGTTTCAGCTTACATCAACGTCGAGCCGCTCTCCCAGATAAAGAACAAATGGATTCAGGGTCTGGGGTTTGAGATGGGAGCCTGGTTCTGCCCCAACACCTCCAATCGTACTCCACAAACCCCGCAGTCGGTTGGTTGCAACCGGCTGAGAATTCAAGACAACGGCGATGGCGGCAGACAGACTTTGTTTGACACGGGAACGGCTGCTCAAGGAGCCGCTGCAACTCCTGCTGCAAATCAGGGATCGGGCCTGACACATTACCTCATGCCGGGTTTTGCCTACACCGTCGGCCCCTACCGGTTCCGCGCCGTGGGTGGCTTCCAACGTTTCGATGGGGACAACCCACATTTTAGAGGCAATGTGTTCCTGCTCGGGCATGACCTGTATATGTGGAGTCCGAAGGGGTTTTTGACCGGCGATGCTTCCACTCCAGGTTCTATTCTTCTCGGCACGCATTTTGAGCGGACCGATGTATCCTGTCCAAACGCAGCGCAGTGCAACAACGGGGGTCAGTTCACCCGCGACCGGATCCTGCTGCGCGAATGGGACCTCTGGTATGTTCTCATGAACCGGATGAGCATCGGCGCCGCATGGGCATGGTATGACGCTTCCAATATCCGCCAAGCTACTGCCGCTGGCAACATCCAGGCTGCCACCAACGTGGCGCGAAACCTCGGTTGCGTGAGTTCTCATCAGCACGTCGGTGGTCTTAAACCTCCGGGGACCGGCTGTAACTGGACCGATGTCAGCGTCACATGGCGCTACCAATTTTAACTCGACATTGAATTGGAACAATATAGCAGTATGACGTGTGTCCAGATGTTACCTGATTTGCGGCTCGGCAGAGCAATTCGGGGAACCGGAAAAGATAAACAGCAACATGCCGTAACTTTGGACAGGTGATTGAAACGGGTGGCAAACGGGAGAGCGGCGTGGGGAGGAGGCGAAAGCGAGGTCATCGGTCTCTTATGTTAATAAGTTTCTTTGCTGCGGCGGAAGGCGAGGCGGAGGAAAAGCTCCGCGTTTTAAACAATGACCTGGAAACTCGGGTTGCGAAGCGTACGAAGGACCTTGAGCGTATTAGCCGGGCGCTAAGAGAACGCGAGGTGCTGAGTGCTCTCGGAACGGCTGTGGCGAAAATAGTACACGAAATTGCAAATCACGTACTTGCGATTTCCTTCGCCAGCGATCTCCTTGAGCGCAATTTAATAACGGCCAATTCATTCCGACACAATACTTAGGTAACGCTTCGAAACTTTTTTAGAAGAGTAGCTTCCAGCACTCGGCGAGAGAATTAACTCCGGTTAGTTGAGGATGCTTGACGTGGGTTAGCTGGGAGATGTTGCTTGCCGGCAGGATGCAGCGATCGAAGCCTAATTTTCCAGCTTCTTTGACGCGCGCCTCTGCTTGAGAGATCCCGCGAATTTCTCCCGCTAAACCGACTTCGCCGAAGAAAACGGTCTTCGGATCAAGAACTTTTTCTTTGTGACTCGAAGCCACCGCCGCGATGATGCCGAGATCAACGGCGGGCTCGTCGACTTGGACGCCGCCGGCCACGTTCACAAAAATGTCTTGATCGAAGAGCTTGGCGCCCATTTTTTTTTCCAGAACCGCGACGAGCAGTGCGACGCGATTGTGATCCACGCCGATGGTCGTGCGGCGGGGCACGGCCAGAAACGAGCGGCTGACCAGGGCCTGTAGTTCCACCAGGATCGGCCGCGTTCCTTCCATACTGCAAACGACGGCGGAGCCGGGGACTTGGAGCGGCCTTTCCATCAGAAAAATTTCCGACGGGTTGCTGACTTCTTTGAGCCCTGCCTCTTTCATTTCGAAGACGCCGATCTCGTTGGTCGAGCCGAAGCGATTTTTGACCGCGCGCAGAATGCGGAAAGAGTGACCGCGGTCGCCTTCGAAATAAAGAACCGTGTCCACCATGTGTTCGAGGACGCGCGGACCGGCGATGGCGCCGTCTTTGGTCACGTGACCGATGAGGAAAGTCGTCAAGCCGGTTTTTTTTGCCAAAACGATGATCGATCCCGAACTCTCCCTCACCTGCGCAATGCTTCCGGGAGCGGACGGCAGCGACGAAGTGAAAATCGTTTGGATCGAATCGATAACCAGGACGGCGGGCTTGGTTCTCTTCACCTGATCGAGGATACGCTCGAGGGACGTTTCGCTCAGGATAAGCAGATTCGGTGCGGCGATGTCCAGCCGCTCGGCGCGCATCTTGATCTGTCGCTGCGATTCCTCGCCGGATACGTAGAGGCACGTCAGCCCTTGCTGGCTGATGGCTGCGAAGGCCTGCAGGAGAAGCGTGGACTTGCCGATGCCAGGGTCGCCGCCGATTAAAATGACCGATCCGGCAACCAATCCACCGCCCAACACGCGATCGAACTCGCCGATGCCGGTGAGCGCTCGGCCCTCCGCCTCCGTGTCGATCTCGTGGATCGGTGACGGATCTTCTTTGCTTCCAAGACTGAGTTCGCCGCGCGGATGCGACACGCGCTCCTGTCTCTCCTCCACCAAGCTGTTCCACTGATTGCAGTCCGGACACTTGCCCAGCCATTTAGGAGACTGATAACCGCAGCTCTGACAGGAGTAGACGATTCGAGCTTTCGCCATGATGACGCCTTTTATAACAGGAAACATCCGAAAAGGGTAAGAAAGCGGCGCCAGTTGATAATTGCCTCGTTGGTGCAATAATCGGCGGGTCGATGAAATGGTCCAGAAGCGGTTTTAGCGAAGAGAAAGCCTTGCCAGCGGCAGTAATCGGACTACGATACGTTCGGTTTTGGTCAATATGATTCCCGAACCCGCGGAAATTAAAAATGGAACACTGGATGTGCCGCCGCAAGCCATGTCCTTTTTTGATAGAAGGCCATCCAGGCTCTGGTATCGTGGAAACCTTTCCCTTCTCAACGGTGCCCTTGTGGGGATTGTTGCTGCTCGCGAAATTGAACCAGAATTAACCTTGAGAACTTCTGTATTTTTAGAACAGCTCAACGTTTTGAAAGTAGGATTCGTCGGCGGGTGGCATTCCCCGCTTGAGGAAGATTGCTTGGGGATTTTATTGCGTCAGGAACAGCGGATTGTCATTTGTCTTGCAAAAAGCCTAAATCGATACCAGCCCTCCCAAGACATAGAAGCCTTGCTTAATCAGGAGCGCGCCCTGGTGCTGAGCCATTGCACGCCAAACGCCAAGCGAATTAGCAGGAATGCCTCGATCAAGCGAAACCAGTTAGTTGCGGGGTTAGCGAACGCTCTGCTGGTGCTCGCCGCGCCGGAAGGGAGTGGCACATTCAAGCTCGCCCAGTCCGTGATCGAACAAAACAAACCCGTTTTCGCCCTTGAGCACCCCATAAACGAGAGCATTTTAGCTTGCGGCGCTTTGCCAGCAAGTCTCGAAAGAATTCAGCAGACCCTCCGCTAGACTACATGGCTTGGAAGCGCAAGTAAGATCCTTTAGCCCGGTCATACTCGTCGGTTGCAAATATTATACCCTTATATCAATCTACCGGCGTGGGAAACGATTTCCTCCGCCACGAACTAGAGGCAGTGAAGGAGGCGGGACTGTACCGCAGCCTGCGCCGCGTGGAAGGCGATCAAGGACCGACGCTGCGTCTTGACGGGCATGAGGTTATAAATTTTTCCTCCAACAACTACCTTGGCCTCGCCAATCATCCCGCGCTCTGCGCGGCCGCGAAAGAGGCGATCGACCGCTACGGCTGCGGCTCCGGCGCGTCGCGGCTGATCTCGGGCAACATGACCCTGCACGAAGAGCTGGAGAGCAAGATCGCCGAGCTTAAGGGAACCGAAGCGGCGCTGGTTTTCAATTCCGGATTCCAGGCGAACACGGGAATTCTTCCTACACTGGTGGGCGAGGGCGATGTTATTTTGAGCGACGTCCTCAATCATGCGAGCATTATCGACGGCTGCCGGCTCGCGCGCGCTAAGATCACCGTCTACGGTCATTGCGATCTGGATCAGCTCGAGACAGGCTTGAAGGATTCCCCACCTGCGAGTCGAAAGCTCATTGTCACGGAGTCGCTGTTCAGCATGGATGGCGACGAGGCTCCCCTCACTGAAATCGTCAACTTGGCCGAGAAGCATAGCGCCATGGTTATGGTCGACGAAGCGCACGCGACCGGCGTGTTCGAGCCCAACGGCGCGGGTCTAGTCGCAAGCCTGGGTCTGGGCGACCGAGTGTTGGTTCAGATGGGAACCTTGGGGAAGGCGCTGGGCGGATTCGGCGCCTACGTTGCCGGTAGCAAGGCACTCAGGGAACTTCTAATTAACCGCTGCCGGAGTTTTATCTTCACGACTTCGCTGCCGCCCGCGGTGATGGCGATGGCGATCGCCGCTATCGATCTGGTGAAAAAAGAGCGGGAAAGGCGGCAAGCGCTTAGAAACAACTGCGACGTGTTGCGAGCCGGTTTGAGGTCGTTGGGTTATTCGTTGGGAAACAGCCAGAGTCAAATATTGCCGCTGATGATCGGTGACGCCGCCCGGTGCATGAAACTCTCGGAAGATCTGTTGCGACACGGCGTGTTTGCACAAGGGATTCGCCCGCCGACAGTGCCGCCGGGAACCTCCCGTTTGCGCATCACGTTGATGGCGACGCACACACCTGAGCACATCGAGCAAGCTCTGAAAGTTTTCAAGGAAGCCGCACGGGAGCTGAGAATTGACGTTGCAAGATAGAAGATCGATCTTCGATCCTCTATCATCGATTATCTAGCCATGGTCATCGATTACGACACTCTCAAGCGATTAGACCACGCTTACCTTTGGCACCCGTTCACCCAGATGCAGGAATGGATGGCCGACGACCCATGCATTATCACCCGGGGCGACGGTCATTACCTCATCGATGTTCACGGGCGGAAATATCTGGACGGCGTTTCGTCGCTCTGGTGCAACGTTCACGGCCATCGGGTCAAAGAACTTGATGACGCGATCCGAGCCCAGCTCGAACGGATCGCCCATTCGACTTTTCTTGGCCTGAGTCACGTGACTGGTATTCAGCTTGCGCAGAAGCTCATCGAAATCGCTCCCCATGGTCTCCAACGCGTCTTTTATTCCGACAGCGGCGCCACGGCGGTGGAGATCGCGCTAAAAATGGCGATCCAGTATTGGCAGCTCAAAGGGGAAACCAAGCGCACACAAATTGCTTCCTTGGCAGAGTCGTATCATGGGGATACGGTCGGCTCCATGAGCATAGGTTACTCGGAGACCTTCCACCGCTTTCACAAAGGCCTCCTTTTTCCCGCTTTGCGTCTGACGCCGCCGCACGTTTTTCGCTACTACCAACGCACGGGCGAACTGGCCGCTTTGAACGCGGCGATTAATGAAGCGAAAGCAAAAATATCTCAGAACAAGGATTCATTGGCGGCGCTGGTGATGGAGCCACTGATGCAAGGGGCGGCGGGAATGTGGTCGCAGCCCGTCGACTACGTCAAAGCGATGAGTGAGATCTGCCGGGATAACGGAATTCTTTTGATCTTTGACGAAGTCGCCACCGGCTTTGGCCGCACAGGCAAGATGTTCGCTTGCGAGCATGCAGGCGTCACGCCGGATATTCTTTGCTTGGCAAAGGGAATTACCGGCGGATACTTGCCGCTTGCCGCGACCCTCACCACCGAAGAGATTTTTTCCGCTTTTCTCGGCGAGTACAAAGAGTTCAAAACTTTTTTTCACGGTCACACCTATACCGGAAATCCGCTCGGCTGTGCGGTTGCGCTGGCAAACCTCGATTTGTTCGAGCGTGAAGACATAATCGGGCGCATGCAGGCCAAGATCGGGTATCTGCAACAGCGGCTCAGCGACGAATTTTGTGTGCTCCCTCACGTCAGCGATGTGCGGCAGTGGGGTTTTATGGTCGGCATCGAGCTGGTTGAAGAGAAGAATAGCCGCATGAACTACCCGCCCGAAAAAAGGATCGGACACAAGGTCAATCTAGAGGCCAGAAAGAGAAGCGTGATGATTCGACCCCTCGGCGACATCCTCATCCTGATGCCGCCGTTGAATGTCACAGACGACGAACTCAAATTACTTCTGGACGTGGTTTATGACGGCATTCGGGCCGTCACAGAAGGTTGATGAGTTCTGACTCGCTTAAAACTTTCGAGGATCGAGGATCGCGAATGGAAGGTCGATCTTCAATCCTCGATCTTCGATTCTCAGTTCCGGATTCAGATGGGTAGCGGCATTTTCATCACCGGGACGGATACCGGCGTCGGTAAGACTTTTTTTGCCTGCGCGCTGGTCGAGCTGCTGAAACAGGCCGGTTATAAGGTCGGCGTCATGAAGCCCGCCGAGACCGGCTGCGATCAGAGCGACGGCAAACTCATGCCGCAAGACGCATTGGCGCTCAAAGAAGCCTCGGGTTGCGAAATTCCTTTAGAAAAAATCTGTCCTTATCAGCTGCGGGAACCTTTGGCGCCCAGTGTCGCCGCCGAACGAGAAGGTCTCATAATAGACATCGATCGGCTCATGAGCGTCTACAACGAGATCAGTTCAACTCACGACATTACGGTGGTTGAAGGCGCCGGCGGGCTGTTGGTGCCTTTGCTGCCGAGTTACACTTTTGCCGACCTCGCGCGCGTGCTGAAGCTCCCGATACTAGTCGTCGCTGCCAATCGCCTCGGTGCCATCAACCATCTGCTTCTCACTTTAGAGCAGGCCGCGTGTCGCGGCCTGCATGTGCTTGGTTATGTCCTGAACCAAATGGAAAATGAGTTATCTGTAGCGGCCGAAACCAACCGCGAGGCGCTGTCTATGCTTACCGGGGTACCTTGTGCGGGAGAACTCCCATACTTTGAAGCATCCCGGCTTGATAGAGTCGATCTGATTGAGGAGCGACTGGACTTTCGGATTTTACAGCCATTGTTACGTCGGGCTAACACGTGACGCTGAGTTCTTGCGCAACACTTGAGAGGACAGAAAGAGACTTCTCTTTGCTGAGAGAGTTGCAAAAGGAACTGCGGCTTCAATAACGCAATAGTTGTGAGCGCATCATCAATCGCCGGTTGGATGGCGACGATGAATGGAAACAAGACAATCAGTTTCTTCGACACCCAGTTCGAGCGCCAGGTACGCGAAGGAGACTTCGCGCTCAATCCGTTTGAGAGACTGGCATTGCCATATCTTTACGGCAAAATCTTGGACTTGGGCTGCGGTCTCGGCAATCTGAGCATCAAGGCGGCGCGGCGTGGCTGCGCAGTGCTCGCTCTCGACGCGAGTCCGAACGCCATCGCGCGAATCAAGCGAGTAGCCTCTACCGAGAAACTGTCCATCACTGCGGAGCAGGTCGACTTCGACTCGTATGCAATTGCAGACATGTTCAATACCGTAGTTGCTATCGGGCTGTTCATGTTTTTTCCCAGGGAACGTGCCATCGAACTTCTGGCCGATGCCCAAGCCCACGTTCTTCCGGGCGGCGCCATCATCGTGAATGTCCTCGTCGGCGGGACCACCTATCTCGACATGTTCGAGCCCGGACATTACTACCTCTTTTCCGAGAGCGAACTACGCGAACATTTCAGAGATTGGGAAGTTCTGGAATTTCGTCACGACAGTTTCCCAGCACCCGGCCAAACCGTGAAGGAGTTCGTTACTGTAGTCGCGCGGAAACCACAGAATCCTGAGGGGTGAAGAAGTTGACACCAGAGGCGCGAGCGCTCGCCCAAGCGCTGCTTGATCACCACAAGCAGGTTTCCTCGCTTGAAAGCGATCAGAAGCGCAACCTTGATTCATGTCTCATCGCGTACGGTGACTTATGCGAGCGCGCCGGAGTTCCTCATCTCAACCCAACAGTCGGAACATTTTTACGGGAGATCGCAGAGTGGTGCCACGACAACGGCTGGCCGCCGCTCAACGCTTTGGCCGTCAATCATGAAACGCGGACACCTGGCCATGGATATGACAATGCTCCGGGTTGCAGCTTAAAAAACTGGCGGCAAGAAGTAGAATCTTGCATTAATTTCAACCGTTATCCCGCGACAGTCTCGTAGCACGAAAATTGTTGAGCTAAAGCGAACAGTCCCAAAACCCGTCAAAGAGAGATAGCCGCTCGCCGCGTCTTTTCGGAACCGAATTTTCTCAGCCCCGGCAAAGCCGCCCAGCAACTTAACGTAAGAATTCCGCCGACGGCACAGCCGAAGAGTAAAGACCCCGGCGAGCCTATGAGCGCGGCCAAGAATCCTACCTCAGTGGCGCCGACTGAATTTGCCCCCTGCGAAAACATGTTGAAAACGGCGAAGGCCCGCCCACGCAAATGGTCCGGCGTGAGAAGGTGAAAGCTGGTTTGGCGCATGACCGCTTGCAGCGAGTTCGCAAGTCCCAAAACTCCTAACAGCAAGAGCGATACCCAGAAGTTTCCTGAAAGCGCAAAGAGGCCAAGCCCAACGGCGTAGGAAAGAAACGACCACAGGGCGAGCAGCCCTTTGTGCTCAATATCGCCGATGCATAGCAAGAGTAGAGTTCCGAGCATCCCGCCCACAGCCGGGGCGGAGGAAAGCGCGCCGAAGCCCGCGGGTCCCACGTTTAGAATTTCTTTCGCGAAAATCGGCAGTAGCGGCCGGTAATAGCCCACGCCGACAATCGTGAAGTCCAACAGAACCAAGGTCATCACGACGGGTTGTCGCCACAGGAATCGAAAACCGCCCAAGAAACTGCGCATAGAGAAATTTTCCCTGAGCCGTTGCGGCATTTCAGGAATCTTCAGGAGGAAAATTCCCGCCGCTGCGGGAGCGTAAAAAAGCGCGTTGAATAAATAAGCGTAACCGGTGCTCATCCAAGCCAGGCTCAGGCCCGCCAGCATAGGACCGATAAAATGGGCGCTTTGCGAGACGCTGGAGTTCAAGGAGACCGCATTTGTCAAGTGGGAGCGGGGCACGAATCTGGAGATGAGCGCCATTCGAGTCGGGTTAAGAATGATGTTCAGTCCGGAAGTCAGAGCCGTGCCGACGAGCACGTGCCATACTCGAATGGCGCCGGTGGTGGTCAGAAATCCCAACCCGGCGGCGACGAGAAAATTCCCGGCGATGGTCAAGAGCAGGAGCTTTCGGCGGTCGACAAAATCGGCGAGCGTTCCGCCGAAGAGGCCGACAACGAATAGGGGAATTCCCTGAGCAAGGCCCGTGAGTCCGAGTTGGAACGCGGAGCCGGACAGCTCGTAGACCTGATAGAAGTTTTGCGTCTGGCGCATTTGCTGGGCCGTGGTGACGAAGAGGGAAGCGAGGAAGAGCAGGCTGTAGTCGCGATATCGTAACGAAGCCCACGGCCGAAGCGATGCGTGCTGCTGCTGGCTGTCTAATTGATCTTCGGCAGTTTGAATCGGATTACTGGGTTTCACTTAGTGAAGTTTTTCATCACCTCTTCGTGAATGAGACGGAGAGGTATTTTCTTGGCGGCCGCGATGCGTTTCAGGTCATCGTATTCCGGCGTAGCTCGTTTGGTGCCGTCGGACTCTTCGATGATTTTGATGCGAACCGTGCCGAAACGGGTCTTGACCGTATCCGATGTTCGGCTAAGGATCATGCGGCCCACCGGGTAATATCGGATGCCGATGGTGGAAGTTTCGTGAAATAGAATTTCGGCCAGCTGATCTCGTTTAGCCGGTTCTGCAATAACGCGAAGCAACGTAGCCGGGCGATTCTTCTTCATTTGGATGGGTGAAAGAAAAACGTCGCGGGCGCCGGCGGCAAAAAGGCGGTCGAGGACGTAATCGTAGAACTCGGGATTCATATCGTCGATGTTGGTTTCGATGACGAGCATCTCTTCTTGTTTCCAGTTCGTCTCAGCCGAGCCGACGACTAAGCGGAACAAGTTGGGTCTTCCCGGAAATTCTTTCTGTCCGGCGCCGTAACCGATTCTCTGCGGCGTCATGCTTGGCTGCTCGCCGAAACTTGTTCCCAATGTGCTCACAATGGCGGCGCCCGTGGGCGTAACGGTCTCGCCTTCGACATCCAGGCAGTGAACAGGAATACCTTTGAGCAACTCCAGGGTTGCCGGGGCGGGAACCGGCAGTGTTCCATGCCGGGAACCGGTCACACCTCGCCCCAGGGGAATACGAGAAAAGTGAAGAGAGTCGATTTCGAGCTCGCGGTAGCCGATGGCCGCGGCCATGATATCGACGATGGAATCCGTGGCTCCGATCTCGTGAAAGTGGACTTGATCGGGCGATATGCCGTGGATTTTTCCCTCAACTTCGGCCAGGCGGTTAAAAATGCCGATGCCGGTTTCTTTTACCTCGGCGCGCAGCCGGCTGCGGTTGATTAGAGTTCGTATTTGCTTCCAAGAACGTGCCGATTCCTTTTGCGGACAGATCACGCGAAAGCGGGTAGCGCGGATGCCGTTGACAGTTTTTTTTGTAACTTGAAGCTTGAACTGGAGCGTCGGGATCTTTTTTAGCTCCGCAGTGAGCTTTTTTATGGGAAGGCCTAGATCCAGCAGGGCGGCGACAAACATGTCGCCGCTGACTCCGCCGATCAGATCACCATAGGCGATTCTCATTGAAGAGGGGTTCGGATGGTTACCAGTCTGAGTGAACTTCCTTGCCGCTCGTCTCGACGTAGATTTTCTCCGACTTGAACGGTTTTCCGGCAAGACGATCGGCGAGCCAGTTAATCAGCAGCACTCGGGCGCGCGGGTTGCGAATCGAATGTTTCTCGCCCTCGTAGACGACGAGCAGCTTTGGGCCGCGCATCTCTTCCATCCATTCGTAGACGAATTTCATGTCGCAGTGTTCGTCGTCTTCGCCGGCAACGATCATGTAGGGACAGGTGATCTTAGAAGCGACGCCTTCGAGGGTGAGGGTCTTGGCGAATTCGTCGAAGGCGGCTTCGTCGTCGTAGCCGGACATGTACATGTAATTGAGCTTGAAGGTCGGCGACGACATGTTGAAGATCGCGTACTGTCCCGGCTCCACGCAGACGCCGCTGACGGCGCAGGCTTTGAAACGCGGCGCGGCGGCAACCACGCGGGGCGCCCAATACGAGCCCATGCTCGAACCCATGACCCCGAGACGATCAGGGTCGATCTCAGGACGTTTGACGAGATAGTCGCAGGCGAGTTTGCCCACGTCTTCATAGTTCGATGCGGTGCATTTAATGCCCCGCTCGCGCGTTTCTCCCTGACCGGGGCCGTCGACGGCAAGGACCGCGAGCCCGCGTTCGAGCAGCGGATCGTTGTTCATCGGAGTGTCTTCTTTGACGCCGTCCATGCCGGGAATGTACATCACGCAAGAAACTTTCTCGCCGGATTTAATACCGGATGGGAGATGCAAAAGGGCTTGAACGAGTTTTCCTCCGTAGGGAAACTCCACACGCTCGATGCGGCGGTCGGCGTATTGGATGAACTTATCATAGCAGGCGCGTTTTCTTTCTTGCCAGGCGATTCGTTTGGGATTGCCGTCTTCATAGATCGCCCACATGGCGTTGGTGTAGAAGGTGGCAGCGATGTAGTAGTGCTCGCGCGCTTCAACGAGATGGCCGGCTTTCTCGGTCTCTTTGGCCAGCTCTTCGCGCCGCGCGGCCACCCGTGCGAACTCGCGCGGCATGTCGACAAATTTTTGAATCCGCCGGGTGATTTCCTGAAGATCGCTCTGCACGCCCGGGCCGCAGTTGCGGAGAATCTTTCCAGTGCGGCCTTGATCCCAGTCGATCCCGCGTGTCTGGATGATCTGATCCAAAATCCATCTCTGTTCGCGCCAGCGTTTCATTTTTCGTTCTGTTTCCACTCTCATAGTCATAGCTCGGTCTCCTTTCTGACGTGGGATCTAATTGAATCTCGCCGGCCAGGAAAGCCTGCACGGCCGTTGTGCCGCTGCGAATATACACGAGGTTGGAATCGAGACCGTGTTTCCGAAAGATTCCCTGTTCATGGGTTCCAGAGCGTGCCAATTCCGGCCGATAACGCGCTGTAGGCGACGCGTGTCGGTACCAGCCGAGTTTGGGCAGTCGCCGACGAAATGCTAAATAAGAGATAAAACCCGACCGTGCTCTGGCGATTTTTTTCACGTCAATCTGGCTTGCTCGACTGTAGTCAAAAAGGGGGATGATGGCAAACACAAGATCAGGCCGTTGAGTGCTTGCACCGGTTGATTATCGCGGACTTTTGTGACAAAGGTTACATAAGCGATTCTCCTAGTTTAATTCTGGAAATTCACGATGTTATTTGATTTCGCTAATGTGTTGGTGTTTACCGTACTGGGCCTTGGCTTCGTCTGGGTTAACCTGCTAATCGGCCGCCTGCTACGGCCGTCGAATCCGCAAGTGCGAAAGCTTTCCACTTACGAATGCGGCGAGCCGTCCACCGGGAGCGCTTGGGTTAACTTTAACATCCGGTTTTACCTTGTTGCCCTGATTTTTATTATCTTCGAAGTCGAGATCGCCTTCATCTTTCCGGTGGCGGCGGTATTTCGCCGCTGGATCGAAACCGGGCAGGGGCTGTTTGCATTCGTGGAGATTGTTCTTTTTATTGGCATTCTCTTCCTTGGTTTGATTTATGCCTGGGCCAAGGGCGATTTGGAATGGGTGAAAAAGGTCAAGGCCTGAGGCTCTGCTATTTTGGAGGCATTGAATGAAACCGTTACTCAACTCATTACCGGAAACAGTTTTTACGACTAAAGTGGACTCCCTACTCAATTGGGGGCGGGCTTCCTCACAGTGGTATATGCTTTTCGGCCTGGCTTGCTGCGCCATTGAGCTAATGCAAACGGGCGGACCGCGGGCTGATTTGGATCGCTTCGGCGCGGTGCCGCGGGCGACGCCCCGCCAGTCCGACCTCATGATCGTCGCCGGAACACTTACCTATAAAATGGCCAAGCGGACCAAGTTGCTTTACGACCAGATGCCGGATCCCAAGTATGTTATTTCTATGGGGAGCTGCTCGAATTGCGGTGGGCTATTTCAGCTGGCCTATTCAGTTTGCAAAGGCGTGGACAAGATCGTTCCTGTGGACGTCTATGTGCCGGGATGCCCTCCGCGCCCCGAAGCGCTCACCGAAGGTCTACTGCGGATTCAAGACAAGATGATGCGTGAGCGGTGGCTGGTCAAACCGTCACGTCCGGCAGAAGCTGCGGCTCAAGCCTAAGTAATGGAAACCAAAGACATTTACGGGCGGCTGGAACAGCAATTTCCGGGCAAAGTCGCCGATTTTAAGGGAGACGTGCAGGAGCCGTGTTGCAAAGTCGATGCTCAGGCGATTGTCGAAGTCTGCCGATTTCTGCGCGACGATCCGGGCCTGAAATTCGAAGTGCTTTCAGATCTAACCGGACTCGATTGGCCCAAGGAAGAAAAGATCCAGGTGGTTTATCACCTCTATTCATACGCGCAAAAACATCAGATGGTGCTCAAAGTGGATCTGCCGCGGGACAATCCGAAAGTCGCCACTACCGAAGGGGTATGGAAGGTGGCCAACTGGTTTGAAAGGGAAGTTTACGACCTCTTCGGCGTGATTTTTGAGGGACATAGCGACCTTCGCCGGATCATGCTGCCGGAAGATTGGGTGGGTCATCCCTTGCGCAAGGACTACGTGGAGCAGGAAGAATACGACGGCATCAGCACGCAACGCGCTCCACTCGTCGAAAAACTGCTTCGATAGGAATTTATGAACGAGACGGCTCCGGTCGAAACCGGCTTCTATACCGAAGACATGACCATCAGTGTTGGGCCGCAACATCCCAGCACCCACGGGGTGCTGCGCTTCGTGGTCAGGACGGACGGTGAAGTTATCAACGAAGCGATCCCGGACGTCGGCTATTTGCACCGTTCGATTGAAAAGATCGGTGAAAAGGTCACGTGGCACGGCTACGTGCCGTACACGGATCGCGCCGACTACCTCGCGGCCATGTTCGCCAACCAGGGATTCTGCATGGCGGCGGAAAAGCTCGGCAACGTCGAAGTCACTCGCCGTGGGGAGTTCTGCCGGGTGATCGCCTGCGAGCTCAACCGCATCGCCAGTCATTTGATCTCCATCGGCACCTTTGGCCAAGACATCGGTGCGATGACGCCGTTCGTTCACGCTCTTAGGGAGCGGGAAACCATCAACAACTTGATGGAAGAGATCTGCGGCGCGCGGCTCACTTACAACTATATCCGGATCGGCGGCGTAGGCTATGATATTCTTCCTGAGACCTGCACGCGCATCACCGCGTTCCTCGATCACTTCGAGCCCCTCGTCGACGAATATAATCGCCTGCTCTCTTACAACAAGATCTTTATCGAGCGGCTCGCAGGCGTGGCAGTTGTCAGCAGGGAGGAGGCGCTTTCCTACAACCTCGTCGGGCCCAATCTGCGCGGCTCGGGCATCAAGTGGGACATTCGGCGCGATATACCATATTCGGTCTACCCGGAGTTGGAATTTGAAGTTCCCGTCGGGAGCGCTCAAGTGGGCAAGCTCGGTGATAGCTACGATCGTTATTGGGTAAGAATTCGCGAGCTGCACGAGAGCTGCAAGATTCTCCGCCAGTGCCTCAAAATGTTACCCAAGGGGCCGGCGATCGCCAAGGTGGCGCGCAAATTCAAGCCGCCCGCGGGCGAGTGCTACGCGCGCGTCGAGGCGCCGCGGGGCGACATGGGCTTCTATGTCGTCGCCGACGGGAGCGAGTATCCCTACCGCGTTCGCATCCGCACCGGTTCGTTTACCGCCATGAGCATCATCGACAAGCTCAGCAAGGGAATTATGGTGGCCGATCTGATCGCTCTCATAGGCAGCCTGGACGTGGACGCTCCGGAAATCGATCGGTAAAACAGAAACTTTGAGTCAATCATGCAAGCTTATATCGACCAGCTGATACAACAAGGCTACTTTGCCGGCACACCAAAAGAGGTCGTGTACGCGATCGCGATGGTCTTGGCGGCCTTTATCGTGCTTTCGGCTTTCGTCGCCCCGCTTGCCGGAGTGACGAGTTGGCTGGAGCGGCGCGTGTGGGCCAGAATGCAGTCCCGCATTGGCCCGAACCGGGTTGGCCCACAAGGGATTCTCCAGTGGCTCGCGGACGGTATCAAAAATCTGCTCAAAGAAGACCTAATCCCGTCGGCTGCCGACAAGGCGCTCTTTTCGTTGGCCCCTTACGTGGTCTTCATGGGTTTTCTTTGCACCTTTGTCGCCATCCCCTTCGGGAGCCAGCTCATCGTAGCGGATCTCAACATCGGCATTCTTTATATTCTCGCCGTCACCTCGCTCGTCGTGGTCGGAATCCTCATGGCCGGTTGGTCCTCGAATAATAAATGGTCCTTGCTCGGCGGCATGCGCTCCGCGGCGCAAATCGTGAGCTACGAAATTCCGGCCGGCGTGTCGATTCTAACCATCGTTTTCCTTGCCGGCACTCTGAGCATGCAGGGTATCATTAAAGCTCAAGGCGCGGCGCCGTGGGATTGGTTTCTCTTCAATAATCCATTTACCTTCGCGGCCTTTTTCCTCTACTTCACGGCGGCCCTCGCTGAAGGCAACCGGACGCCGTTCGATATTCCGGAAGCGGAATCCGAGCTGGTGGCAGGATATGTGACCGAGTACAGCGGCATGCGTTTTTTGTTCTTCTTTTTTGCCGAGTGGGGAAACCTATACGTCATCGGCTCGGTCGCCACAACGCTGTTTCTGGGCGGTTGGCAAGTCCCAGCATGGTCAATTTTCGACAACAATCCCGTTCTTTTAGGTGTCGCTCAATTCGTGGTTTTTTTCTTGAAGGCCTATCTCTGGGTTTTTGTCGCCATGTGGGTAAGGGCGACCTTGCCGCGCGTGCGCGTCGATCAACTCATGGCGCTGTGCTGGAAGTATATGGTGCCGCTGTCGTTTTTCTGCTTGTTGGGAACGCTTTGCTGGATGCTGGCATTCCCGAAGGGCAATGAGATTTTTAGTGTCGCGATGTTCGTTCTCGGGATGATTATCCTGGCCTATTTCTGCAAACGCGTGGTATTTCAAATCCGCCAAGCGCGGCCGGAGCTTTATTTCAAGCCGCATATTTAGTGGCTGAAGAATTGAGGAATTATGGGCGTTGCGAGTTACGTAAAAGATATAAAGGACACGCTGACATCGGTCTTCGAGGGGATGTCGATCACCTTTTCTCATCTCGTTCGCCGTCCGATGACGATTCAGTATCCGGACAAGATACCGAAGCCGATCCAGGAGACTCTACCGCGAAGGTATCGGGGCATCCTCGAAGTCGATCTCGATATCTGCACGGGCTGTTTAGCTTGCGAGAGAGACTGTCCGATTACTTGCATCACGATCGGCATCGAAATGGACAAGGAGACAAAGCAGCGGAAATTTACCCATTTCGATATTGACGTTTGCAAGTGCATGTATTGTGGGCTTTGCTCGGAGGCGTGTCCGACCGGATCTATCCGGCACTCCCAGGAATTCGAAGGGGCGAGTTACGACCCGGCCGGATTGGTGCGCCATTTTGTGACGCAACCGGCGCCACTTTACAAACCGAAAAAGGGCGGTGAGACGGATCCGAAGTTGTCCACCAAGGTCGATATTGGACTGAAGTATCTCGATGAGTTTGCCACACCGGATGGAGGGGCGGCCGCAGAGGAGGGATAGTCCCGCAAAGGGGCGGTAAGAGAATCATCCTCCTGCCCCTTGATCCGAAACGGATCTTCCTGTAATTGACAGAAAGTCTTCAGCTTTCTGAGATCCCTAAAATTAGCAATCGATGAACGTTTCGACGGCAGTTTTTTATCTGATCGCCATCATCACGGTAGGCTCTGCCGTGATGGTGGCGTTTTCGCGCAATATCATCTACTCCGCGTTTTCACTTCTAGGGACCTTCGGGGGCGTCGCGGGACTCTATGTTTTCCTTGGGGCCGATTTTGTCGCTGCGGTTCAGCTGCTGATTTATGTCGGCGGCATCCTGATCCTTATTCTTTTTGCGGTGATGCTCACCCATCGCATCACCGAAGTCGAAGTCACCAATCGCGCGGCAGGTCGTATCCCGGCGCTGATCGTCATCGGAGTTCTGATTTACTTATTGCTTCAGACCGTTCAGGAGACTCCCTGGGTGAAAGCCAAAGAAATCACCTACGCGGCAACGACCGGAAGAATCGGCGACCTTTTCCTGGAGAATTACCTTTTACCGTTCGAGCTCGCCTCTCTCGTATTGCTCGTCGCCATGATTGGCGCCGTAGTTCTCTCCCGTAAGGAAATCAAGGAATAACATGTTCTCGCCCAACGAGCTCTCTTCGTATCTGATTATCGGCGCGATTTTGTTTTCGTTGGGACTATTCACCGTGCTCACTCGGCGCAATGCCATCAGCGTGCTCATGGGCGTGGAGCTGATCCTGAACAGCGCCAATATCAACTATGTGGCTTTTTCGCATTACAGCAGCGGCGGCTTGGAAGGTCAGATTTACGCGATTTTTGTCATTATGTTGGCTGCCGCTGAGGCCGCGGTGGGCTTGGCCATTGTGCTCGCTATCTTCCAGATCTTCCATACCATCGACGTCGAGGCGGCGGAAACGCTGAAAGAGTGAGAACGTGTTCGTGATCATTCATTGCCGGCTTCGCTTTTGAGTTCTACGGGCACGTGCCACGATCACGAGGCACGTTAATTATGGATCATCCAATACAGACAGATTATCTTCGCTGGATTGTTTTCCTCCCTTTGATCGGGGCCATTATCAACGGCCTGTTGGGTTCCGCGATTCAAAAACGGATGGGCAAGGGAGCGATCAGCTTCATTGCCTGCGCGCCGGTCATCCTTGCCTTCGGACTTTCCGTGTATGCGTTTCTCACCCTCAAGGGATTTGCAGCCGAACAAAGGTTTCTCATCGACAGGCTTTATACCTGGATCAATCTCGGATCGCTCAAAGTGGATATGGCTTTTTGGGTGGATCCGCTTTCCGCCGTGATGATCCTGGTGGTCACCGGTGTCGGCGGCTTGATCCATATCTACGCCACCGGCTACATGCACGAGGACAAAGCGTTCTGGCGCTTCTTTGCTTTTCTCAATCTCTTTACGGCCGCCATGCTGATCCTGGTCACGGCCGATAACTTGTTGCTCATGTTCGTCGGCTGGGAGGGCGTGGGTCTCTGCTCCTACGCCCTGATCGGCTTCTGGTATCAAGACCACAACAATGCTCGGGCCGGCAACAAGGCCTTTATCGTCAACCGCGTCGGTGACTTCGGCTTTATGCTCGGCATGTTTCTGTTGTTCTGGTCCTTTGATGCGCAGGGGCATGGCACGCTGACGTTTCGCGAGATGGCCAAATGGGCGTCGACTCTCCAAGGCCAACAGCTCTGGGGAATCAGCGTTATCACGCTGGCCACGTTGTTGCTCTTCGTCGGCGCCACCGGCAAGTCGGCGCAGATTCCGCTGCACGTCTGGTTGCCTGACGCCATGGCCGGGCCGACGCCGGTCAGCGCGCTGATCCACGCGGCGACCATGGTGACCGCCGGCGTCTACATGACGGCGCGGCTCAACTTTTTCTTTTCCACGGCGCCCGAGACTCTGCACGTCATCGCCTGGATTGGCGCAGGCACGGCATTGATGGCCGCCACCATCGCGCTGACGCAGACGGACATCAAGAGAGTGCTGGCTTATTCGACGGTGAGCCAACTCGGCTACATGTTCATCGGCGTCGGCGTCGCCGGCTACGCCGCGGCGATTTTCCACCTGATGACCCACGCTTTTTTCAAAGCCTGTTTGTTCCTCGGCGCTGGGAGCGTTATCCATGCCATGCATCACGAGCAGGACATGCGGAAAATGGGCGGCCTCAAAGACTCCATGCCCTATACCTTTTGGACCTTCGCGATCTCAGTCCTTGCCATCGCCGGCACGCCTTTCTTCTCGGGATTTTTCTCCAAAGATGAGATCTTGTGGCTGGCATTTACCAGCGAGCATGGCTCACCCATGTTATGGCTCCTCGGAGTTCTTGGCGCGGGTATGACCGCGTTCTACATGTTCCGCCAATTCTTTATGGTCTTTTTCGGCGAGTGCCGGGCCGATCACCACACGCAAGAGCATCTGCATGAATCGCCGAAAGTCATGACTCTGCCGCTGGTCGTGTTGGCGATCGGCGCAGTCTTTGCCGGCTACGTTGGCCTGCCGACGGTGTTCGGTGGAAGCCAATTCGCTCGCTGGCTCGAACCCGTCATAGCGGCTCACGGCGAGGAACATGCCTCCCACGCGCTTGAGCTGGGATTGATGGCTGTCTCAATCATGGTCGCGGCATTCGGATTTTTTATCGCGTACCTCATGTACTACCGTGCGGCGTTTTCGCCGGAGCGCTTTGCCGGTCTCGCCGGCGGATTCTTCTATCGTTTGTTTGATCGCAAGTACTATTTCGATGAAATTTACCAGGTGATTTTCGTCAACGGAGCGCTGCTGCTAGCGCGCCTGGGCTCGTTGTTCGATCAATACGTCATCGATGGTATCGTCGACGGCTCCGCGAGCCTGACTCGATTCGTCTCGTGGCTCAATGGTCTATTCGATAACTACATCATCGACGGCATAGTTAACGCGATTGCCAATATTACTTTCGGTGCGGGCAACCAATTTCGTCGAGTGCAAACCGGTAATATCAACAGTTATCTCTATGGGATTCTCATCGCCGTGGTTCTCGCCATCATCGTCAAGTTGCGTTACTGGAGCTGATTCTGACGGGAGAATGTAGAAGATGGAACACGTCCTCAGTTACATGACCTTTATTCCTCTTGCCGGTGCAGTCGTTGTGCTGCTTCTGCCTGGCAAAAGCCATAATCTGATCCGCTGGGTCGCCGCGGTGTTTACGGCGCCACCGTTGATCATGGCAATGTGGCTCTTTGCCAATTTCGATCCTGCGAAAACCGGGTTTCAATTTAGGGAAGAAGTGGCGTGGATCCCAGCTTACAACATCAAATACTTTGTGGGCATCGATGGTCTCAGCATTTCCATGGTGCTCTTAACGGCGCTCTTGTGCTTCCTTTGCATCTTCGCCTCCTGGGGAATTGACAAGGCTGTCAAAGGATACTTTGCGCTCTTCCTCTTGCTGGATACCGGCATGATGGGCGTATTCGTCGCCCTGGATTTTTTCCTCTTCTACATTTTCTGGGAACTCATGCTGCTGCCCATGTACTTCCTCATCGGCATCTGGGGCGGGCCGCGACGCGAATATGCCGCCATCAAGTTTTTTCTCTACACGCTTTTCGGCAGCGTTTTGATGTTGCTCGCTCTCCTCGCCCTCTACTTCAACAGCGAGCCGCATACTTTCGATATGACCGTGATGATCGCGCAGGCCAACAAGTACGGCACGCAGCCCTTGCCGTTTTGGCCGTTTGATCAGCTAGGTTGGGGCTTCCAGCATCTCGTCTGGATGGCGCTTTTTATCGGCTTTGCGATCAAGATCCCGGCCTTTCCTTTTCACACGTGGTTGCCCGATGCTCACGTCGAAGCGCCCACGGCGATCTCAGTCATACTGGCGGGCGTGCTGCTCAAGATGGGCACCTATGGAATCCTTCGGATCAACTATCCCATGCTGCCCGTAGCCACCGCTGATCTTGCGTATTGGTTTCTGGGCGCATTGGGAGCGTGGAACATCATTTACGGCGCGCTCTGCGCGATGGCACAAACGGACCTCAAGAAGCTCGTCGCCTATTCCAGCGTCAGCCACATGGGTTACGTGATGCTGGGCATGGCGAGTTTTACCACGCAGGGCATTAACGGCGCCGTGCTGCAGATGTTCAATCACGGAACCATCACCGGGATGCTCTTCCTTTTGGTCGGTGTGGTTTATGACCGCGCGCATCACCGCGACATCGATGGATTCGGCGGCTTGGCCGCTATCATGCCGGTCTATACCGGTGTGACCGCGCTGGCCTTCTTTGCCTCGATGGGCTTGCCGGGCCTGTCCGGATTTATTTCCGAAGTATTGGTCTTGCTCGGGACTTGGCAGAAATTTCCGGTGCTGACGATTTTGGGCGCCAGCGGCGTGATTCTGACCGCAGGCTATTTGCTATGGACGATTCAGCGCATCTACCTGGGTCCGCCGAACGAAAAATATAAGATGCTTCCGGAGATCAATGGCCGTGAAATGTTTACCCTGGTACCTTTGGGAGCGATCGTGATCCTAGTCGGTGTTTATCCGAGTTTGGTGCTCGATCTGCTGCGCACGTCGTTAGATGGAATCAACCAGGTCGTTGTGCCGCATCTTCACTTGTAAGAATACCGATGGATCTGAAAAACCTCGCGAGCCTGACTTTCTTCTATCCGGAGATCATCCTCTCCTGCACGATTTTATTGCTCATCGTTCTCGATCTGCTGGTTCGGAGCCAGCGCGCTCTGGCGGTCTTGGCGCTCGTCGGGTGCGTGGCATCTCTGGTGGCGACCCTTGATCTTTACAGCGCGCAGCAGGGCTGGTTGTTTCACCGCATGATCATCCTCGACGGCTTCAGTCTCTTCTTCAAGGTCTTCGCGTTGGCGGCGACGATCTTGACTATCTGGATGTCGCTCGGCAGCAATGAAATACGTCAAATTCATCAGGGCGAATATTACACCTTGCTTTTGACCTGCGCCCTGGGGATGTTTTTCATGGCCTCGTCGAGCAATCTGCTGACGGCTTATCTTTCTTTGGAATTAGTCAGCTTGACTTCCTACGTGCTCACCGGCTTTTTGCCTCACAACCGGCGCTCGAGCGAGGCGGCGCTAAAGTATCTTATTTACGGGGGGGTGGCCTCGGGGACGATGATTTACGGCATGAGCTGGATCTTCGGCATGACGGGTAGTCTCGACTACGCGGCGATCCACCAAGTCCTGGCGCAGGGCCAAGTGAATAAAGTCGCCTTGTACATGGCCTTGGTTTTCATCATGGCGGGGTTCGGCTACAAGATCGTCTTCGTGCCCTTTCACATGTGGTCGCCCGACGTCTATCAGGGCGCGCCCACGCCGTTCACCGCGTTCCTCTCAGTCGCGTCCAATGCCGCGGGTATCGCCATTATGATTCGGTTTTTCTTCCCAGCGGTCTCGAGCATGGTTCCCGCAGGTGATTGGGCCGTTGTTTCCGGGGTCGAATGGCCCCACGTTGTTCTATTCGTGAGCATGATTACTATGACGCTCGGTAATCTTTGCGCTTTGAATCAGAAAAATCTCAAGCGCATGTTGGCCTACTCCGGCATCGCTCACGCGGGCTACATGCTCATGGGACTGGCGGTGCTCAACAACGACGGCTTGAAAGCGATTCTCTTCTACGTCGTCGTATACTTGATCATGAACCTCGGCGCGTTTCTCGTCGTGGTCATGATCGCCAACGTTACCGGCAACGAAGAAATCGAAACGTACCGTGGCCTTGCCTGGCGCGGCGCCGTCATTCCCGCGACCTGCCTTGCGGTCTTTCTTTTCTCGTTAACCGGTCTCCCGCCCTTTGCAGGATTTATCGGTAAGTTTTTCCTATTCGCGGCGGTGCTGAAACAAGGCGGCGCCTTTGTTTTACTGGCCGTGGTGGCGATCATCAACAGCGTCATATCGCTTTACTATTATGCCAAGGTGGTAAAGACGATGTTTCTCGACTTCCCCGAGCCGACTGACGCGGCGGTCTCCGTCGCGCCAAACAATTTTACGTTACTCATTCCGCTCACGGTTTTGACCATCGTTCTCGGAATTTACTTTTACCCGTTGGCGCAGTACACCAGCGAATCTCTTCGGTTCTTTGTCAAGTAGCCATACGGGCGATTTTGCTGTTCCAGGCCAAGCCGTTCATATTTCGCTCAATTCGTCGATTTTTGCCAAACCACTGGCTCGCAAGCGGTTCCAGCAAACCCTCCCCTGCAGTGAAAATCTCGTAATATCAAGGGCTAAAAGCACCCTTCCGAACCAATCTGAGATTGGCCTTGCGCTTGCGATTAAGCAGTTGGATCTACGGAGGGGCTATGACCAAGACGATAAATCGTTTCACTTTGGGCCTCGCTCTGGCCTTCTGCCTGGGGCAGGGCCAGGTTTTCGCAAGCACTCCAACCGAACAGATTCAGGCGACTATTCAGCAAGTCCTTAAGGTTGTCAGCGGCTCGTCGAATGGCGAGGAAGAGCGGAAAGAGATGTTACGGAATGCCTTGATGCCGCGCTTCGATTGGGCTGAAATGGCCAAGCAGGCTTTAGGCAAACATTGGAATAGTGTAGCCAGCCGGCAGGATGAGTTTATTGCGGCGTTCGCCGAATTTCTTGGTAATTCTTACGTTGATCGGATTGGCAGTTATAAAGATGAGAAAATCCTCTTCGTACATGAGTCGGTTGAAAGAAACCAGGCCCAAGTCGACACCAAAATAGTTTCCAATAAAGGCGAGCCGACCGCGGTCAACTATCGGCTCCATCAAGTGCAGGGGGAATGGAAAATCTTCGACGTCGTCGTCGAGGATATCAGCCTGGTCAACAACTACCGCTCGCAATTTAACCGAATCCTCACAACCGGTTCCCTCGACGACTTGTTAAAGCGAATGAGAGAAAAAGAGCTGAAGGGTCGCAACTAAGAAGTCGCTCCCCTCGGCGAAAGCCGGTATCCAGAAGTCTTTGAAATTCCTGGATTCCGGCTCGCGCTACCCCGGGACTTTGATCCGGGGTTGGCCGGAATGACACCAGAATTATTCAGCGAACTTCGGAGCCAACCTGCTAGAACTGCCCCTACGCTGAACGAATTAGCTCTTCTTCGACAGCTGCTTGGCACAGGCATCGGCAACCCCGCTCTCGGGTTTCTCGTCGCCCGGCATGATCGCCCAACTCTGCGTGTCAATATAGCGGCCCTGTTCCCAAGTATCTTTGTCCTTCATTTCGATGAGTTTCTGGCTCTTCGCCGTATCCCGGTTGAACTGCGCCACGCAAATCGTTCCCAAACGCTCGGCCACCGCAGTGACAGCGGTCTGCTTCGCCATTGCCTCGGCAGCACCGCCCGTAACCCATCCACCCCAGTTGAATCCGACAATGGCTAATCCTATCGCGCCGCCGACGGCACTCCACGAACCTAGTTTAATTTTCTCCCAATCCATTAGACACCTCCTTTAAATGCAAGTTTTGAACACGCCGGTTTAACTCCCCGCAGCGGTGACAAATCCAGTAGTCTGAGTATCGTTTTGTGACGGAGCATTCTTCACAAGCGCTACAATGACGATGGCGGCAGCCGCCACAATCATCGCTGCCAATCGTTCCCGATGCGCGGCCGGCCTTTGCCCACGCCTGTTTCGCCGAACTGGCTTCGATCAGAAAAAAACGCTTGTTATCCACCCCATCGTATTGGTTCGTCACCCGTTGGATCACTCGGTCTCGGACATCAACCGCATAAAACGCCATAGTGCCTTCGTTCTTCCAGGCGAGCCTACGCTCAGGTTTGCCCAGCAGAGTCTTTTGCTTGTCAGGTTGCGCTGACTCGCCAGGAATTGCTGTCTAATATTGAACAATCCTGAAAAGAATTATTGCCAGACACCGGAGGCAGGCGCACCCGCGCGGATAGTGAGGCGCGCCTACGTGCCATACCAACCAAGCCATATCTTATTCCAATCAGAGGTGGTATAGTCAGTAGACACCGAGGATCGTAGCGAACTCCTCCTGCTTCTCGCCTTAGTATCTGACACGCTGCTCCGATAACCCCGTAAGCACCGGACGAGCTTGAGTTCAACTTGCCGGGTGTCGTTTCAGTGGACATGAAAATCCGATGTGGACGGATTTTAGTTTGGAATCAGGAAATATTGGAACCAATGAGCTGAAAAAGATTCACTTCACCCAGCAGAAATGGAGATTCGAATGACGTTGACTGTTGGCGATAAAGTTGTTTACCCGGGGCGGGGACCCTGTCTCATCGGTGGGGTCGTCCAGAAAGTGGTTTGTGGAACGTCGACGAGCTTTTACCGATTAGCCCTATTGGACGATAGTAGGGCCGAGTTGTTCGTACCGGTCGCTAACTTGCGCGATCTACACATGAGGGCATTGCTGGACCGGTCTGAGATTCCCAAACTGCTAGGCCAGCTCAGAACACGCGCCGGAGTAACTAAAGATCTTGGAACAGCCAAAAACTGGCGTCAGCGCGAGCTAGACAATTTAAAACTATTCAGCTCGGGATCCATCTTCGACCTGGCCCGCATGGTCGAGTCGCTGACTCAGTTGAGCGGCACCAAGACTCTGGCATCGCACGAACGGGAGACGCTGTATCGCGCGAGAAAGCTGCTGATATGCGAGATCTCGGAAGTGATGAACGAAAGCAAAACTACCGCAGAGGCACGAATCGACAGCGTGCTCGAACCCGCTAAGAACAAGTCGAATCAATCACGAAACTGAAAGCCACGCTCGTTACGGTCTGAAGCAACGGACAATGCGGAATGAAGAACGGAAGCCTTTAAATGCAACTAAACCTTACGATGGTAGAGGCAGGCTCTTCCGTCTTTAGGCGGGGTGTCCCGGTCCGCACCGGCCGAGCAACCTTCGGGATGCATCACTGTCCCTAAATCTTCCTCCCTCCGAATAACCCCTCCCTCGCCTCCTGCCAATACGATTTGACCTCGCTGAATCCGGCAGCCCTCAACCAACCGAGTTGTTTTGCCAGGGGAACAAAAACCAAGTCCAGATTGAGAAAACAGCCGCCCGGCTTTAGCAGTTGAAACAATTCTCTATAGATGGCCTCGATGATGCCGGGAACACGAACATTGTGAATGGCGATGGTTGAAACGATCGCATCGAAGGATCCGTGAATCGCGCGGCTCCAGCCTGGCTTGCTGAAATCCGCAATCACGTAATCAACCCGGCCTTTCCATTTGGCCATGCGCTGGCGACCGAGCTTGGCCATCTCTTCCGAGCCATCCTGGCAGAGGGCTGTAGCGTTGGGAAACTGTTCCAAGAGAAATTGCGTTAGAGCCCCGTAGCCGGCGCCCATGTCCAAAATCTGAATCGCCGCGTTCCTGGTAAAAGGAATCGCATCTGCAATCATTTGGAACTGCGGTCGTCGTTTGTCCTCGTACCGGTCCTGCCGCGTCGCCCAATCACGCACATATTCTTTCGAGCTCCAGTCGTGAAGGCCGTGCGGATCCGAGATTTTCGCCATGCTAAACACCTACAGTGCGCGCCAAATGCCCGGATAGATCAATGTTACGCTCGCGTCAGAAGTTCCAGAACATGGCCGTTCGGGTCGCGAAAGTAAAACCCCCGGCCGCCTTTGCGCAAGTTCAGCTGCCCATTCTCGAGGCTCCGCGGTTCGCTTCCGTACGGAATCCGGGCCTCCTGGACGCGCTGAAGGATCGTATCGAACTCACTATCGGTAACGTGAAAAGCGTAGTGGTGGTGTTCAAACGATTCAGCGTTGTCGAAATCAAGGGTCAGCTCCTCATTGACTCGGACAGGAGCAAAGTGCCCCGTTGGGCCGGCGTACTGAAGTCCGAAGATCTGCGCGAAAAAACGCGCGGCGGCCTCCTTGTCATGCGCAGGCACGATAGCGTGATTCAACGTTATACTCATGATCGCCTCCCGGTGAGCTAGTGGCCGAAGCCTACATCGAATACAACAAACGAACACTGATTCTTACATCCCGCTCGTTCCTCACCCTGCAGCCAAAAAAATACTAGCCAGAATTGTCGGCAAATGAAAGTCAGACCTGAGCGGATCAGGTGAGCGGTATCATAATGTGCTTCTGATACGGTGGCCGCTCGCAAAGACGCTGGTACCACGCATCCACATTTGCCAATTTCGGCCGTTCAACAGGCAAGGTGAACCAGCGATAGGCCCAAACTCCAAGTGGGATATCGCCGAGGGTCAGATCATCGCCGGCGACATAGGGACGATTAGCCACTTGGTGATCGACGATCTGCCATGCGTTGCTCGTCCTCTCCAGGGAGGCATTAATCGCCTTTGGATCGCGCTTGTCGGCCGGCGTGCGAATGAGACCCCAGAATAGAGGAACAATCGCAGGGCCGAGAGTCGTGAGTTGCCAATCCATCCAGCGGTTGGCGTCGGCTCGGCCCTCCGGCGTGGACGGAAGCAGCCGTCCACGCCCGTACTTGTCAACAAGATAACGCATGATGCTGTTCGACTCCCATAGAATGAAATCCCCGTCTTCAAGCGTGGGCACGAGTCCATTTGGGTTCTTATCGAGATAAGCTTTTTCTTTGTTTCCGCCAAATTTGCCGCCAAGATCGACCCGGTCGAAATCGAGCCCGAGTTCGCCGCAACACCAAAGTACTTTCTGCACATTGGATGAATCTGTTCTGCCCCAGATCTTCAGCATACTTACCTCCATTTAATTTTTTGACGGTGGGTAGTGTTTATCATGCTTTTACATGCAATAAATAACCAGGGCAAGGTTACGCCTGCGGCTGTCGTTTGTTTTTGTTATCTGATAGAAGGAAAGTTTACAATTTAGGGAGAGTCAATCCACATGGGTAAGGAAATTTTTTGGCTATTCGGTATTGCTTTCTTAGTCCTTCACCACAGCGGAGCCGTTTGGGCGCAAAATCAGGCCGAGGGTAGGAAGCTTTATGGCACTTACTGCTTGACCTGCCACGGCGAGAAAGGAAAAGGGGATGGGCTTGCGGCGAAGTCGCTTCCTGTCAAACCCGCTGACCATACGAACGGTTCAATCATGAATCAGCTTTCAGACAAATTTTTGTTGGACGTAATCTCGAAGGGGGGCAGTGCGGTCGGCAAGTCCGCCTTTATGCCGCCTTGGGGAGGCCAGCTTGATGAGAAACAGATCCGCGACATCATAGCTTACATTAGAAACATCGCCGAGCCACCTTATAAGGATAAGGCCCTTGGCAGATAAATTCCCCAAATTTTTTGAATTCCCCCTTGACGATTGGATAAGCAGGATTAAATTGGCTGCACCCAATCTTTCTGCTGGCTATCTAAATCTACGTTTTATTTGAGGAGGTATCATGGCGACTAAAATTCGTCCCCTACATGATAGGGTGATCGTTAAACGAATCGAGGAAGAGGGAAAAACCAAGGGCGGTATCATCATTCCCGACACTGCCAAGGAAAAACCACAAGAGGGTCGGGTGGTTGCCGTTGGTCCGGGACGACACGACGACGGCAAGGTGATTCCTTTGGGCGTGAAATCCGGGGATAAAATTCTTTTCGGGAAATATTCCGGTACTGAAATCAAACTTGACGGCGAGGACCATCTCATTTTACGAGAAGATGACATCCTCGGAGTAATCGAATAAGGAGGGAAGGAAAAACATGGCTGCGAAAGAGATTCGCTTTAGTGAAGAGGCGCGCGGCAGGGTTCTGCGCGGTGTGAACTTATTGGCTGACGCGGTGACCGTAACGCTCGGTCCCAAAGGGCGCAACGTCATTCTCGAAAAATCCTGGGGTGCTCCAACCGTAACAAAGGATGGAGTTTCTGTCGCCAAGGAGATCCAGCTCGAAGACAAATTTGAGAATATGGGCGCTCAGATGGTCAAAGAGGTGGCGAGCAAGACTTCCGACGTGGCCGGTGACGGCACCACGACAGCGACGGTTCTTTCCCGCGCGATATTCAGCGAGGGTTTGAAATTGGTTGCCGCCGGGCACGATCCGATGAGCATCAAGCGCGGCATCGATAAAGCGGTCGAAAAAGTGGTGGATGAGCTCAAGTCAATGTCTAAACCCACCCGCGACAGGGAAGAGATCGCGCAGGTGGGGACCATCTCGGCCAACAATGACAAGACCATCGGTGACATTCTTGCCGAGGCCATGGACAAGGTCGGGAAAGAAGGCGTGATCACGGTGGAGGAGGCCAAGGGCTTAGAGACTACTCTTGATCTGGTCGAAGGCATGCGTTTTGATCGCGGCTACCTCTCTCCTTATTTCGTGACCGATCCGGAGCGCATGGAGTGCGTCTACGAAGATGCTTACCTCCTGATCCATGAGAAGAAGATCTCAAGCATGAAGGATCTTCTGCCGGTCCTGGAGAACGTTGCCAAAACCAGCAAACCTTTACTGATCATCGCCGAGGAAGTCGAAGGCGAGGCGTTGGCGACCCTGGTGGTTAACAAACTTCGGGGTACTTTGAAGGTCGTAGCTGTCAAGGCTCCCGGCTTTGGTGACCGGCGTAAGGCGATGTTGGAAGATATCGCCATTTTGACCGACGGCAAAATGATTGCCGAGGAGCTGGGCATCAAGCTGGAAAACGTCACGTTGAAAGACCTCGGCCGCGCCAAGAGGATAATTATTGATAAGGACAACACGACCATCGTCGAAGGCGCTGGCAAAAAGTCCGGCATCGAGGGGCGCATCACCCAGCTTCGCGCTCAGATCGAGGAGACGACCTCGGATTACGATCGCGAGAAGTTGCAAGAGCGATTGGCGAAGCTGGCCGGCGGTGTGGCTGTCGTGAAAGTCGGCGCAGCCACTGAAGTCGAGATGAAAGAAAAGAAAGCTAGAGTAGAGGATGCTCTTCATGCTACGCGTGCGGCTGTTGAGGAAGGTATTGTTCCTGGCGGAGGCGTCGCACTGATTCGTGCCTCTGCCGGACTCGGTAGTCTCCGCGCCTCCGATGACGAAAAGGTCGGGGTTCGCATCGTCCAAAAAGCACTCGAAGAACCGCTCCGTTGGATCGTCAGCAACGCCGGGGCAGAGGGCTCGGTAGTTTTGGATAAGGTAAAGAACGGCAAAGGCGCTTTCGGTTTCAATGCCGCGACCGAGGAATATGAAGACCTCGTCAAGGCTGGAATCGTGGACCCGACCAAGGTGGTTCGAATCGCGCTGCAGAATGCGGCGTCGGTTGCTGGATTGATGATTACGACCGAGGCGATGATTGCCGATAAGCCGGAGAAAAAGAAGGACATGCCGGCTATGCCTCATGACCACGACGATTACTAAACTGACTGGCTGAAGATGGGTTGGAGATGATAGAGGGCGCCTGAGAAACCAGGCGCCCTCTATTTTTGCGCTTTGACGTGAGAGAAAACAAAAAGGGGAAGCTTTTCGCTTCCCCTTTTTGTTGTTTATCGACTGGGTCTAACTTGACTTTTAGTTTACATTAATCGCGATCTGTTTCGGTTTCGCCTCCTCGGCTTTTGGCACATGTATCTCTAGGATGCCGTCTAGGTACGTAGCCTTGATTCCATCGCTCTTAACGGTCTGCGGTAGATAGAAGGAACGAGAGAACTTGCCCGCCACGCGTTCGACACGGTGATATTCCACGCCATTGGCCGGCTCTTCAAATTTTCTTTCACCGCTAAGCGTCAGTGAGCCATCGTGCACTTCGAGATTGAAATCCTCCTTTTTCATGCCTGGCAGCTCCGCGCGAATGAGGTACGAATCCTTGCTTTCGAGAATGTCTACGGGAGGAAACCAAACTCCTGTGGTGGAACTTGGATACGCCCGAGACCGACCGAAGGTATCATCGAACAGATCATTGATGCGGCTCTGGATTCTGTTCAACCCCTCAAACGGTTCCCATCTTACTAAGTCCATAATTGGTCCTCCTTTTTTTAAGAATTTTGCCTACGAAAAACCTAAGCATCGCTTCCCGTGTTGTCAAGCTAACGGGAAGCGCCAACGCCATAAAACTCCCGGTCCATTGGCCGTAGCAGAAAAATTAAGAATAATCATAAATCACCCCAACCAAAAACGAGTTAGAAAAAATCTAAGCATTCATTGTTTAACGTCAACGTATGCTGGATTTTCAAGACTTAGCTGATTTAGGTTTCACCGTCTCCATATCGAACCTTGACAACTTCGCACCCATGGCTAGCAAACGCATTGAGCGCCGTTGGCTGAAGCGTATCGCGGGTAAGTCATGTGTTGGCGGCGTTGCGGTCGGCGGAGTAGTCCGAGTGACAGCGGTAAGGCAGCAGGCGAATCGTAGAACGTTGAACCCAAGCCGCTCCCGCGATAAAAGTTGATTCGGCTGTTCCAAGGGCGATCGGGTCGACCAAAATAACGCAGTTCTCTGGCCCGACCGTCGGACTTATCCTGTGAAAATTGGACTTATCCCCTTTTCCTCTCGCTGATGGACATGGATGAGATAAGTTATAAGCGATTGATTTTCGCCTGGGCGATCTTCCTGTCCTTACAAATTTCGCCACCGATTTTCGCCGCCCACCAAGATTCGCTTCAGCGCGAACTACACGATTCGCTTGCTACGGCGCGACGCACGATGATCGATCGTGATCTGCGTGGGCGCGGCATCAAAGATCCGAGAGTTCTCTCGGTGATGGAAGCGGTGCCGCGCCACCTGTTCGTCCCGGAGAATCTGCGCCTATCGGCTTACGAGGATCGGCCGTTGCCCATAGGCGAGGGCCAGACGATTTCTCAGCCTTATATCGTTGCCTACATGAGCGAGCTTTTGGAATTGCGGGGCAATGAGAAAGTCCTTGAGATCGGCACCGGATCCGGTTATCAAACCGCGGTGCTTGCGCGCTTGGCGGCGGAGGTATACTCCATCGAAATCATTCCGTCTTTGAGCGAGAGCGCCAAACGGATCATTGAGCAGCTTGGCTTCAAAAACGTATACCTCAAAGTCGGAGATGGATTTTTTGGTTGGGAAGAAAAAACGCCCTTCGACGCGATCCTGCTGACGGCCGCCGCGCCGGAAGTTCCCCAACCACTCTGGCGCCAGCTGCGCGAAGGGGGGCGAATCATCATGCCTCTGGGCCGGCCGTGGAAAACACAGCGCCTGGTACGCGTGCGCAAGGTCGCGGGCAAGGCAGTCGTCGAGGAACTTACGGACGTGCTTTTTGTTCCTATGACAGAGTCGATTCAGAAGGGTCGTTAGGCGCCTTGTAAACTTTTGCCTTGGAGATTTTGAAAGATATGTAGAGAATAGAAAGCACGACCTCGCTTCACACGACTCTTTATTCCTCTCGCTGACTGGATTGCACTCGTGACCCCACTCGCCTGACGGCATTAAATTGCAAAACACAATCTTGTATTGAGGTTACGTTCGTCCTATTTTTGGTTAATCGTTAATAACTTCCCGGAGGTGTGATATGCCACGCTATCTCGTTCTGGCCAACCAAACCGCCTCGAGCCCGGAGCTAACTAGCGCGGTTCGGAAGATGGTTGAAAAGAAGGCAGATACGGAGTTCGTTTTGCTCGTGCCTGCCACGCCGGTGGAGGATTTGCTCGATTGGCAGGACGGCGACAATGAAACGA
Organism: Deltaproteobacteria bacterium; assembly: GCA_005879605.1. Lineage (GTDB taxonomy): Bacteria > Desulfobacterota > Binatia > UBA9968 > UBA9968 > DP-1. The sequence continues at coordinate 33,785 of VBKE01000006.1, forward strand.
TAGCAAAGCGGACGGCCCAGGCCGCGAAGGAGCATTTAGAAGGGATAGGCGCGAAAGTCGTTCGAACGGAAGTCGGCGATCCCTCGCCTATAAAAGCTATCGAGGACGAGCTCCAACGCCACCAGGAAAAATATGACGGCATTGTTATCTCGACCCTTCCGCTCCAACGTTCTCGCTGGGTGGCGCTTGACCAGCCTCGGCGGATAGAGCGTCGCTTCAAATTGCCCGTCACACACGTAGTCGGTCATTCCGTCACGATGACCCGCGAAGAACTCATCAATGGCTTAAACGAAGATTTGAACCTGGAGCTCGAGGGGCTGCTCAGAGGTGTGTATCACGCTGCGGCGGGTCGCGGTATGCTCGGGCACGAGCTTCGGGAGTTATTGAAAAAAGAACTGCCGAGCGAGCTAGACCACGCGACGTTTCTGGCCGATAAGATTGTGGCGCTCGGCGGTGAGGTGCGTATCCGCCCATCTTTACCTGCAGAACTGGGAGCTGCCCGGGAACTTTTGCAGGAAAATATCGCTGGCGAACGCAAAATCATAAGCAACTACGCTAAACGTATCGACCAGGCATCGGAATTCGGCGACAAAGGTCTGGTGATACGGCTGGAGAATATGCTGGCGTCGGAAACCGACCACCTCGAGCAGCTAGAACGGCTGGGGCGTTAGCCAGTGGCCAACCTGTAGCGGGCATTCCAGAAAATCCGCTTTGATCTCTTTATGCCTCTATAAAGAGTGGGGAAATGACCATTCGTTTAAAAACCGAGTCTCGCGCCTGTTTACTTGATAGTACCAAACCCTGATCTCTCGTGATCACCCGGCCGGGCGACCCGCCGGGTGGTCTTTACGAAAAAGACTGCAGTGACACGGACTGCCAGGAGTTCATGAGGGTCGCCTCCAAGCATTGTCCAGAACGCCTGCTCGAGATCGAGAGAAGCCATAACAGGCTTCTCCCTCGCGACTTCAGCAACACTGACCGTTCACGGACGGAAAGAAATTAATTGTAGCTGTATTTGAGTTTAAGACGGGTTCTTGATTACCAAGCAAACGGCCTGGGATTTTAACGCGGCACATCCTTGACCTGCTGAGTAAGAATCAGCGGAGCGAAGGTTTACGAAAACCTGGAATAGCTTTGGATTCAGGAATAACGGTCTACTTAAGCAGTGGCCGCCGCGCTCGACGGATCTCCACCGTTACCGCCGAAAGCTCTGACTATGGCGTCAATCTCCGAACCGTCCAGAACCTCTTTTTCAAGCAACTTCTCCGCAACTTTATGTAGCAGACGAAGATTAGTCTTCAGCAGGTCCTTAGCCCGATGGTAGCTCTCCTGGATAATGCGCCTGACCTCAGCGTCGATCTCAATGCCCGTGCTCCTGGAATAGTCTACTTTCTGCGTAAAATCTCTTCCCAGAAAAATCTCTTCCTCTTTCTTACCGAAAGTCATCGGCCCGAGCTTTTCGCTCATGCCCCATTCGCACACCATCCGCCGCGCCAGATCCGTCGCTTTTTCGATATCATTCCCAGCGCCCGTTGTTATGTGCTCGAGCACGAGCTCTTCCGCGACGCGCCCGCCGAACAGGATGACCAAGTTATTGAGCAGATATTCCCTGGGATAGGTATACTTTTCGTCCATGGGTAGTTGCTGCGTGAGGCCTAAAGCCAGGCCACGTGGAATGATCGTCACTTTGTGGATCGGATCCGCGCCTGGGAGCAGCTTCGCCACCAATGCATGCCCGGCTTCATGATAAGCCGTGGTGCGCTTTTCTTCGTCACTGATAATCATGCTGCGCCGCTCCGCGCCCATCATGACCTTATCCTTGGCCAGCTCCAAGTCGAGCATGTCGACTTTTTGCTTGTTATTCCGGGCTGCCAACAAAGCCGCTTCGTTTACGAGATTCTCCAAGTCCGCGCCAGTAAACCCGGGCGTGGATCGCGCCAGCACGCTGACGTTCACGTCCGTTGACAACGGCACCTTCCGGGTGTGCACCTGCAAGATACCTTCTCGCCCTCTGATGTCCGGTCGTGGCACTACAACGTGGCGATCGAACCGCCCTGGACGGAGCAACGCGGGATCCAATACGTCAGGCCGGTTGGTTGCAGCGATGAGAATGACTCCCTCGTTGGACTCGAATCCATCCATCTCGACCAACAGCTGGTTCAACGTCTGTTCGCGCTCGTCATGACCGCCACCGAGGCCTGCCCCGCGGTGACGCCCAACCGCGTCGATTTCGTCGATAAAGATGATGCAAGGCGCCTTCTTTTTGCCTTGAACGAAAAGGTCACGGACTCGGGAAGCTCCGACGCCGACGAACATTTCTACGAAATCGGAACCGCTGATGCTGAAGAACGGGACTCCGGCTTCGCCCGCGATGGCACGAGCCAACAGGGTCTTGCCGGTTCCCGGGGCCCCCACGAGCAAACACCCTTTGGGAATTCTCCCGCCAAGTTTCGTGAATTTTTTCGGATCTTTTAGGAATGCGATGATCTCTTGCAGATCATCTTTGGCCTCATCCACGCCGGCGACATCGCTAAAGGTTACGCGGTGTTCATTCTCCGTAAGCAGTCTTGCCCGGCTCTTGCCAAAGGACATCGCCTTGCCGCCGCCCACCTGCATCTGGCGCATAAAAAATATCCACACCCCAATCAGAAGCAGCATGGGAAGCCAGTTAAGCAATAGCACCATATACCAGGGCGACTCGTCCTCGCGTTTGGCGGCGATTCTCACCTGCTTATCCCGCAATGACTTCACCAGCTCCGGATCATCCGGCTCAAAGGTTCTGAACTGTTCACCGTTCTTGTATTTGCCCTGAATATGATGTCCTTGGATCACGACCTCTCGAACGTCGCCGCGCTCGACCCCACCCATAAATTCGCTGAAAATGATTTCCGGTTCACGCCCGTATTGTTTGTTGAAAGCGCTGAAAATGACTAAAAAAACGAGCGCCAAGGCCAACCAAAGTGCAATATGTTTTGATGATTGACTCAAGAAATTACTCCGTACAGGGAAAGCCCCTCTCACATCGCCGGTGTTGATACTACTCTTTCGGGTACAGACGTGCAATGGAAGGCACTTTTTTGCCGCCTTCAGGCAGGATCCAGTCCACTACTTTCGCTGCTTTAGATCCTCGAAGATCTAACCCGAATGGACAGTATACTTCATTTCCTTTTCTTAGTAGAGTTAGGCAAGTCTTCTCTGACACAGACCTATCCTTCGGACGACAATCGGCTTTCCGTCCGGCGCATGATCCAGAACGGCGTGCTCTAAGAGGCCCGGACCGACGATCCGAATGTTATCGCCATTGAAGTCGATACGGCTCATGCGCAAAAAATCTTCGCCAGCGACGAATCCATTAAGCAGTTTATCGCTCGACAGTTCAGGCCGTCGGAATGTCATCCGGCTAGCCGCAGGTTCAAGCCCGCGGTAGCCGCATGGCCCCGAGGTTCCAACCTTTGTCGGGATGCTGAAGAGATCTGAGACTGAATCACTTCTCAAGGCGTTGCTCGCGGAAAAAAAGGGGACATTCTAAATTTCCCCAAGATCCCTCTATACAACTAGGACACTCCAAGCTATAGGAGTAGTCGTAGGCATAGATCAAAAACGTAACAGATTGCTCAATGATTATTTTATCTAATTCAAAGGAGGTATTTATGACACAGAGAAAATTTTCTCGCGGATTGATGATCGCCCTTATTGTGGGGGTCTTCGGGCTGGGTTATGTTTGCGGCTCGATGACGGAGCGGCAAGCCGAGGCCCAGATGGGCGGGCTGCTGGAAAAAGCCGGGAAGATGGGCGGCCCAGTCGGGTCGGTAGCAGAATTTGGTTCTTCAATCGTTGAGATGCAGGACCATATCACGGGCCTACAGAAAAATCTGGATACGTTTAAAAAGGTGCAATCATCCCTGACCGGTAAATAGCCGGAGCGGTCTTTGGATATTCTCTAGGCCTAAATTTGGGGACAAGAGCCAGTTTGTCGGTCCCTTCTGCTGCGCTCTTTAGGGTCGAAAGCGGGTCGGGCCGGGGTCGATTGAAGCACTTTGAGTTATCGGCGGCTCAGCCCTAAAAGCAAATTCCTATCATTTGCTCGGGAGGGTTTCATGGACCCCACGACCGAATACCTCAGTGACTACGCGTGCAGGTTGACCTACGAAGACCTTTCGGCGGAAGCGGTACACCAGGTGAAGCGGACCTTGGTCGACACCCTGGGGTGCGGGGCCGGCGCGTTCGATAGCGAACCCCCCTCCATCGCACGGCGCATGGCGTCTCGAGTGCAGGGGAGTCCTCCGGCTCGCATCCTCGGCACCTCGCAGGAGACGTCTACAGATCTGGCGGCCTTCGCGAATACGGTTCTTATCCGTTACCTCGACTGTAACGACGCCTACGCGGCACGGGGGACGGGCCACCCCAGCGACATGATCCCCGGCGTGCTGGCCGTGAGCGGCGGCCACAGGGCGAACGGACGGGCGGTGATCACCGCGATCGCAGCCGCCTACGAGGTGTTCTGCCGGCTGGCGGACGAGGTTCCCCTGAAGGGCTGGGACCAGGGGATGTTCGCAGCCATCGGGGCGACCTGCGGCACCGGCATGATCCTCGGATTGGACCGGAAGGCCATGGGGAACGCCATCTCCATCGCGATCACCACCGGTGTGCCGCTGGGAGTGACGCGGATCGGAGAGCTTTCGATGTGGAAGGGTTGCGCAACAGCGGCTGCAGTCCGAATAGGAGTGTTCGCGGCAGAGCTGGCAGCGGAAGGAATGACGGGGCCGGGCGAACCCTTCCAAGGACGGAACGGACTGTGGCAGCACCTGGGGGTCGAGGCCCCGAAGTGGGAAGGCTTTGGGGGCGGGGCCAAGCCGTTCCGGATCACCGGTACCAGCTTCAAGGCGTACCCGTCGGTAATCCACACCCAGGGGCCCATCGGCCAGGTGCTGGAGTTACGGCAGCAGGTCGCCACCGCGGAGATCGATTCAGTGCACGTGGCGACGTACGGTGAGGCGGTGCGGCGGACGGCCACGGAGGCGGAAAAGTGGAACCCCGAGACCCGGGAGACAGCGGACCATAGCATCCCGTACTTGGTGGCGGCCGCGTTCCAAGACGGCGACGTGACGCCGGCAACCTTTGCGCCGTCTCGGATCCAGGACCCGGCGCTGCGCCAGCTGATCAAGAAGCTGACGGTGGTGGAGGAGCCGGAGTTCACCCGTCGCTACCCCGCGGAGTCATGCACGCGGATCGAGGTGACGACGACGGACGGGCGGCGGGTGGCCGCTGAGACGAGCCATCCGAAGGGCCACTATCGCAACCCGCTGACGGACGGGGAGGTTGAAGGGAAGTTCCGAGGCTTGGCCTCCGGCGTGCTGGGAGCGGAGGGGTGTGATCGAGTGCTGAGGGAAGTATGGAACTTGGAGAACGCCCCCACGCTCGACAGGCTGTTCGAGAGCCTGGTTATCTCGCGTCGAAGAACCTCACCGTGAGGGAGGGTGTAACGTAGCAATTAGATCTGGCGCCCAACTGAAGGCTCGAACGGTTGGAGCCACAGAATTAACTTGTTGGATCGCAAAGGTCCCAATTCCGCCGTCAGACCCGCGGATGATACGCAGTAACTTTCTAGCTCGCAGAAGCGTGTCCGTGCGATTTCTCACCCTTATGATTTCTTAAAGTTTCTGTGTCCCTCTACCCAGATTGTCACAGCAGTTAGTCAAGAATCTTCTCGATGTCAAAGATAAAAGATGCGACCCCATCAAATCACCACGGGCGGAGTTTCACGACATCCTCATTGCCATAGCGCATGTTTTTTCCGAGAGGGCGATCTCAGAGAGTCGGGTCTTGAATCTTGCCTATCGGACAAACGGGTCGCCGCACTGGGCACCACATCGAAAATCTTCCAGATCCTCGTCGTTATCCGGTACCTTTATAAGACCGGCTGAAGTCCGTAAAAGAACCAGAGGTAACGGGAATCTCTTAAATCGGAAGACCAGGAAAAGCGGACATAACTATTTTTCTCGATCGTTTCGGGGCTGTCCTTGAGAACCTGATCCCAAATGCACTATTTCCGGGCTGACATGTTCCGGGCGGATGCCGAAGCCAACGATGCGGGCGGGGATTCGGCGGAGAAATGGAAACGTGGCAAGCAACCGGACCGCGAGTGGCGGCTTTACAGCTCTCGTCCCGCCCAATACGCGCGAAATGATCCTGCGCTGCACCGTCACCTGCAGCCACTGGGTTACCCTGGTGGGTAACTCGCGCCGCCTCTGGATCTGGCGCAGATGATCGATGGTAACTTGCCCTTCCCGCAGCGGATTGAACAGAACATTTCCCGCAGCCACGGCATCCTGAATCGCGAGATTAATACCGACACCGCCGACGGGGGACATCGCGTGCGCCGCGTCCCCAATACACAGCAGACCCGGGCGAAACCACTCCAACAATCGGTCCACGCGAACCGTTAAGAGCTTCACATCATCCCAGCTGCGCAGCTCCGCTACCCTGTCTCTCGCGTACGGCGCCAGCCGCATTATCTCCTCGCGAAAAGCTTTGAATCCCTGCCGGCGCATCTCTTCGAATCGGCCTTTCGGAATGACGTAGCCGCACTGCCAATACTCACCTCGATTGATCGTGATGAAGATCCTGCCGGTATCGAACCGCCCCATGGTCGCGACCGGATCGTCCGGACTTCGGCTGAGGCGGAACCACAGGACATCCATCGGCGCTCCGAATTCTTTCACCTTCAAACCGGCCTTCTCGCGCACTATCGAATTTCGGCCGTCCGCACCCACTACGAGATCAGCGCGCACTTCGACCGTCCCCTTGGGAGTATTTGCCCGAACACCCCTCACGCCCCCCGGCTCTTGCACGAGCCCGGTTACCTCGGCCTCCATCATAAGATTAAATTTGGGATAGCGAGCCGCGTGCTCGGCGAGAAAGTTGAGAAAATCCCACTGTGGCATCAAGGCGATGAAACGGCAGTGGGTCGGCAGGTGTCTGAAGTCTGCAATGGTCACCCGCAGTTGGCCGACTTGCGCGCTGAGCTCGTAGACTTCCTGATGCGGCAGCCTGAGAAACTCTTCGAGCAGCCCAAGGTCGTGCATCACCTCGAGCGTCGATGGGTGAATCGTATCGCCGCGAAAGTCGCGCAGGAAATCCGCATGCTTTTCAAGAACCAAAACTTCGACGCCGGCGCGCGCAAGCAAGTATCCCAGCATCATGCCGGCTGGTCCGCCCCCGGCGATACAACAGTCCACGGAAATTGTCTCAGCCATTGTTCAAAGGTGGCCTGGGTATTGGCCGATAGAGTCCAGAATGAGCCAAGCTCCGAACACCGCGCTCTTCATCCCTTTCTATTCCTCTTCCAACTCGGGATAGTGGCGAAAAATGCCTTGCTGGTTGAACGGCAGTCGCCGCGGTGAGGATAAATAGGCGGCGATTCGGGGACGCGCTAGAACGCGATCGTGCAAAGTCACGAGTCTCGGGTATTGCGGTTCGAGTCGCGCCATTGTCTTCGGAAAAGCATAACGCAGTCCCTCGATCATCTGGAACAGCGAGAGATCGACGTAGGAAGCTTTCTTGCCGAAAATGAAGTCGCCGCCTTTGGCGTTGCGTTTGAGAATTCTTTCAAAGTAGCCGAGAAACTTGGGCACTCGGTTCGCGGTGAAATGCGCGGCGCGTTTTTTCGCCTCCGTGGTCTGTTCCTCATAATACAGGACGTTCGCGATCGGATGGTGGGTCTGGCCCGTTTCATACAGCCAATCGGCAATCGTCAGTTGCAGCTGATGCGTCCACAGCCGGCTCGCTTCGCTTTTCGGTACGAGATCGAGCCGGGGCGCAAGAAACTGGAGAATGTTGGCGGTTTGGGAAATCAGGAGCTTGCCGGCTTTCAGAAACGGCGGGGCAAACGGCGGACGTTCTAAAGACGGGTCTTCGAGAAACTTCATGATCCCGGGACGGCCGAACTTCGGATCGCGCGCAACGTCGACGTAATCCGCGCCGGCATCTTCCAGCGGAAGGCGAATGAACTCGCCGCGGCCTTGGATGGATGGTTGATAGTACAGTTCATAGCGCATGTGGTCCTCCCATAGTGAACCTCGGGGCTAGGCTTCCGGCCGCAACCGACAGGCCTCTACTTCAATGGGGCACCACCGCCAACCCCATGGGCTGTTTATTCCAACGGGTTGGTCCTGGCATCACCTCTGCGTTTCTACGTTTGCGGCCTTCAACCTCGCCCCGGTCTGCGTTTTCATCGTCAATACTCATCGCAATTGATAATGAATATTCCTCCTTGAAATCTGCTGGTGGTCATCGACAGACTTGCATATATGACGAAGTTGCTCAACAACCGATTATCGGAATTCTCACCCAGAAAGAAAACGATTCACCGCGGAGGCACGGAGGTCGCCGAGTAAGACTTCTTGACAAGAAATATTCCGAACTTTGTGTACTCTGCGGCTCTGTGGTGAAATAACTCTTGCTGCTTTGGTTGCGGCGCAGCACGCTGGGTCTCTGTGGTGAAGTACAAGCTCGATGCCGGAAGTGTTTAAGCTGCTGGCGGCGGCGCTCGATCGTGTTATTGTTAACTTAACCGAAAGGAGTGAGGATATGAGTTGGCAAGCCGCTGAAGAACCTGAAGCAAGGATGCCGCCCTCCTGCAAAGCGCTCGAGGCCGTTATCGTGCCACGTCCTCGGGATCTTGGCGGATTTGAAGTTCGCCGCGTGCTGCCGTCGGCAGAGCGGCAAAGCGTCGGACCTTTCGTCTTCTTCGACCAGATAGGACCTGCTGAGCTGGCGCCCGGGGCGGGCATCGATGTGCGGCCTCATCCGCACATCGGTCTTGCCACGGTGACTTATCTGTTCGCCGGGACGATCATTCATCGCGACAGTCTAGGCAGCGTGCAATCCATCGAGCCCGGCGAGGTCAACTGGATGACCGCGGGGCGCGGCATCGTTCACTCCGAACGCTCCGACAACGAGCTCAGAAAGCGCCGCCAAAAACTCTACGGCATACAAATCTGGGTCGCGCTGCCCAAGCAACACGAGGAAACGGATCCTGACTTCACGCATTACGCCGCCGAATCCCTGCCTCAGATCGAACGCGACGGAAAAACAGTCCGCGTCGTCGCCGGTTCGCTGTTCGGCGAGAAATCGCCGGTGAAAACTTTCTCGAAGCTGTTTTATGGCGACGCGACGTGTCAGCCGGGAGCTTTGCTCTCGCTCGATAACGAGCACCAGGAACGCGCGATTTACCTGCTCGAAGGAAATGTCGAGATCGCAGGGCAAGTCTTCGAGCCGGGACGGCTTCTGGTTTTCTCGTCCGGCGATGAGGTCACCGTCAAGGCAACATCAGCCGCGCGGCTGCTGCTGTTCGGCGGCGAGCCGCTCGACGGTCCGCGTCATCTCTGGTGGAACTTTGTCTCAAGCTCGCGCGAGCGTATCGAGCAAGCAAAGGCGGACTGGAAAGCCGGGCGTTTCGCGCCGGTGCCCGGCGATCCCGAGTTTATTCCGCTGCCTGAATGACCGAGACGCTTCTCGTCGCGGGAGTTGACGTCAAGCGCTGGTGTTTGATCGGGGTCAGAGTACTTTCAGTTTCGGCATCTCAGCAAATATAGTTCTCTGACCTCAGTTTTTGTCCATTGCTCTGCCGAGGAAAGTCACCTCCACAGTGCTTTTTGTTACTTCGCTTGCTGTTGTTGCGGCAGCGGCTGTGATTTGAGCTCGGGTCGTTGCTGTTCTATTTGCGGCTCTCGCCCTTGGCGTTCTTGCAGCTGCTGTTGCCTGAGTTGTTGAAGACGGATCTGCTCCTGCTGTCTCTGCTGCAGCTGGGCTTTCCGTTCTGCTTCCGTCTGCCGTCCCTGTTGCCGACGCTCCAGTTCTTGTTGCTTTTGCTGCTCCTGCGCCTGGCGATCTTGCAGTTGTTGTTGCCTTAGCTGTTGTCGAAGTTCCTGATCCTGCTGCTTCTGCTGCGGCTGGGCTTTTCGTTCTGCTTCCTTCTGCTGTTCCTGCTGCTTACGCTCTAGCTCCTGTTGCTTTTGCAGCTGTTGTTGCGCTTGCCGCTCTCGCTCCAACGTTTGTTTTTCTTGTCTCTGGCGGTCGCGGTCTTGCTCCGGCCTTGGCGATTCCGGTCTGCCCGCTGTTCCTTTATTCGGCTCTGAGGGAGAAGGCGGGAGCGGTTGTGGCTGAGCGGAAGGCTTTTCGGCACTCTTCGCTTTCTCGAATAAACTCGTATCGACGGGGTTTTCTCGCGTAGCCAACTTTTTGCCGCGCGCGGCGGTCAGGGGCTGCGGCGCCGGCCCGGAGGTCGCTCCCGGAGTACGCGGCGCGAAGTCTCCGCCGCGCACTTCTACGGCGGCGGGGCGGATCGGAACGCGGGGCGCCCTCGTCTTATCGTTCTGTGACGTCAATGCCACGGCGGTAGACGGCGCGATTGGTTTGCCCTGGCTTTTCTGGATCTCCGGCAATTTCTCTTGGAACGTCGGCGGCGGCGCGGGCGGTGCAGTCCTGACGACTGCGGCGCGAGCGAGAACGTTAGCAGAAGGTCTCTGGTTGCGGCGCTCTCCCGTCTCTGAAACGACCCGCAGAGAGGACCGGCTCGGAATCGGCAAAGGCTCCCATGTCATACGAGCTGAGCTGGCTTCCCGCAGGACGACTGCATCTCGCACAATATGCTCAGTCACGGGCCGCGCGGAGATAAAAGTATTTTGGTTCACGACGGTCACGTAGGTCCGATTAACATAAGTGATGTTTTGATTGATGCTTCGCCGGTCGCGCCGCTCCCACCAAGGGATGAAACGATCCCGCGGATGTAACGGGAACCAACCTACATGGTCGCGCACACGAACGAATTCCACGCAGGCGGGAGCGTATATAACTCGAGTCCTCGGACGGACGGGCACCCAGTACCAGCGCGACCGATAAGGCATCCAGCGACCATAATGGGACGTTGCCCATCCCCACCGCTCGCCGCTGATCCATGTCCAGCCCCAGGGATCCTGCCAGAACCAGCGGCCGACGCTGAAGGGTGCCCAGCCGGCCGCCACAACGGATGGCGTCCAGGCATAACCGTATTCGGGAATGTTCTCCCAACGGCCGTAATCCGAGAGATCTTCGACGCCGATGATCTCCTCGCTCGCGTATCGAGACGCGCCGGAGTAAGCGCGGTCAAATCGATCGTCCCGCTCGGCTACCCAGCGATCAAATGCGTCCGTCGCAGGGAGGCCGACGATCTCATATCTGGGCGAGTCAGTGCCGTAAATCCGAATTTCACTGTTCTCTACGGTGATTTGTCTACCGCTGGCGGCGACTATAACCCGTCCGCGCCGAACTGAAATGCGACTATTACCATCCTCGTCGACCGCGATGCGATATCTTCCCGGCTGGTCCAAAGTCACAGACACGTTTGGAGTGTCAATCTCGATGACCTCGTCGGATCTGAGCCGCCTGATATTAAACGACGCCGCCCCTTCGCCCAGATAAAATTGCTTGATGTCGTCGCTAAGGTTCAATGCTGTGAAGTAACTGCGAGGCGCAAGGCGGACGAAATTACCGGAAGGTAGCTGTAGTTCGGCTCGTCCGTCTTCGGGTGCATAGATCCGGTCTCCTATCGTCAACGGCACGTTTTCAATCGCATCATCCCACTCGTCAGGATCATCCCCGCGGCTATAAGAAACCGGTCCCGACACAAACGAGATCCGGGCCACGCTCGGGTATCGTTCCTGCGCTGCTGATAGGCCCGGACTTATCAGAGCAAACGCGAAAAAAATAACGGCGAATCCAAGCTTCGGAAAATTCGCTCTATTTGGTGAAGCGATCATTTCGGCCTCCGGCATGTTCTTCAATTGAACTCGTCCAATAAGCGGACCAAGTGAAGCAGCGGTTTTTTCCCTTATAATTGTACATCCAGCAAGTGTATATGTACCATTCTCGGCACACTTAGGCTGCTCCCTGTTATAGTTAGACGAGGAACTTGGGGATGTGTCAGAGCCGCGCCAGTCTTGGACTAAACTTGGTGAAATCGCAAGGTTTCCTCCTCCTTACGATCTCATGCACTGCTTATGATGGATGACCGAATCTCTTCCCCAGATTTCAGAGGAGCTCCCGCTTCAGGCGGCGAGCCCAGGTGCGGGTGAAGAATTGCTCATCGTCTTCGTATGCCGTAAGCTCCGCCTCCAGCACGAAATCCTCGGCGCTCGAGGAGAAGCGGCTGCGCGTCTCCACGCGGGCCTTCCACATGCCACGGCGAAACCAGGTCTTCTGAATAACTTCAGCCTGAGCGTTGCCAGGATCCTCTTCGCCGATGCGAAAACGCTTGAGCGTCGCATGGCCGACCTCCAGGTCGATGGCCTTGAGGCGTGTGAGCTTTGCGCCGTTCAAGTCGTCGGGACCGTTGGAGACGGTATAGACCGTCTCGTTGGTGGCGCGGTCCCGCTCGATGATTCGCTTCAGGGCGGCGGGCCGAAGCCCGGTTGTTTCCGTCGCCGCACACTCGGGCGATTCGAATGGCCTGAGCGCGGCGTCTCTTGGGTCCGGCGGTCGCACCGGAAGATCCAAAAAACTCTCGCCGGTAAAGAGGCTCACCATCACAGGCTCCGGCGCCGGCCAAGCGATCGGCCAGTAGCTGGTGGAAATCGCCAGGCGCGCCTTGTGGCCGGCAGGAAACGCGTGAGCAACATCGTTCATCTTCGCCCTGACTAGATAGCGCTTGCCCGGCTCCAGCGGTTCCGGATATTCATGACTGTCGCGGTGGGTGAGGTTCAGCAGTCCATAGGTCACTCGGGCCGACGCGCCGTCAGGAGCGACGTCGTTCATGCGAACGGCAATAAAGGCCACGGGCCGGTCGGCCGCAAGCTCCAAGGTCGCCACCGGGGCACCGAGGATTTCCATCCTTTCCTGGAAGGGCTCCGAGTCGAACGTCAACGAACAACCGTCGTCACCACGTTGGTCCGGCGGCGCTTCTCCCGGCGCGCCAAAGCCGCACCATTCGCCGGCACAAAGCCCCGTAGTTTGCGGGGAGCGAAAATCGAGTCGGGTTTTGATGGTCGCGGCGCTCGCCAGCTGGCCCTGATTGAGCCAATAACGTTTAAGAGCGATGCGCGGCGAGGGCCATTCTGTTTCCGCCACCCAGCGGCCGGGGCGCTGCTTATGAAACGGCCTCGGCGGGACGCTCTCCTGCATCCAGACACGCAGCATCGGCTCCGCCATAATGCCCGTGTCGGTGCCCTTCAACCAGTGATCCCACCAGCAGAGCGCCTCCTGCAGGAATCCGATCGCCGGACCGGGCACGCCGTCATGCGGATAGAGATGCGCCCAGGGTCCGATGAGGCCTTTGCGCGGGGCCTTGAGCCCGGCCAACAGTCGGGGAATCGCATTGCTGTAGGCATCGGCCCAGCCGCCTATGGCATACACCGGGCAAGTGATGGCGTCGTAGTCTTCGCAGACCGATCCATGCTTCCAGTAATCGTCGCGCCGGGGGTGTTCGAGCCACACCTCGGGGAAAAATACCGCGTGTTCGAGACGATCCCGCCACATGGCGCGCCAGCGTTCTCCGACCAATTCAGGATCCGGCGGATAGGCGTTGTAGCTCATCAACACCGAGCCCCAGGTCAGATTTTCGTTTAGCAGACAACCGCCCATATAGTGCACGTCGTCGGCATAGCGGTCGTCCGTGGAGCAGACGGTAATGATCGCCTTGAGCTCGGGCGGGCGACGCGCCGCCACTTGCAAGGAGTTGAAGCCGCCCCAAGACTTGCCCATCATACCGACAGCGCCGCTGCACCACGGCTGTTGCGCGATCCAGCGGATCACTTCTAAAGCGTCGTCGTGCTCTTGTTTCAGATATTCGTCCAGCAAAAGGCCTTCCGAGTCGCCTGAGCCTCTGAGATCGACGCGCACGGCGGCGTATCCATAACCGGCGAAGTAATGGTGCATGGGCTCGTCGCGCGCGCGCGTGAAGTCCCGCTTGCGGTAGGGGATATATTCCAAGATGGCCGGCACCGGGGTTGTCTCCGCATCAGCTGGCAGCCAGATGCGCGCAGCCAGACGACACCCATCCGGCATGGGGATCCAGCAGTTCTCAATGACGCGGACAGCGTGGGGACAACGATCGATGATCTTAATCTGAAAATCTTCTTGGGAAGGGTTGCCGTTAACAGGCTGCGTTAAAGTTCAACGAGGTCTTGAACCTGACTTTCGGATTCACGCAGCTGTCTCGGCGGGGGAGGGTTCGACTGGAACATCGACGCGAGTCGATCGCGGACTTTGAATCCCGTCTCAGGATTCCAGCAATTGATAATGGCGAGTCTGAACCCGCCCGGCGGCATCGAGTGCATCTCCGGAGGTCTGTCGTCGTGAAAAGTTATTTGAATGCTGGAAACTCCCTGCCAACCGAGAAATTCGCTCAGCGCACGATGATCCGGTTTCTTATAGTGGGGACCGTGCGCCCCGAAAAGGACGATGCTGTAGCCTGTCCGGCGGGCGTCATCGCAAAATCGCCAATGGCCGTTCGTATAGAGATCGACAACGGACTCGACCCAACCCGGGCCGTAGAGGTCGGGCCACTGGTCGGCGAACCGCAAGTGGGCCTCGATGATCGTGGCGCCAATGGTCTCAAAATTCACGCAACCCGTATAACCTTTCAGGTGCTTTCGCAGCCAGTCGCCGCAGTACCGTT
>VBKE01000219.1 GCA_005879605.1 Deltaproteobacteria bacterium
ACAAGGCGATTAGCAGCAGCGGCGTGATCAGCGCTATCTCTACGAGACTTTGACCTCTCTGATTCTTCCGGCTTACTGCATTTTCACTAACTTGATTCATTGTCTTAATTCCGATTTTGCGGTCGAATGTTGGTTTCATTGCCTGTGGTCTAGGTAAATCCGCACCCCGCCTGGGGCTCCCACCTCATGGTCGTCGACCGTGCAATATTTACAGTGTTTGGTACCGTCTTACCCATCCATCCTAAGAGTTTGTAGAAAAAGTAACTATAGTTTCCGGATACTGCAACCGTCACCGTCCGGTTGCAGTATCCGGAAACCGCGTCGCGCGCAATTGCTTCGGCCGTAGTTTCCAATTTCAGATTAATTACGGCTCCAGGAAGGAGCGCAGACGAGAGCCTGGCTGCCGTTTCTTGAAAGATGTTTCCTGAGCAGGATGGCATTGTACAGGTTGTCGTCCCGGCTGCGAGCGTCGGATCTGCCGCCGCAATTCTCGCCCCCTCACGCGCGGCATTCGATGCAAGCTGTCCGGTGTAAAATGCCAGGCCGAAGTCCGTGGGTATCCAGGCAACGACCAGAAGCAGCATAAATATCAATGTAAACTCGACCACGGCTTGACCTCTAGTATTTGAGTGGAGGGTTTTGCGATTCAGGAACCATCTTAGTCGATCCAAACGATTACAATTACATAACAGAGCTTTTGCTGACATGGCATTTGTCCGATTTAACGGTTTTAAGAAACGGTCGCTAATTTACTCATCCTATCTGAGTCAACCTGGTATCTTTGAGGTCGTCTATCTTGGAAGTTTCGGCTAATGAGATCTCCAGCTGGTCGCCTATCTCGGTACGGGATTTTTTGATTGTACCGTTCGGCAATTCCATGACGCTGTATGCGCGCAAGTGCACGCCGGTGATTCTGTACGGCATCATTCCGGCAACGAAGCCGAGCACTTCATTATTTCTATTTAAGAACACCACATCGATGGGAAACTTCATACCTATGGTGTGTATGCCTTTGCTGGGCATTAACCAAAGAGCCTCCTCAGGACCTATATGCGCTCTTTTGAGGAGACCGATAAGCCGCGTCATAAAGTTATCCGCCTTGCGCACCTTGGTCGCGAGCCAGGTATTTTTCGTCAGATTGATGACCGGCATATTCTACTTTAGTGCAGCGGATCACCCAACGATTTGGCAATCTGTATGCCCGGAGGGCCTAAGATAAGTATGAATATCGTCGGCAGGATGAAAAAGACGAGAGGAAAAATCAACTTGATGACGCTCTTACGAGCCGCCTCTTCCGCGCGCTGGCTCCTCTTGTCCCGCATTGTGTCGGCGTAAACCCGCAACGACCGAGCGATGCTTCCGCCAAACTCCTCGGTTTGGGTGAGAAACGTGACAAGGGCTTTAAATTCATCCAGCCCAACGCGATCGGCCAAACGGATCAATGCTTCTTTCCTGGCCGCTCCAGCCTGCATTTCTTGTGTCGCCAACAGTATTTCCTCACCCAATGCAAGGTTTTGAGCGTTCTGTTCTCTACCCACACGATTTAAGGCCGCGTCTATTCCCATTCCGGCTTCGACGCACACGACTAACAGATCGAGAGCATCGGGCAGGGTCTCGCGCATTTCCAAGATCCTCGCGTTCGCCTTGCGGCGAACACTGAGATAAGGAAGCATATAGCCAAACAAAGCCCCCGCTCCTCCCATCATTACAAAATCCTGCATGCCCGCATTCGAAAGCAAGCCCAAGATCATCAGGCCAAAGCCGAGTGCCAAGCAGAGAAATATTCGAACCCCCCAAAAAATTCTGACGGCCCTGTTTCCTCTGTAGCCCGCCTGGTGCAAACGTCTACTGATGTCGTTGAAGCGAGCCGGCATCTCTTTGTCACCGAAAAAGAAGTTGGTTACCTGTTCCCAAAAGGTCACTTCCTCGCTATCGTAAAGGCGGATTGATGCGCTTTCTTTCCGTTGCCCGCCAATGGTTTCCAAGCGCCGCTGAATAGCTTCTTCCACAACCGGTACCTTCGAGGCAAAGATCAAATAAATGAGCCCCGAAACCAACCCAAAGATCCCGACGGTTATTAGTAATTCCATAAGATCATCCCTAAATGTGTATCTTGATTACTTTACGGAAAACCAGAATGCCGATGAGCTCCAACACGACTGCGGTCGCGAGCAAACCTCTACCAATGGGGTCCGTCATCATGTTGTTCATGATCTCGGGCTCCCGGACAAACATAAACACCGCTAAAATAGGTGGAATCGAGCAAACGGTCCACGCGCTCATACGATTTTGGGCCGTTAAACTTTTAATTAGCCGTTCGATCCGGAAACGATCCCGGATGATGTCGGCCAATTTCTGCAACAGCTCAGCCAAGCTTCCACCGACCTCGCGCTGCACCAGCAGAGCCGTATTGAAGAGACGAACTTCCGGAAGGTTCATCCGCTGCTCCAACTTCTTCAAGGCATCGGCCAGCGGAAGACCGAGATTGACTTCCTCAATAAACACCGAAAACTCGGTTCCTAACGGGTCCGGCATTTCTCTTGAAACGAAAACCATCGCCTGGGTCAGCCCCAATCCAGCCTGCAGACTTTGACTGATCATGTCCAAACCGTCGGGCAACTGCTCAAGAAACTTCCTCAAGCGCTTCCACGTAATAAATTTCAAATACATGTACGGGCAAAGTAGAGCGACAACACCAAAAACCAATATGGCCACGGCTGGCTGTCCCAAAAGGCTCGTTAGAAAAATGCTCAATCCCGCCGCGGCGACAGAACAGAGCATGAACAAACCAGGAGTCATGTCGACGTTCGCCCGCTCGATAAGCAAATCGATTTGACGAACCAGCCGATATTTCGAAAGGAACGTATTAAGCCACGGCACCTCGCTATAAAGAGAGGTCTTTAGAAGACTTTGGATCTCCGTCCTTGAGGCTGAGGCCAGACGGCCAACGGCAGTGAGTCGCCTGCGGATGCGCGCCTGCGGCGTATCCTGCACGGCCATGGGCAGCATGAAAAGAATTGCAATCAGCGACACCGTCGCCAGGAAAGAAAAAATCGTGATAACGAAAACGTTCATAATGCTCTTCTCTTTCCTCCCATCGCGAGTGGGAGAAAATGGGTATTGGGAAGCTTGAATCCGTATCGCTCTAAACGCTCCATGAATGACGGCATGACGCCCGTCGCGACAAACTCGCCGACGACCTTGCCGTTTTCTACACCCCTTTGCTCGAACTTGAAGATCGTCTGTGTCGTAATGGTGCTGCCTTCCATACCGGTGATTTCGGCAAATTCGACGACTTTTCGACTGCCGTCGCTGAGACGCGTCAATTGAACGATAACGTCCAAAGCCGATGCGATCTGTTCTCTCAACGCCCGTTCCGGTAGAGTTATCCCTGCCATCAACATCATGGTTTCCAACCGAGAAAGAGCATCGCGAGCGCTATTAGCGTGAACCGTGCTGATGGAACCGTCATGACCGGTGTTCATGGCCTGCATCATGTCTAAGGCCTCACCACCCCGGACCTCGCCGACGACGATCCTGTCCGGCCTCATACGCAAGGCATTGCGCACCAGGTCTCTAGCCGTAACCGTACCCTGGCCTTCGATGTTAGGCGGGCGAGTTTCAAGCCGAACGATATGCTCCTGCTGAAGCTTCAGCTCAGCGGAGTCCTCGATGGTCACGATGCGCTCGTTTTCCGGTATATAGTTCGATAGACAGTTAAGGAGAGTTGTCTTGCCGGCGCCCGTGCCACCCGAAACCAACATATTGAGTCGAGATTTAACGCAGGCCGCCGCGACCTCTGCGATTT
>VBKE01000246.1 GCA_005879605.1 Deltaproteobacteria bacterium
CGCCTACTGTGATCTCGCGCCGCCCTGGGGCGCTGGCCGGTTGAGCTGTCGCATGTCTGATGCCGCAACCGACGCAGACGACGCCGGCCGATGCGGCCGCCGCGTATTTCAAAAATCCTCTTCGATTGAGCATGGCATCCTCCCGAACAAATTTCGGCCGTCAGCTCGCGTTTCTTCCTCGTGGTCTGATCCAGCACCTTGAAGGCCTCTACAAGGCACGAGCTTATTGCCCGCGACCGGAGAGGCTCGCTCCTCGGCTGCTGCTCGGCGAATAATCCAGGCCATGAACCTCTGCGCCCGTTAGCGAATGGCGATCGGCGCCACCGCCGACCCGGTGCCGCCCTTGATCTTCAGCGGCTGTACGATGAAGGCGAATTCGTAGGCGCGCGCCGCCGCCAGCGCCTCCAGCTCCAGATTCTCGATCAAGTAGATGCCGTGCTGGATCAGCATCATCGCATGAACCGGCAGGTTGTGCGGCGGCTCGGAAGGCCGCACCTCGACGCAGCAATTATCCGCCGCGATCATCATCGGAGCCTGTCCTACGAGCCACTGCGCCGCCGCGATGCCGATGCCGGGGTTGACCGAGCCATAACGCTGGTTCTCCTTGCCCATCAGTTTGGACCAGCCGGTGCGGATGACGACCGCATCGCCAGGCTCGAGCTTCTGGTTTGCTTTTGCGAGCGCCTGCTGGAGATCGTCCGGCGTGATGTTATAGGAGGTCGGAAGCATATCGACGCCCTTCAATCCGGCAACGTCGATCAAGACGCCGCGGGCCATCAGGCTGCCGACGTTCTCGACTCCGAGCTTCTTGAATCCACTTCGCGTGCCGATCTCGCCGAGCTTGAAGCAATTGTAAAAACTATCGCCCCACATCTGGTGGGCGAAGGCGTCGAACTGGGTGCCGATCTGGCCGAGCTCGGTGACGACCAGCTCTTCATTGGCCTGACGAGCATTCGCTGCCGGCAGTGCCGGTTTGGTGTAGATGTTGAAGACGCGGCCGGTATTGATAAAAGCTTCCTTGGGGTCCGGAGAAAGTACTGCAGCGAGCTCGAACACCTCGCCGGTCTTGATCAGTTTTGCCGCGCGCAGAACCGTCTCGGGCTTCATCATATTGGCGGAACCGCGCTGGTCGCCGGCTCCCCACTTCGACGGGCAGCGCTGATTGTCCGGCGGCATCTGCCAGGTTTGGGCGTGAAGCGGCACGCCACCGAAAGCAAGCACCGCCGCAGTCGTCATGGCCAAAGCGCTAAAGTGCATCTTGCTACCTCCCCAATGTGGATTGTTTCTTGAATCTTGCAGCAATTCGAGCTTCCGTTACTGAGCTGAAGAGATTGGTAGCATGGGTGCCACCAATCTCCAGATAAAATGATCGGATTTATTTTTTTAGAACCCGACGTGGAGAACTGAAAACCGGCTCCCTCAGCCGCGTGCGAGCCAGCTATCAATAGCTTGATAGCGAGTCCTATAAAAGAAAGCAGTCCGCTAATGCCCATTTTCGAGGCGGAGAGTATCCACAAAGGTAGCATTATGTCAACTTTTTATCGCGCAATCGGCAGATTTGCAGAATCTCCTGACACCCAGAATCTCACGCCTTGAACTGTTTGAACCGTCTAGCAAACGGCTTTGCGCCGCGGCTTTAAGCGCAAATCGAAGCGGCAAGAACAAGGAGTTAATAATCAGGTGCGAACCCAAGTCTTTAAGGATGCTTTTCCCGACTCATTCATTTATCTCTTCCCTCGCGAGGGTCGAAAGCGACCGTATAGTAGCATCGGCGCTCAGGACTCAATGATCGAGCCAAAAGGTGAGGATAGACATCGCTTCTATCCCGGAGTAATAAAGCTTCAGGTTGCTAGCTGGCAGACTGATCTGGCGGAAAGGAGACCAAATCATGGCGCGATGGTTCTCGATCAAACCGGCGATTACTCTAAAGGGTCGTAAGTTTAAAGGGTTTAGCGGCTGGTCTGGAAAGCCCCTCCATCCACCGCTTACTGACTTTCCTGTCACCTGCTACGTCCTGGTAGGACTATTCGATATCATCTCCTATGCGCTAGGCGGCGCAAGGTCGACGGCCAGGGACTTCTTCGTGTCAGGTACGCACGTCATCATCGCGGGCGCCGTCGTATCTGTCGGCACCGCGCTTACCGGCTTCTGGGACTGGCTAACGTCAACGCCCAAGCACACGCAGGCATGGAGAACGGCTAACTGGCATATGACAGTCATGCTGACCGTCACTGCGATAGTGGTCGTTGACATCATCGTTCGCTTGCGCGGGTGGGACAGCGCCTACACAGGATTAGGCACGATGATTTTATCGGTTTTGGCGGCGGCGCTCGTTAGCTTTGGGGCGACGTATGGAGGATCGCTTGTTTACGATTACGGCTTTAACGTTGAGACATCCGGCGACCATCCCGTCTGGCACGAATCGGAAAAGGACATATTCCCGGGCGAGCACTAAAGCGCGGACCCTACGCCAGACGCGGCCTGGCGATCTCGGGCCTTAGAATTTTGAATCCGGCAGCGTCCTACTCTCCGGTACGACAACCACGGTCCAACCGTGCTGGACGGCTTAACGGCCGAGTTTCAAAAAATTGACAAGACCGACCATGATAATTCAAAGTGCGGACGATGAGTGTCAGGCTGAGTCTAGACTTCAAAGCGTGCCTGGATCGAACATCTGAAGCAATCTTGAACCGGTTGAACGCTTTGAACAGCTTGAACTATTTAGTCATCGGCTTCGGCCCGCGGCAAGATTCAAGCATGCGGCAAATTTGATCTCGGGGACGCGATGGTCGGCTTGCACTGACAGTGGAATTGCCCTATTGGTCAAGCTTACGCATTATCAGGAGAAACCATTGGCGAAAATTGACACCACGCAAACGCTCGTAGCGCCTCTTCCCGCTTGGGGCCGACTCGCGGCGAACTCCACAGCCCATATGGTCGAGCATCTTTTTGCCGGGGTGATCGCGGTCATCTTGCCGCTGATTACCACTTCATTGGGCTTAAGCCTGGCGCAAGCCGGCGCGCTCGCTTCCGCTCGCACTTTGATGGCCGGCGCCGCCAGCTTTCCCTCGGGATTTCTTGCCGACCTTGCCAGCCGGCGAAACCTTCTTTTAGGCCTCTGTCTCGGGATGATCGGCCTCGGCTGTCTCGGCCTGAGCGCGGCTTGGAGTTTTCCCGTTTTGCTGATTTTCATGGCGCTAGGCGGCGCCGGGAGCGGAGGTTTTCATCCGCAGTCGCTAGCGATTCTATCCGCCGCGTATCGGGAGAAGCGCGCTTTTGCCTTGGGCGTGCACGATAGCAGCGCAAATCTCGGAGAAGTCATTGGGCCGCTCGCGCTGGGTCTCCTGATCACGTTTGTCGACTGGCGGACCGCGCTTCAGATCTGGGCGATTCCCGGTCTGGCCATCGGGCTCCTTTACGCGCTGCTCGGCGCCGAAGACGGTGTTGAGGCGTCCGAGCGGCGCGATTATCGCCGCGCGCTTTGGGAAGATGTGCTCAAGAACAAAACCGTCTTCAGTCTGGTGGTGGTTTCCACGTTCCGCGCCATGGGGCAAACGGCGCTGAGCGCGTTCCTGCCGCTCTACTTGTCGTTGCACCTAAAACTCTCCGGCGGCGCTGCCGGAGCATACATGTCGTTACTCTTTTTCTTCGCCGGCGTGGCGCCGGCCTTCGTCGGCTGGGTTTCCGATCGTATCGGCCGCAAAAGCCTCATCGTTGCGTTCTCGATCGCGAGCGTGGTTGTCATCGTTGCCATTCCTCATCTCAGCACCGGGCCGTTCCTGGCGGTAGCGCTCGCCGCTCTCGGCGCGCTCCTCTGGGCGCTTCGTCCGGTGATCGTTACAGCAGCGATGGAAGCGGCGCCGCAAAATCTCGCCGGCAGCATCGTGGCGGTGCTTTACGGAGCCAATATGGGCGTATCTTTTCTCGCCCCGCTCATGGCCGGTCTGATCGCCGATGTCTACGGCCTCCCGGCAGCGCTGCTGTCGATCTCAGCCTTCCCGCTGCTCGCAGCCGTCGTCATGATACTGCTTTTTAGGCCCGCTCAAGTCAGGGCGTGAATGTCAAAGGTAAACAGGCTGTTGAAAAAGGCCCACCTGCTTCGTTGCGCTCAATCGCCTCGCTCCAACGTATCAGTAAATACGCCTCCGCTCGTCGATTTCTCGCGCGCCTCGCATCTGGACCTTTTTGAACAGCCTGGAATCATAGTTTTTCAACAGGCTCTAAAGATTTCACCAACCATGACATAGAATTTTTAGTTTCATCGCCGCTAGAAATTTCCACGACGCGCAATATTCAGATCGAGCTTCAGCTGCTATCATTTTTTGACCATAGCGGACAATTACGTCTATACCGGCTACCCCACCAACTTCTTAGTTTCTAGGAAAATCGCGGTAAATTTGACATTTTACTTCCGGTAGAAGCATGCCAACCAAGTTTATGGTCCGATGGCATAACCATTGCTGTAATCCAACCTTTTGAAGTCCCGATGTTAAGATTGACGTTGTTAATTGCATTACTGGCCGGAGACGTTTCCTGGACGCAGGCAAACGAAGACGGCGAGAAGTGCGCCGCCGAAGCCGAACGAAACGACTTTAATCTCTCCATCGATTTTTGCACGGCGGCTATTCAATCAGGCCAGCTCTCGGATCAGGACCTCGCGATCACCTTCAACAACCGGGCCTTCGCCTACTACAACAAGAAAGACTATCAGCAGGCAATTCGAGATTACGATCGAGCGATCAGCTTACAACCCAATTATGGTCTCGCGCTCACAAGGCGAGGCGCTGCGTTATTGGAAAAGCATCAATATGAGCAGGCGCTCGCCGACTACGACGCAGCGACACAACTAGATGCAAAGTTGGTCTCAGGCCGTTCCAAGGGTTTTTTGTTTTTTTTCCTGGGCCGAATGACACAAAGCGCCGAGACGTTCGAGAACTGCCTAAAGTCGGATCCGGACGACATCGGGGTGATTCTCTTTCGTTATTTGGTGGAGGCCAAGATAGGCAACGCGCTCGCCGCTGCTCGTGAGCTGGAAGCCGACTCGGCGAAGCTTAAAGAGCGCCATTGGCCCACGCCGATCATAGATTTTCATTTAGGAAAAATCGATGAGAAGGCGATGTTCGCAGCCGCGAACGATCCCGATCCGAAGAAAAAGAGTGAACAAATCTGCGCGGCGAACTTTCATGCCGGCGAGGCCAGACTCTTCAGGGCCAACGTCACTACGGCGATTGCTTTACTGCGCGCCGCGGAGAAGGACTGCCCATCGCACCTTTATGAATCCCACGGCGCCAGCACAGAACTCAAACGGCTGGGGCAGAAACGATGACAACAACAGCATCCTGAAGATCGGTACCAGCCACGCCTTTAATATCATCCTTCGTGAGCACTGTGGTCTCTCCCCTCTGGTCAAATCTCCTTACTTCAAGCCAGAGAAAAAGTCTATTGAATGGCGGCGCAAAACCGATGATTCGGTTTCCAGCAACTCGGGTTGCTTTTCACTGTTGGACTAAATAAATAGGAAGCGAACAAAAGGCCGTCGAAGATGAACGTGAACGAAATTTCTGAATTGGTGCCCGGGGTGCCGAAAGGTTTGGAGATCGGTCTACGCAACTATTGGTATCCTATCGTGCAGTCCGAGGAGCTAGGTCAGGGCAAACCTATCGGCATCCAATGCCTGGGCGAAAACTTGGTAGTTTGGCGGGACGACCGTGGGTTTCCGGCTGTCTTGTCCGACCGTTGCCCGCATCGCTCCGCGAAGCTATCCCTGGGTCGTGTCCTAGAAGGAAAGCTTCAATGCGCGCTGCACGGCTTGCGCTTTGACAGTGGCGGACAATGCGTGCTGATACCGTGGGAGGCCAATGATAGTCCGAGCCTGAATGAGGTCCATGCGCGTTCCTACCCGGCCGAGGAGTTGGGGGGGTACATCTGGGCTTACCTTGGTGATGCAGCGAAGTTTCCGCCACCGCCCCTGACCGACGAAGTTCCGGAAGAGCTTAATCACGCTGATGAGTTCTTGTGGTTTCGAATGCCGACGGAGGTGTGGCAAACAAATTGGCTGCTGGCGATCGACGGCGGGGACGGATTTCATGCGGTGATCCTGCATGCCGAAACCCAGGCTGTGACGGACGGCTCTTGGCAGGGAGGAAGCCCCCAAGCTGCAACGGCTCCTCTGGCCGAGCGACGGGTAAAGATCGTTCAGACCTCATACGGGGTCCGCGGTGTCGCCACCGATCGTGACGGCAAGCCCATTCATCACGGGCACCTGCTTGAAGTCAAAGGGGACCGGTTCTTGTTTCCCTGCATCTCAACCAACGTGATCCGTCCCGTGCCCGGGGTAGAGCCCTACGTCTCAAGATTGTGGCAGTTCCCGATAGACGATAGCCGATGCATCATCCAGCGGTTCGCCGTGCAAAGGGCCCCTACCACTGAAGCGCGCGAACGCTGGGCGAAGCTTTTTACGGAGGTAGTCGGGCCGCGCTTCAAGAGCATATCCAGGGAGGACGCGATGATCGCCGAGTCCCAGGGCGATCTTGTGACCGCCAGGACAAACGAACACCTCTTCGAGCCGGACATCAGCATGTATGAAGTGCGCCAAAGGATAAGAGACGCTTTTTTAGCGCAGCTAAGCGGGAACCGCATGGCGCCCAGCAAAAACTCACTTGTTTGGCCAATAGCTTAAAATAGTGCGTTGGAGTACGGGAGTGTTGGAGTGTCGGGTTTTAAATGCATCACTCCATTACTCCATCACTCCATCTTCTGTCCCGTAGCGCCACGATTGAGTGCGGCATATGACGTTTTTTCAGCAGGCAAAGCCAGAGGAGGATAAAGAAATCTATGGCAGGCCGACTGGACGGCAAAATAGCGATGATCACCGGAGGCGGAAGCGGTATAGGAGCGGCTACGGCCCGTCTTTTCTGCCGCGAAGGCGCCAGAGTTGCGCTGGTCGATATCGACAGAAAAAAAGTTGAGGAGGAGGCGGCGCAGCTCTCCCACGAGATCCTCTCATCATGGATCTTACCGATCATGGCCGATGTATCCAGCCGTGAGCAGACAAACGAAGCAGTTTCACGAGCGGTTGCCGAATTCGGCGGGCTGGACGTGCTCGTCAACAATGCTGCATTGCGGGAATATTTTCCATTAGCAGAGGCGCCGGAAGAGTCGTGGCAACGGATTATCGCCACGAATATTCTCGGTGTGGTAAACTGTTGCCAGGCTGCCATCCCCGCACTTCGCAGGGCCGGCGTCGCCAGCATCGTCAACCTGTCGTCGGTCTTCGGAGTCGTCGGACGTAAAGGTATGGGACAGTACGATGCCACCAAGGCGGCTATCTTAGGTCTAACCCGCGCTGGCCGCCGAAGAGGCCGAGCATGGAGTCCGTGTCAACGCTGTCTGTCCCGGCTCTACGTTGACGCCGTTTACGTTGGGCAGGGCCAAAGCGCGCGGTATGACGGAAGACGAGCTGAGGGTCAAAGGCTTCGCTCCATCGCTCCTGAATCGGTGGGCGACACCTGAGGAGATCGCCTATCCTGTCTTGTGGCTCGCTTCCGATGAAGCTTCATTCATCACGGGAGCTGTGCTCATGGCCGACGGCGGTTTGTCCGCCATCTGATCGAGTGCAATTCACTTCAATCCCAATTCCGTCTGTATTTCTCTCAGGAGGCGAAAATCGGCCACCTCGTCGATCGATATCTCCTTCTTCAGACCCAATTGCTGCACCAGCAGAGAGATCTCAAACCGCAAGCCTTCTCTGCTGATGGATCCATTCGGGCTGTAGTAGTCTTTGGACTGCGCGTAGATTAACTCCGCGTCGCCCCGCGAGAGGTTTAAAAAATTGGCAAAGAACTCCGCCGCTTCCAATTTATTTCTATCTGACCTTATATACTGAAGGCTCTTAATGGTCCCACGCAGGAAACGCTTGATAGTATTCGAACGGTTTTTCAAGGTATCGACGCTCGTGGATATGCCGCCCAATCCCAAGGGGACATAATCGCTGGCTCGCGCTATGACGTGAAAACCCTTCGCCTCCGCCTTGATGCCCATCTCCGTGCCAACCAGAGCGGCATCAACCTGCCGCGCGAGTAGGGCTAACGTGCTGCTTTGCATGCTGCCCGTGGGGAACATCTCCGTGTCCTTGCCAAAACCGCCTAACCCATGCTTCTCGAGCATCATCTGCGATATGTAAGTTACGTTACCGCCGACATCGGTGACGGCAAGCACTTTACCTTTCAAATCCTCCACCCGCTTGATCTCAGGCTTTGCATACAGATGCCAGTTCAACCGATCCACCATGTAGCCGATCATGCGGATAGGTCTGCCGGTGACGGGCGCTCTAATTGCGGAGCTATGAAAATCCACCGCGACATCGCCTGTCATCATCCCGGTAATGGCCGGAGTGGAGCCCATCTGTACTACGTCAATCTCCAGACCCTCTTGCCGATAGAAGCCCTTTTTGACTCCCACCAGCAAAGGTACATTCGGCAAAGCTCGAACTGGAATCGCAGCAACGATTCTCTCGACTTTGGTCGACTTCTCCTCCGGTGCCTTTTGCGTCAGCGGGGTTTGCTCCATTTGCGCTGAAGATGTTCCAGGGCGATCAAGCCCAGCTACGGCGACGCCGTTTAGAACGACACCTGCTAAGATCAAAAGGAACGAAGGTGAAAATGATCTTGCTACGCTTAGCGCCATACGAGATTCCCTTCGGCTTTTTGGTTGTTTTCGGCGATGCCCAGCGAAACAGCGCATCCTAAGTTTGCCAGCCAGGATCGGGTTCTCCTTCCATGGCGCGACGGATATCCGGCCGGGAGGGCCAGCCGTCCCCCAACGGTCGATAAGCTCAGGAGTCCTCGGCCATACTTTTGGTTGGTGCGATGCCTCGTCCTGAATGTAATCGATGTCCGATGTGTACTCGACAACGTAGTCTACCAGTTCCTTGAAGTAACAGAAAATATTATTTCCCGTGAAATCCGCTGATTACCTTGAACCTTGAACTTTTGACGGATTGAACGGCTTGAACGATTCACAGGACTTTAATATATGCTCGTACAAATCAAAACATTCGGGAGGAAACCCATGCGGGATAACGAAATAACGAAAATGCTTCTGGCTGTTCTCCTTACGATTTGCGTTTCGGTGACTACGGCGCGGAGCGCCGAGCTGATCCCGCTGCGCGCGACCTACGCGGCGATCGGCGGCGCCTTTGCGCCGCTCTGGATCGCGCAAGACAAGGGAGTGTTCAACAAGTACGGTTTAGCGGTGGATTTGAAATATATGCTGTCGGCCACGGGCACCCAGGCGCTTTTGTCCGGCAGCATGGACATCGTCAATCCCGCCACCGAGCTGATCGAAGCCGGTTTGGGCGGAGCGCGGGTCGCTTTCATTATCGGCATTTTGAATCGCGCCGTGTTTTCCGTTTACAGCAAGCCCGATATTCGCCAGTTTTCCGATCTGCGCGGCAAGATTCTTGGCGTGACCGTACCGGGATCGACGACCGATTTGACTGCGCGCATCTTGCTTCAACAAGCGGGCATGGCCCCCGGCAAGGACGTGCAAGTGACCCACTTGCAAGGGATGCCCGACCTGATCACGGCGCTCACTCAAGGCCGGATCGACGCGGCGATTATATCGGCGCCGACGACATTGAAAGCGCGCCAGGCGGGTCTCAAAGAGCTAGTCGATATTACGGCGAAAAATATTCCGATGATTCACGCCGGCTTGGCGACGACGCGCGACTTCATCAAAACCAATCCCGACAAGGTGCGCCGCTATGTGCAGGCGTATATTGAAAGCAACAAAATCGCGCGCACCGACCCCGAAACGACCAAGCAGATCATTGGGAAATACACCAAGACGGAAAACCGGGAAGATCTGGACGAAACCTACAACACCTATGCGAAAGCGTGGGAGCAAGTGCCTTACGTTTCCGCGGCGGCCATGCAGACCTTGCTCAACTTTTCCATCAACCCGGCGGGCAAAACGGCCAAGCCCGAGCAGTTTATAGACAACTCCTTTGTCGCCGAGCTGGAAAAATCGGGTTTCATCAAGGACCTCTATAAACAATAAATGCGCATTGCTTGGTATATGGTCGCCGGCGCGGAAGGGACGTGTCTTTTCGGGACAGAGATAGCTCAGACTTCCCAGCCGCGAGCCCGGGAATCACGGAAAAGGTCACCGAAAAGGGTCAGTCTGATCGCAAATGACCGAACGACCAACCCTTGTAGCAACGGTCAATTGAAAATAGCTCTGCGATGAGAAGTCACAAATTGGCCGGCATTCACCGTTCCATCGTGTTCTTATGCGAGCAGGGCCGCTACCAGGCCGGATAAGACAATGCCGTCGAAAGTGCCCGCGCCGCCTATGCTCGCTATCGCGGGCGCGCCGACACGAGCCTGTGCAAGAAACTCGATGAAAGCGGCTTCATGGACCGGCTCTATCAGGGAAGTTGAGCGTGCTTGGACCGGCTCAAGCATGGGAAGGAGGTGTCAGACTTGCCTAACTCTATTAACTTTATTTTTCTCGCCGGGCCGTCTACAACCGCGCCACGAATCCGCTCTTGTCGAGTCGGCGAACCGCGATCAGGATAGTTTCATCCGTTCCGGCCGTTCAATTCGTTCCAACGTTTAACAAATTTAAGCATTCAATGGAGCGCGGTAGCCACGTAGTGTCCCAGAGTCCGAACTGTTATGTTGAGTAAACGCATTTTTATTGCACATCGGAGCCGACTAGAGACCGTTCGTAGCGTTTAAGAAAGTCTTCATGGAATTTTTCAATCCGCATTTTTTCGTGCTGACTTTGGCGCTGGTGGGTGTGGTTATCATCATCGCCGCGCTGCTCTCCGGGCTCATCGACCGCAGCGACCTGCCCCAGATCGGCGTCTTTTTGGCGCTCGGCGCGATGCTCGGCCCGGCGGGGTTGGGATTGCTCGATATCACTCTCGAGTCGCCGATCCTTCGCATCGTGGCCACTTTGAGTCTGGTTCTGGTGCTGTTCACAGACGCCGTTGGCCTCAGCATTGCGGAAGTGCGCCGTCATGGCGCGCTGGCTTTTCGGGTTTTGGGCCCCGGCACCTTGCTCTCCGCCGGGCTTATCGCTCTCGCGGGATGGCTGATGCTAGGGCTCCCGTTTGCGTGCGCAGCCATTCTTGGCGCGGCGCTCGTCTCGACGGACCCGGTGATGCTGCGTGGTCTCCTGCGGCGCCCGGGTCTTCCCGGGCCCGTGCGGCTGGCTCTGCGGCTGGAAAGCGGTCTCAACGATGCCGTCTTATTACCCGTCGTCCTGCTGGCGATGCCGTTTCTCGGTCATGGCGGATTCCCGAGTCAAACCGAATGGGCGCGCCTCGGTCTCGATCTTTTTCTTCTAGGACCGGGCGCCGGGATCGCCGTGGGGCTGCTCGCGATCGCCGCGCTGGAAATGACCCGGCGCAAGACCGGAGTGCGCCGGGACTATGAATCCCTCTACTCTTTGGGCGTGGCCTTCGCGGCTTTTGCCGCGGCCGAGGCCGTTCACGGCAGCGGATTCCTCGCCGCTTTCGCCGCCGGGATAACGATTGCCGCCCTGGACGTCGAGCTTTGCGATTGTTTTCTTGAGTACGGCGAAACCACCGCTGAGATGACGCTCCTCTTTACTTTCGTTCTATTCGGTAGTTCGCTCATCTGGAGCGGATTCACGGTACTGAGTTGGCCGGTCTTTTTCTTCGCCGTAATCGTGGTGTCGATCCGGCCCATCGCCTTTTTCGTCTCCCTAGCCGGCACCCGGCTCGATTTCCGTAGTCGCCTCTTGATCGCCTGGTTTGGACCGCGCGGCCTGAGCTCGCTGCTCTTGATCCTGTTGCCGGTCTTCGCTGCCGTTCCCGGCACTGAGCCTCTGTTTTTCATCTGCTGCCTTATCGTTTTGCTTTCCGTCGCGCTCCACGGCGGATCATTAATGTTAGTCCGGCGCGATGGAGCCACCGTAGCGGCGCCGGAGATGGCCGTGACCGCCGCCGCCAGCGTGCCGACAGAGTCGTCATCAAGTTCAATTTCCCGCAAAAATGAAAACCAGCAGGCGGAGCTGATCACGATCCCCGAGATGCGGGAAATTCAGCAATCGGGGGCTCCGAATCTGGTTCTCGATGTGCGCTCGGATCGCAATTTCGCGGACAGCAATCTTCGCGCCGTGGGGGCGCTCAGAATTCCTTCGGATCGCGCCGTCGAGCGTCTCGCGGAACTCGATGTGCCGCGCCAGACGTGGCTCTTCGTATTTTGTGCTTGACCGGACGAAGCGACGAGCGCCCGGGTGGTGCGAGAGCTGCAAAAAGCGGGTTGGACCAAAGCGCGCGCGCTGGCGGGTGGCTGGGAAGCCTGGCAGGCGGCCGGTCTGCCGGTTGAATCAAAACCGCCAGTCTGATCGCGTCCGCGGCGAGGTTTCAGGTTATTCCAGTCTTAAAAAACAACACGGGCCGCGCGCTTGCCCTTATAAAATCCGCTGAGGGGTCGCGAGGCGTCCCGAGCTGCGATCAAGTCTTGGACCGGGATAACGAGGCATCCGCATCCCTATAACCTCTCAGGCGGATGCTTTAGCGCACCTTGACACGAGGGTTTGGCGTTCTTAACTTGTCCTTGCGATGCCAAGGCAGTTACCAGCTGGTTAGACCTACCATCCCTCACGCTATCTAATTCGCACTTGTCAGTGGGCGCTTACGGAAACCCTACTTTTTTGAGAGTCCGGTCACCAGTCGGCGCCGGATGCCTGTTTAACCGGTCCAGTGACTGGCCGCGGTCATCAGCGTGGCGCCCATTCGCTCTATCCCCAAAGTCAGGGGCCTAGTGGGTGGCACCCGGCGCTCTAGCGGATTCGGAGGTAGAAGATGTCTTGCGCCGGGTGGATGCTGCGGCGGTTGAGCCGCGACCAAAGTTGGTCTTTGCCGTGGGACAAAAAGTTAAAATCGTCGACGGCCCCTTTCGTGATTTCACGGGAACCGTGGAGGAATTCAATCCGGAGCGCTCGCGAGTAAAGGTTTCGCTGAGTATTTTCGGGCGGCCGGTGCCCGTCGTGCTGGAGCCTGTGCAACTAGAGGCCGCTTAAGTTTAGAGGAAAAACGTCATGCAATTAGATTTCGATACTGAAACAAAGACAGAGGATCTCTTCCAGGAGCCCGACGTGGAACTGGATGAGTTCGAGGAAAAGGAGCCTGAAGGTGAGTCCGCCTTCTCTCCGGACGAAGAGCCGGAAGAGGAGGGCGAGACCAAGACCAAGCGAGGCGGCACGAGCAATTTGATCATGCAGTACTTGCGCGAGATCGGCTCGGTCCCTCTGCTTAGCCGGGAACGCGAGGTTGAGCTCGCCATGCAAATAGAGCAAGGAGAGAGCCAGATTTTCGCGGCGCTCTTTTCAACACCGATGGCCCTGCGACACGTGCTCAAACTGGGAGATGCCGTTGCGGAGGGTGAACTGAAGCTGGGAGGCGTTATTGAAAGATTGGATGAAAGCGAGGCAGACGACGAAGAGGTCCTAGATCCAAAGTTGTTTCTCAAGCTTATCGCTAAACTGCGGCGGCTGAGCCGGAGCGCGGAGGAAATCCGCCGAGAATTGACCAGGGCTCGGTTGTCGAAGGAACGACGCGCGGCGCTGGAGCGTAAAAAAGCCTCACTCATCACGAAAACTCATGAGACGGTGAAGCAACTCCGGCTCTCTTCGGACCAAGTTGGCCAGATGGTTCAGCAGTTGAAGCGTTCAGCCGACCGGTTGACGGCCCTGGAACAGCAGCTCCCGACTTTTCCGAATGGAAAGCGAAGCGCGCTCGCGGCAGAGATCCAGACGATTGAGGACAACGTCGGGTTGGCGGCCGCGGAAATAAAAACACAGGTTCGCCTCATTCAAGACAGCGAAGCTCTGGTGAGCGCCGCAAAAAAGCAGTTCACCGAAGCCAATCTACGGCTCGTCGTGAGCGTCGCCAAAAGATACATCAACCGGGGGTTAGGCTTTTTGGACCTCATCCAGGAAGGAAACCTGGGACTGATGCACGCGGTGGAGAAATTCGATTATCGCTTCGGTTTCAGGTTTTCGACCTATGCAAGCTGGTGGATTCGCCAAAGCATCACGCGAGGTCCTATCGATACCGGACGAACGATCCGCATTCCCGTTCATCGAGTGGAGTCGCGCACGAAAATCATGAATATGGCCAAACACCTCCAGGCGAAACTCGGCCGCGAGCCTCGGCCGGAAGAGCTGGCCAAAGCGATGCGCCTGTCTGTTCCTGAGCTCCTGAAGATCATTCAGGTTCAAGGGGAGCCGGTTTCGCTGCAAACGCCGGTGTTTGAGGACGGCGACCAGCTTGGAGATTTCATCGAGGACCCGATTCGGAGTAAACCACCCGAGGAGGTGATGGACAGCGCCTTGCGCAGCGACGTCAGGAAATTTCTAGCGGTGTTAACGCCGCGACAGGAGAAGGTGCTCCGAATGCGCTTCGGTATCGGAGAGAAACGGGAGTATACCCTCGAGGAGCTCGGTGAGGTCTTTGGGGTTACGCGCGAACGTATCCGGCAGATCGAGCAAAGGTCGCTTCAGATACTGCGCAAGCCCAGCCAGAGGAAGCCGGCGATTCCCACGCCGACGGGAACGGAATCTAGCGCATAGCACCGGATAACGATGCCCAAGACCGAAGCGCTCTAGCGGAGTTCATCAATGCACCCGTTTCCCTGACATCCGTATAGTTGGGCAATCAAGGCATGGCTGATACGAATTCGAATTTTCGCTTCGGTGAATGTTGCGCTTCGATCGCCGGATAGGCCGGATTGGACCGCGGCGGAAATCCCGTCGTAAATGTGAGATTGGCAATCGCAGCTTCCCCGTGGCGGCGGAATCATGCTCGTAAGCACGGGGTGGACGTTTGTCAAGCGGCTTGACGGCCTGAAGGGCCGTGCTTAGCTTGTCATCGTAAGGAGGTAATAACTATGGAACTAGTAAGATGGGAACCGTTTGCGGGTTTTGGCGACGTTCGTTCCGTGTTTAACGATCTATTCGATGAGAACTTCGATCGCTCCTCGGCACGGCCGAGTACATCGAAGTGGTATCCTGCGGTAGATGTTTTGGAAAGCAAGGAGTCGTATCTAATTCGCGCGGAGCTTCCTGGAATGAAAAGGGAAGACATCAAAGTGGAAGTAAAGGACGGGACGCTGGTTCTCAGCGGGGAAAGAAAATCCGAGAAGCCAGCCGAGGGCGTTGAGTATCGCCACGCAGAACGGAGCAATGCAAAGTTCTGGCGCTCATTCTCACTGCCCGAGACCGTGAAACAGGAGGGCATCGAAGCCACCTACAAAGACGGTATCCTCGAGATACGCGTGCCGAAGGCAGAAGAGGCCAAGCCGCGACAGATCGAAATAAGCGTGCATTAACAGGTTGCCAAATCGCAAGACAAAAAGGGAGGCGACTCGCCTCCCTTTTTTTAAAATCTTTCCTTAGAACTTGCCTCGCGCTGTTAGGCTAGCACGTCGGCGTAGTGCCAAGGATTACGGTCGATCGTGGGCAACCGAGAAAAATCGCGATGCACCCAGATGCAAAAGTCCCAGGCAGACGTTATACTCTTGACAGAATTTCGGCCAGGTGACTAGGGTTACCGCCATTGCCAGTTTGTCGCGGGATTTAATTGACTACGGTCTCCGATGGTGAGGGTTACGACTTTGGATTACGGCGCCCATCTTCCCGTCATTGATTTCGGATTCCACAAGTTTTCATTAGAGTGGTTATCCGCGTACGTGCGGACAGCTCGGGACTCGGGCTTCAAAGCCCTATCGACAAACGATCACTTGATCCATTCTCGCCCGTGGCTCGATGCGCCGACCGCTCTTGCTGCAATCCTCTCTCATAGCGGAAACATAGCTGTCGGCACGAGCGTGATCCTTCCGATCGTGCGCGGGCCGGTGCAAATAGCAAAGGCCCTGGCTGCCATCGATATACTCTCCAACGGCAGGCTCTTCGTCGGCCTAGGTCCGGGATCTTCGGCTCGCGACTATGAGATCGTTTCGATTAATTACGACGAACGCTGGAAGAGGTTCGATGAAGCGATCCAGGTTTTGCGCTCGCTGTGGAGCGGCGACAGCATCGGCTTTACCGGACGTTTTTACTCGACAGCAGGAATCGATCTCGAACCCAAACCGCTACAAAAACCAAGCCCGCCGATCTGGATCGGTAGCTGGGGTTCAGATGCCGGCTTGCGCCGGGTCGCGCGACTCGGAGATGGATGGCTCGCCTCGGCGTATAACACGATGCCGGACCAATTCGCTGCCGCTTTAGCAAAACTGCGGGACCAGCTCAAGATTTTCGGCAAAGATCCGGCAAGCTTCCCGAACTCGCTGGCAACCATGTTCATGTACATCAGCGAAGACAACTCCGAGACTGAGCGGGTTTTGTCTGAAACGCTCACGGCGCTGCTAAATCGGCCCGTCGATCAGCTCCGCGAGCGGCTTCTCGTCGGCTCGCCGGAGGTCTGCGCGGAAAAACTCGCCGCGTATAAAGCCGTCGGTGTTCAGCGAGTCTTTATATGGCCGATAAAAGACGAGATTGAGCAACTGACGATTTTTCAACAGAGGGTAGCACCGCTGGTTGATAGATGAGGCACAGGGGCAATCAACATAAACAGTGCACGCGCCA
>VBKE01000220.1 GCA_005879605.1 Deltaproteobacteria bacterium
TAAAACGCGCCGACCACGCGGTGGCTGCGGTTGCGGCGGCTGCAAAGCTCCAAGAGATTCTTCCCGAACTTTCCGGACGTCTGGGAATGCCCCTGCATGCGTCGATCGGCATAGCCTCCGGATTTGCTCGTGTCGGGCGGCTGGGCTCAGATGACATCAAGGATTATACGGCCATCGGCGACGTCGTTAACCAGGCCGCGCGCCTGCAGGCGCAAGCCGGGCCCACCGAAATACTCGTGTCACAGGATGTCTATCGAGAGGTAGCCTCAGCCTATCCCGGCGTCCCAGCCGAGACACTCGTCCTCAAGGGCTTCCCGCAACGCACCGTGGCCCATCGGTTGAACGGCAAGCCGCGATCTTTGCTCTCCGCTGCCTCGTGGATGCCTGAAGATCGGCCGGCGATGAACTGGAGCGCCGTTACGCTCGCCTTCCTCGGCAGCGGCTGCCTCGGGAGCAATATTGCCGCCGCACTCGTGCTTGCCTTCGGTGGGGGCTCGGCGGGTGCGCTTTATGCGCTCGCACGCTGGCTCGACAGCAGCCCTGCCCGCGTGCCGCTGCTAATTGTATCGACATTGATTGCTTCAATCGTCCTGGTGTCACTCGAGCGTCAACGCCGCATGCGCCGCGACTGCATAGCCCGTCGCTCGTGCCTTGAGATGACACCCCAGGAAAGGCGCCAGGCTCGGCTTGCGGCCGGCTTGGCAGCGGCGTCTTTGACACTCATCGGCCTGGAACTGTTGATGCACTACGTGATAGGCCATCCACTGGTTAGGCGACCTTCCTTATGAGATGGCAGACGACTGGTTCTAAAGATGACCGACAATGATTCCACGAAGTGATTCATGATCTTACGCTCGCCCACAGAGAATGAAAATGGTAACGCGTGTCGCTGCATCCGATTCGGACCTCTTCCCCCTTATATTAGGACTGTTGCGAATAATCATAGATGAAGTGATTTTATGTAAACCCGATTTCAATAAACCGCTGCCCCAACGGAGATAGATCTATTGCCACGAGGGTGAAAAACGAATGCGTTTCGCCTGACGGAAGTTAATCGGAGGTAGAAAAATGGTCGAAGAGATCAACCATGATCGCCGTCGCTTTTTCGGCACTGTGGCCATGACCATTGCTGCCGCCCAGTTCGGCATGATCGGTTCTGCGGTAGCACAATCCGGCAAGGCAGATCCCGCGAGTGTGCCGACGATTAAGCCGGGGACGAACAAGTCTTTCGGTTCACTGAAGCAGATCGATGCCGGTCTTCTGAATGTCGGATACGCTGAAGCCGGTCCGAGCGGCGGTCCTGTGGTAGTTCTTCTGCACGGCTGGCCCTACGACATTCACAGCTATGTCGATGTTACGCCGTCGCTGGCGTCGGCCGGTTACAGAGTAATCGTGCCGTACCTGCGTGGCTATGGCACGACACGCTTTCTATCAAGCGGAACATTCCGCAATGGCCAGCCGTCGGCGCTCGCTTTCGATACCGTCGCCTTCATGGATGCGCTCAAGATCAAAACGGCGATCCTTGCCGGTTTTGATTGGGGCGCGCGGACGGCCAATATCATCGCGGCGCTTTGGCCGGAGCGCTGCAAGGGCATGGTGTCCGTGAGCGGTTATCTGATCGGCAGCCAGGAATCCGGCAAGATGCCGGGCCGCGCCGGCTACGACAAATACCGGCACGACTTTGCGAAGCTCATTTGGCGGATCGCTTCGCCGAAATGGGACTTCGATGATGCCACGTTTGATCGCAGCGCAGCGGCCTTCGACAACCAGGATCACGTCAACATCGTGATCCATAATTACCGGTGGCGGCTCGGCCTGGCTGAAGGCGAGCCGAAATATGATGATCTAGAAAAACGGCTTGCCGAAGCCCCGGTCATTAGCGTGCCGACCATTACACTTGAAGGTGATGCCAATGGCGCGCCGCATCCGGACGCCAGCGCCTATGCCAAAAAATTTTCGGCCAAATACTCGCACCGAACTATCAAGGGCGGCATCGGGCACAATCTGCCTCAGGAAGCGCCGCAAGCCTTTGCCAAGGCTGTCGTCGAAGTCGACGGTTACTGATCGGCTAGCCGGCATAAGCCTTGCGAACTTTGTGACAGATGAAAACCTTCGCCGAGATCGAGTTGAGTATGAAACTGTTTAGGGGAGGATCGGCTAATGGCAACTACGTATGACGCTATCATTATTGGCACTGGGCAGGCGGGGCCGTCACTGGCCGTTCGATTGGCAAGCTCAGGAATGAGAGTCGCGATCGTCGAGCGCAAACAATTCGGCGGCACCTGTGTCAATACGGGCTGCATCCCGACCAAGACACTGGTCGCAAGCGCGCGCGCAGCTCATGTTGCCCGACACGCCGGTGAGTACGGCGTGATGATCGACGGCTCGATCACGGTTGATATGAAGAAAGTGAAAGAGCGCAAAGACGCTGTGGTGCATCAGTCTAACGAGGGCCTGGAGAAGTGGCTGAAAGGCACCGAGCACTTGACGGTCTATCAAGGCCACGCGCGCTTCACAGGACCGCGTCAGATTCGTGTCAGCGATGAACTGCTCGAAGCGAACCAAATTTTCATCAATGTTGGCGGCCGCGCCTCTACTCCTCCGCTCCGCGGCCTCGATCAAGTGAGCTATTTGAACAACTCAACTATGATGGACGTAGATTTTCTCCCCGAGCATCTGATCGTCATTGGCGGCAGCTATGTCGGTCTGGAGTTCGCTCAGATGTACCGCCGCTTTGGGAGCCAGGTCACGATCGTGGAGATGGGGCCGCGGCTGATTCAGCGTGAAGACGGAGACGTTTCCGAAGCCGTCAGGACAATCGTCGAAGCTGAAGACATCAAGACCCGGCTGAGCGCTGAATGCATCGCTTTAGAAAAGCGCGGCGACAAGGTAGCGGTCGGTGTCGATTGCACCAGCGGCGATAAGATAGTCGTTGGCTCGCACGTGCTTCTCGCGGTAGGCCGCGTGCCGAACACAGCTGATCTCGGTTTGGAGAACGCACGGATCGCAGTGGATCAACGCGGGTACATCCAGGTTGATGATCAGCTCCGCACCAATGTGCCCGGCATCTATGCCTTGGGCGATTGCAATGGGAGGGGAGCTTTCACCCACACTTCATATAACGATTACGAAATTGTCGCCGCCAATCTTTTGGATGGTGACCAGCGCCGCGTGAGCGACCGCATCACTGCCTACAATCTGTACATTGATCCGCCGCTGGGCAGAGCCGGAATGACTGAGACGGAGGCGCGAAAGTCAGGGCGGAAAGCCTTGATCGCGAAACGCCCGATGACGCGCGTCGGCCGTGCGGTGGAGAAAGGCGAGACGGAAGGATTTATGAAAATTCTGGTCGACGCCGAGACCAAACAGATTCTCGGCGCGTCACTCCTGGGCATCGAATGCGATGAAGTTATTCATTCGATCCTCGATGTGATGTACGCCAAGGCGCCTTATACAGTGATCCAGCGCGCCATGCATATTCACCCTACCGTCACGGAGTTAATACCGACCATGCTCGGCGAGTTGAAGCCGTTGGAGTGAACGAGCGAAATCTAAATTGGATAGTTTCGGAGGACTGAATTATGCGGGAAGCGATCGAGGTAGGATATCAGGCGTTTGTTTCAGACGGCGGCGAGGAATTCGGCGCAGTTCGGGAAGTCTCCCCGAACGGCCGGCCCGAACTTGTGATCTATGTGGAGAATGCTGGCGAGTTCGTCGTGCCGCTCTCTGCGGTCGAGGCCGTTCATTCGCAGAAGGTCATTTTGACTTGCCGCAAGTTGGACCATCGCCTTCGACAGGCGATAGGCCACGCGCACGATGCTGAGGAGCCCAACGCCTGACCTGTTGGCGATTTCTTCATTCAGGTTTACGCTTCGAGCCAAGTGAACAGGTGGACGACGTTCGGCATGTGCTTTAAGGAGCAAATCAAGATTTTCCGACGTTGAGTGCTCGGAGAGACAAAATTTTCGGGCGGCATACGGGTTTGCGTAGATCCTGGTCGCTTAAACGGGTGAGGGAACAAGAAACATACGATCGGAGGAACTATGTCAAAGATGCGTGTCGTGCAAGTTACTCGTCCGAATGGACCCTTTGAAATTGCTGAACGCGAAATCCCGGAGCCCGGCGCTGGGCAGGTTCGTGTGAAAGTGGAGGCGTGCGGCATTTGCCACAGCGATATGTTCGTCAAAGAGGGTCTGTGGCCCGGGCTCCAGTATCCTCGTGTGCCGGGTCATGAAGTCGCGGGACGCGTCGATGCGCTCGGCGGCAACGTCACGGAATGGAAGAAAGGTCAGCGCGTCGGCGTAGGCTGGCATGGCGGTCATTGTTTCGTCTGCGAACACTGTCGGCGCGGGGATTTCGCAATGTGTGTCAATCGAAAAGTCACAGGCTTCGATTTCGACGGCGGATATGCCGAGTACATGATCGCACCGGCGGCGGCGCTGGCCGCGATTCCCGACGAATTGCCGGCGGAGGAAGCGGGGCCGTTCATGTGCGCAGGCGTCACCGTCTACAACGCGCTCCGCAATTCGGGTGCCCGCGGCGGCGACGTGGTGGTGGTGCACGGCATTGGCGGACTGGGACATCTCGGAGTTCAGTACGCACGGCAGATGGGATTCAAGACCGTGGCGCTCGGCCGAGGAAAGGACAAGGAACCGCTGGCGAAGAAGCTGGGTGCGCATCATTACATTGATTCGGACGCTAGCGATGCGGCGGCGGAATTGCAAAAGCTTGGCGGCGCGCGCGTGATTCTGGCGACGGCACCGAACGCAAAGGCGATTTCCGCGCTGGTGGATGGATTGTCGGTGAACGGCAAGCTCGTTGTGCCAGCCGCGCCTAACGAACCCCTGACTGTAAGCGCGGCGTCGTTGTTTATGGGAAGGCGATCCGTGGCGGGTTGGTACTCCGGCACAGCGAAAGACTCGCAGGACACATTGGAATTCAGTGCGTTGACCGGCGTCCACCCGATGATTGAGAAATATCCGCTAGGCCGCGTGGCGGAAGCCTACGAACAGATGATGAGCGGCAAGGCGCGGTTTCGCGCCGTTCTTACGACGGGGTATTAATTAATTGAGAGACAAGAGTAAATTCAAAATGGTGCATTGCCCATGACTGATACAGCTCTTCCGAGTCCGCTGACGCTTTCCTCGGGTGTCGAGCGTATGTTTCCGACCTTGACACCGGCTCAGGTTAAACGGATCGCTGCGCATGGAAAGCAGCGTTCGATACGATCCGGAGAGGTGCTCATCGAGGCGGGCGCGCGCGTCGTGCCGTTTTTCGTCGTCACGGCAGGTCGGGTCGAGGTTGTCCGGCCATCCGGCAGTACCGAAACACTCGTCGCGGTCCATGGACCGGGTCAGTTCACCGGCGAGGTCAACATGCTTTCCGGCCGCCCCGCGCTCGTCCGATCGCGCACCATCGAGTCGGGCGAAGTGATCGAGCTGGATCGTGAACAGCTGCTGGCGCTCGTGCAGACCGACAGCGAACTCAGCGAGCTGATCATGCGGGCCTTCATCCTGCGCCGGGTGGAGTTGATTGCGCGTGGATTCGGAAATGTCGTGCTTCTCGGCTCGAATCATTGCGCTGGAACACTCCGCGTCAAAGAGTTCCTGACGCGCAACGGTCATCCGTACTCGTACATCGATCTCGACCGTGACGCTGGCGTTCAAGATTTGCTGGACCGGTTTCAGGTCACCGCCGCGGATGTGCCCGTGCTAATCTGCCGCGGCGAGGTGGTGCTGCGCAACCCAACCAACCAGCAGATTGCTGGATGCCTCGGTTTCAATGAAGCCATCGACGAGACCCAGATACGCGACGTGGTCATCGTCGGCGCGGGACCCGCGGGGCTCGCGGCGGCGGTCTATGCTGCTTCGGAAGGTTTGGACGTCTTAGTGCTGGAGACGAACGCGCCGGGAGGACAAGCTGGCTCCAGCTCGAAGATCGAGAACTATCTTGGTTTTCCGACCGGCATCTCGGGACAAGCCCTCGCGGGACGCGCCTACACCCAGGCGCGAAAGTTCGGCGCGCAGGTGATCATCGCGACGGGCGCCAAACGCCTCGTGTGCGACCGCAAGCCATACGCCATTGAGATGGACGACAATATGCGTGTGCTGGCGCGCACGATCATTATCGCTACTGGCGCCGAGTACCGAGTACCGACAATCGAAAACTTATCGGAGTTCAAAGGCGTTGGGGTGTACTACGGCGCGACATTTATGGAAGCGCAGTTGTGCCGCGGTGAAGAGGTTGTTGTGATGGGAGGAGGTAACTCGGCCGGCCAAGCCGCGGTGTTTCTAGCCCAGACCGCGAAACGTGTGCACATGCTCGTGCGAGGGAGCGGGTTGGCCGAAAGCATGTCGCGCTATCTGATTCG
>VBKE01000221.1 GCA_005879605.1 Deltaproteobacteria bacterium
TCTAAGTTTGTGGCGCACCGATCTAGCTTATTTCTGGGTGATCAACTGCGGGGCGAAGCTGCAAGACGACATGCATTACCATGAAAACGACGATCATATCTTCATGGTTCTCGAAGGCGAGTGCACGGTCCGGACGCCGCACAAAGAGTTTGT
Source organism: Deltaproteobacteria bacterium (assembly GCA_005879605.1). GTDB lineage: Bacteria > Desulfobacterota > Binatia > UBA9968 > UBA9968 > DP-1. Next base: position 154 of record VBKE01000221.1, read on the forward strand.
GCTGAGACAGTTCGATACCGTGCTGCTGAAATCGGGCGAACCCTACCAGCTCTGCAATACGGGAAACGGAAGAATGCTGCTGCTGGGGGCCGGGAATGCCGGCGTGAATGGCCAGCCACGAACGCGGGTGCCGAAGATTCCTAGCCACATTCCACTTACAGAACCTATCGTGGCGTGAGCGCTCGGCCATACCGTTACTCCCGGACGTACGAAATCGCCGTAACGACGGAAAGAATCCATGTCGCAGATGCCCATCGTTAGTTTGCTCGATGAGGCGCGTCGGCTCGTCGAGAACGGGCAACGGGTCCGTGTCTTGTGGCAGCAATCTGATTCATTGGTCTTTATCGCCCGCGGCCGGGAATACCGCAGCGAATTTCACATCAACCCGAGCGACGAAACGATGTACATGATCAAAGGCGAGATGCGACTTCACTATCGGACTGCCGACGGGAAGGAAGAGGTCGCCGTCATTCCTGAAGGAGCCATGATCTATACCCCTGCTGGCACGCCCCACTCTCCCCGCTTCCCGCCAGACGCCTTCGCACTTATATCCGAGCGCAAGAGACGGGAAGGCGAAGTCGATCGCTTTCAGTGGTACTGTTCAAAATGCGACAACCTTTTGCACGAAGAAACTTTTATCGTGCGCGACTACGCCGAGGACCCCGTTTCCAAGGCTTATCGACGATTCTTTGAGAACGAGAGTTTTCGGACCTGCAAGAAGTGCAGCGCGGTCATGCCGGCGATATAAGCAGCAGCTATCCCATTTAAACTGCGATTTAGAAAACCCGCGGTGATATGTGAGGCCTGGTTAACCGTCTGGTTAGGCGGTCACCTGCGCTCGTCTTTTGGCGTTAGCAACGAGCAAACTGCTGGCCGCCATGATGCACACCGCGGAGCAAGCCGCAAAGGTCCAACTTATGCCTATGCCGGACGCCGCGGTGCCGATTAATACGCTTCCCAGGGACCATAATCCCCGGTCCATGAAAAACAGGCTCAGGACACGTCCCAACAGATTAGATGGTGTCGCTGGCAAAATCCCACCATGGCGAGAAAGAGAAAGGACAAGATAAAAGAGTGAGAGAAGGCGAATAGAGTTAGAGAAACCGCGAAGCCCAACACGCAAGCGCAGATCCAACGAATCCCCACGCGGAGATTTTTCACCGATGCCAGAAACAACGCGGCCATGGTTGCGCCGAAGCCCGGCGCCGACATGAGAAGGCCGAAACCCGTCGGACCAATGCGCAAGGTATTGGTTGCGAAGATAGGAACAAATCGATTATAAGGCGCGCCGAACATGGCCATTACATAAGAGATCGAGATGATATGTAAGATGCGCCTGCTGCCACGAACGTAAACAAAACCTTCTTTGATGTCCTCCCAAATGCTTTGCCGACCAACTCGTCCCTCCCAGGGAGGCAAATCCATGAGGTAAAGATTATAGATGAGCGCGAGAAAACTCACCGCGTTGACAAAGAAGCAACCGGCGACACCAATGGACGCGATGATGACCCCGCCCGCCGAAGGCCCGAGAATCTTTGAGAAGTTAAAAACGGATGATTGTAGCCCGATGGCATTGAGCAACTCCTCTTTAGGAACGAGGCTGTTGACCAGCGACTGGCGCGCCGTCTGATTGATCGTATTGACGATCCCTAAGAAAAACGCCAATACAACGATGTGCCAGAAAGCGATCACTTTAAACCACACCGCCAGCCAATAGATGATGGCTTGGATCATAGCCAGCGTCTGAGTGATCAATAGCACCCGGCGTCGATCAAAGCGATCCGCAATCGCACCACCCAGCGCGCCGATCAATAGTCGGGGCATGCTGTCAAAAAAGGCAACTACGCCAATCGCCAAAGGGGACCGCGTCAGCTCCCACACCAGCCAGCTTTGAGCGACGTTCTGCATGAAGTCGCCGGAACTTGAAATGAGCGCGCCCTCCAAGAGAAGACGAAAATTTCGATGTCGGATTGTCCGAAGAGGTCTAATTTCCCAAAGTTTGTACACGCGTTGCCGCCGTCAATGAAGTGCTAAGCATGAGTGTTACGGCAAACGCCGTCGTATTGCAAAGGTTGGTACTCAGCAGGCAACTTACCAAAGAGGCGAAAACTCGTCGTTCGATAGAATTCTCGTCAGATATTCAGTTCGGCCAACGGACTCGCAGTCACAGACCGCGAGTCCGTCTTTTACCTCACGGAGAATTTTTTGATTTCAAACTGCGGAGGGAGCCTAAGCTAAGGGGCGACTCATCGTTTAACTTAACAAGTAACCGAACTTTTCCCGCGCCTTGTGCGCAACTTCCGGGCTCGGAGCGTTGACCCGCGGGAATTTGTCTATCCAATCGTAAGGCCGGGTCGCATCTACCACGACGCGAGAATTGGTCAGATCGCGCATCTTGCGCTGCTCGGGCGTGAGCCGCGGGTCCGCTGGCGACGTGCGCATCCGGCGCAAGATATCCATCGAGGTAGCGGGATCGCAACGGGTTACCATCGCCCACATCAGTTGCTCGAAGTTCGACACGTCGATATCGTCGTCGACCACGACAACGAATTTGCAGCCATAGACCGTCGAACCGCAGCTCGATGCGAGCACGCCGGCTTGTTTGGCGTGGCCCGGATAGCGCTGCTTGATGGCGATGCCGTGAAGCATGCGCGAAGCGCCGACTTCATGACACCAGACCTGGCGGACATCCGGCACGCCCGCGCCCATTAGCTCGCACTTGAGCATGGCCGAGCGCATGACAGCGCGATAACGCGCCATCTCATCCGAACCGCCGCCGAGTGGCGGGACGCCCAGGATAATCGGATCATTGCGGTGATAAATCGCCTGAATATCGAGCACCGGCTGGGCGCTGTCCCCCGTCGCGTAGTATCCGGTCCACTCGCCAAACGGTCCTTCGTTTTTGCGAACATTGTTGTCTAAAAATCCTTCGAGGACGATCTCGGCGCTCGCCGGAAATGGCAAGCCGGTCAGCTTGCCGCGCACCAACTCCACCGGCTTTCGCCGCATGCCGCCGACGATGTCGTACTCGCAGACGCCGTAAGGATGCTCGGTTCCGGCCATAAAGAAAAAGAGCGGATCGCCGCCGACCACGAGCGCGATGGGCATGCGCTCGCCGCGGCTAAAATATTTCTCACGGTGCATGTAGCCATGTTTCCCAGGAACAATGAGCAGACCCACCGACTTGCGATCGTGGATCATCGAACGGTAGCAACCGACGTTGATCCAGCGCTCGTCGGGGTCCATAGTGACCGAGTAACCGCCCGTGCCGATGTAGCGACCGCCGTCATTGACGTGCCAGACCGGCGCGGGAAATTTGGTCACATCGATGTCATCTCCCGTCAAAACGTTTTCAAACACCGGACCGTCACCGACGATCACCGGTGGGATGTGTTGAGAGTTGGTTTGATAATGATCAAAATACGCCTGGCTGAGCTCCTGCTTGGTCAGATGACCGGGAAATAGCACGCGAAATCCCTTGGGACATCCCGGCACCTCGTCGAAGACGACTGCCGGTCCATCGTCCGGCGGGATCACAACGTCGGCGGCAAGCCCGATCTCTTCCTGCCATGACGCGCCGAGAACGGTCTTGAGCTCGCCCAGCTTCTCGGCTTCGCGCATCCACTCTCGCAGATCACTAAAGACGATGTGCGGCTGAATCTTTTGAGCATCGAACATGATCGCTCCCTGTGACATGACTTGAGCCAGCCTAACACAGATATGACACTGAAGGGAATTCGCGTATTGTTCGTTTCGGTCAAGATCCCTCGCTCCGTTCGGGATTCCGAGCGCGAAGCGAGGAATCTTTCTTAGGGTTAAACGTAGATTCTAAATAACCCACTAGCGAAAATCGCTGCATTCCGCCCACGTTGGGAGGATCAAGGCAGATTAGTCGTATTCCACCCACCGCCCAAAGCTTTGATCAAAAGCACGGCGGCGTTCAACCGATTCCCAAGAATGGTCGCGGCGGTTCTTTCATTGGTGAGCGCGGCTGTTTGAGCGGTGATAACAGTGAGATAGTTCGTGATGCCTGCGCGATATTGGTTGGTGATCACGGCGACGGATTGCTGTGCAGCCTTTACGGCCTCATCCTGCACCTGGGCTTCGCTTTCGAGAATCCGAAGCGCGGCGAGGTTATCTTCGACCTCTTGGAATGCGCTTAGCACGGTCTCTCGGTACGAGGCGACACTGCCATCGTAGACTGCGCGAGCCTGGTCGGTCAGACCCGCTCGCAGACCGCCGTCGAAAATGGTCTCTGAAATCGCTGGTCCAACCGACCAGAAACGACTTGGTGACGACAGCCACTGGCCCAGGCCGGAACTTTCAAAGCCGCCCGTGGCACCCAGCGAAACCGTTGGATAATAGGCCGCCTGGGCTGCTCCGATCTGCGCGTTGGCAGCGGCAACCTGCCGCTCGGCGGCGGCGATGTCGGGCCGGCGCTCCAGGACCTCCGACGGCACCCCTAACGGAATCGGTGGCGGCAGCGTGGTTGCAGTCAATGGCGCCGCGGGAATAGAGACAGCGGAGGCGGGCTTACCGATCAGCAGCGCGATTGCATGCTCGAGCTGCGCGCGCTGCACGCCTACGTCGATCGCCTGTGCCTGGGTCGTCTTGAGCTGGGTCTCCGCCTGGAGTACATCCGCCCTCGAAGCGACGCCGCTTGCGTATCGATTGTTGGTCAACTCTAGCGATTTCTGAAAGTCGGCGACAGCCGCGTCGAGAAGCTGTTTCTGCGTATCGAGTGTTCGTAGCTGAACATAGTCTTGCGCCAGTTCGGTCCGCGCGCTCAAGCGCGCAGTTTCGAGATCCGCAGCACTCGCCTGGGCGCCGGCTTGGCTGGACTCCACCAGGCGGCGAATCCGACCCCAGACATCTATTTCCCACGAAACATCGATGGGCAGTGAATATAGCATGGGCGCCGTCCTCATGCCCGCGGTGCTTGCAAGCGTCGTGGACTTACTGGAGTTATTCAGGCCCACGCCGATTGTCACCGTCGGAAAGTAACTCGCTCGGGATTGTTGGACGAGCGCGCGCGCCTGGCGAAACTGCGCTTCCGCCCGGGCCACGTTTTGATTTGAGATATCAACTTGTTCTTCGAGAGCATTCAGTTGTGGATCGCTGAACATCTCCCACCAGTTTCCCCGGAGGGTTGCGTCTTTCGGTTGCGCTACTTGCCACCCTTCGTTCTCCTTGTAATTCGATGGCACTGCCACCGCCGGCTTCACGTAGTCCGGCCCGACGCTGCAAGCGGACAGCACGGAAAGCATGACCGTCGCCGCGGCCAGCATCCATCCGCGTTGTCTCATCTGGGTCAAACCCTCTCGCGTCCGGTTCAGCATACCTGTTTCTTTTAACCAACATGTTCTGCGATGGGCCGCGCGCGCCTCGCCCGCAGGCCCTCGAACCATAGTCTGCGGCGGTCGAGATAGAGATAAATCACCGGCGTTGTGTAGAGCGTCAGCATCTGGCTGACAATCAGCCCGCCGACGATAGCAATCCCCAACGGCCGGCGCAGCTCCGAGCCCACCCCCGTTCCCAGCGCGAGCGGCAGTCCGCCGAGCAGCGCCGCCATCGTGGTCATCATAATGGGACGAAACCGCAGCAGGCAGGCCTGATAAATGGCATCCACCGGCTTTTTCCCTTCGTTGCGCTCAGCCTCCAGGGCAAAGTCGATCATCAGAATGGCGTTCTTCTTGACAATGCCGATGAGCAAGATAATGCCGATGAGCGCAATGACGCTCAAGTCGGTGCCGCAGAGAACCAGCGCCAGCAATGCGCCCAATCCCGCCGATGGCAGGGTGGATAGGATCGTAACCGGATGAATGGTGCTCTCATAGAGCATTCCGAGTACGATGTAGACGGTCGCCAGTGCCGCGGCGATGAGCAGTGGTTCGCTGGCGAGCGAGGATTGAAATGCTCGCGCCGTTCCTTGAAAGCTGCCGTGAATATTGCCGGGCAGACCAATCTCACGGCCGGCTTGCTCAACCGCCTCCACGGCGTCGCCGAGCGCCAGGCCGGGCCGTAAATTAAACGACAACGTGACGGCGGGAAACTGGCCCTGGTGGTTCACCACGAGCGGCGCAGTCGCTGGTTCGTAATGGGTGAAAGCGCTTAAAGGGACCTGAGCGCCGGCGGGCGTTTTGACATAGATATGCTTTAGGCTTTCGGGATTTTGCCAGAACTGAGGGTCCACTTCGAGCACGACATGGTACTGGTTGAGCTGCGTATACATCGTCGATACTTGGCGCTGGCCGAAGGCGTCGTAAAGCGTATTGTCGATCATTTGTGCCGTGATGCCGAGCCTTGACGCGGTGGCGCGATCGATGACGAGCCCCGCCTCGAGCCCCTTAGTTTGCTGATCGCTATTTAAGTCGAGCAGTCCGGGCACGGTTCTGAGCTTCTGGAGCATGCGCGGCCCCCAAACCAGGAGATCCTGAACATTGTCGCCTTGCAAGGTGTACTGGTACTGAGCGTTGCTGGCGCGGCCGCCCACACGCACGTCCTGCACCGGCTGAAGGTAGAGTGTGACCGCCGGAATGCGAGCGAGCTTGGCGCGCAATCGTGCGATGATTTGATCGGCGTTGATCTGGCGTTCCGACAGCGGCTTTAGGGTGATAAACATATTGCCCGTATTCAACGGTCTGCCGAATCCGCCGCCATTAAAGCCCATCACCGCATCCACCGCGGGGTCCTCCAGCACGGTGGTCGCCAATTGCGTGATTCGTCCCCGCATCGCCTGAAAGGAAATGTCCTGGTCGCCCTGAATCGATCCGTTGATTCGGCCGGTGTCCTGCTGGGGAAAGAAGCCCTTGGGGACCTTCACGTAAAGAAACCCGGTTGCTCCCATCGTCAGAAGGGTTACCACGAGGATGACCGGTTGATGCCGCAGTACCCAGGCGAGGGAGGACTCGTACTTGCCGAGAATCCACTGGAACGCCCGCTCGCTTGCCTGGTAGAGCCGCCCGTGTTTCTCCTCATCGTGAGACCGGAGCAGCTTCGCGCACATCATTGGCGTCGTGGTCAGCGACACCAGCAACGACACCACGATTGCCAGCGAAAGGGTAACAGCGAACTCGCGAAAGAGACGGCCGACGATGCCCCCCATCATCAGAATCGGGATGAAAACCGCCACCAGCGACAAGCTGATGGAAACGACCGTGAAACCGATCTCTTTGGCGCCGAGCAGCGCTGCCTCAAAGGGCGCCACTCCCTGCTCCAAGTGGCGGGTGATATTTTCGATAACGACGATGGCGTCGTCGACGACAAAGCCTGTCGCGATGGTGAGCGCCATGAGCGATAGATTGTCCAAACTGTAACCGAGGAGGTACATCCCGCCGAACGTGCCGATGAGGGAGATCGGCACGGCGACGCTCGGGATGATCGTTGATCGGACGCTGCGCAAGAAAAGGAACACCACGAGAATAACCAGAGCGATTGAAATCAACAGCGTAATCTGAATGCCCTCGACCGAGGCTCGAATCGTCGTAGTAGTATTTAAAACTACGGAAAGGTTAATGGTCGGAGGGAAAGAAGCTCGAAGTGACGGCAGCAGCTCGAGAACCCGATCGACGGTGTCGATAATATTGGCGCCCGGTTGGCGATACACGATGATTAGAACCGCAGGCTTGCCGTTGGCGAGGCCACCCGTGCGAATATCCTCCACTGAGTCGGTGACGGTGGCGACGTCGGATAGGCGCACTGCTCCGCCGTTCTTGTAGGTGACAACGAGAGATCGATAGCCGTCGGCTTTCAACAGTTGGTCGGTGGCGCCGAGCGACCAGGTGTGGTCTTGATTTGCGAGAGCACCCTTGGGGCGGTTGGCATTGGCGCTGTTCAAAACCCCCCGCAGATCCTCCAGACCGAGTCCATAGTGATTCAAAATCGTCGGGTTGACGT
>VBKE01000247.1 GCA_005879605.1 Deltaproteobacteria bacterium
CGGGGATTCTTTTCCTTCCGTTCTAAGGACGACAGGATTACTCGTTCTTCGCCCGCCCTATATACCACGTCCGCGCCCCGATGAGTTGCTCTTCGCGTTGAACGAGGAAGCCGAATTTTTTGTAGGATTCCAACTTCTTCGGCCCGTTTGTTTTTGAATTGCTCGACGTAGTGTTTTTATCAATGCCGTGCCGATTCCTTTGTCAGATGCCGAGATGCTGATGCAAAAGCTCCGGCCTCTCGCGCAGTTCGTGGCCGGTGCCCTCGAAGACAATGCGTCCTTTGACTAGGACGACGTTGCGGTCGGTGAGCGCGGACACGGCGGCATAGTTCTTGTCGACGATGATGGCGGCGATGCCGGTTCCGCGCACCGCGCGGATGATGCGCCAAATCTCCTGGGCGATCAGCGGCGCCAGCCCCTCGGTGGCTTCATCGAGGATCAGCAGATTCGGGTTAGTCATGAGCGCGCGGCCGATGGTCAGCATCTGCTGCTCGCCGCCGGAGAGCTGCTGTCCGCCGAGCGACAGCCGCTCGCGCAGCCGCGGGAAAGTCTCCAGTACGCGCTCGTAGCTCCAATCGCGCCTGCCGTCCTTGCCAACACGCGCCGCCATGATCAGATTCTCCCGCACCGAGAGATTGGCAAAGATGCCTCTTCCCTCGGGAACATAAGCGATGCCCTCGCGCGCGATCAGGTGCGGCGGCGCCGCCGTCATGACGCGGCCGTTGATTTTGACTTCGCCGCGGCGCGGCTCGACGTGACCGACTAGCGTGCGAATCAACGTCGTTTTTCCCATGCCATTTCGTCCCATCAGGCCGACGGCTTCTCCCGGTCGCACGAAAAAGTCGATGCCATGCAAAATATGGCTTGCGCCGTAATAGCTGTGCAGGTCCTGGGCTTCGATGATAGGAGTGTGGTTCATTCGATGCCGTCCGCGTTGCCCAGATAGGCGCTTTGTACTTCCCGGTTCGCACGGATTGCCTCCGGCGCTCCCGAGGCCAAAGTCTTGCCGTTGACCATCACGGTGAGCACCCGGGCCAGTCGGAATACCGCATCCATGTCGTGCTCGACCATCAATATCGCGTGAGTCTCGGCCAGCCCGCCGATCAGCTCGATCATCTGCAAAGACTCTTCCGTGCCCATGCCGGCGAGGGGCTCGTCGAGCAGCAGCAGTGTCGGATCGGTGGCGAGCGACATTGCGATCTCGAGTTGACGCTGCTCGCCATGACTCAGTATGGATGCGAACGCATCCGCTCGGTGCGCCAAACCCACAGCCGACAGCGCCCGCCGGGCATTTTCCATGATCGCGTCGTACTTGGTTGCATCCCGAAGCCAGTTGAACGGGCGCGGCTCGCGGGATTGCGCCGCCAGCCGGCAGTTTTCAAAGGCGCTGAATCCGGGAAATATATTGACCTTCTGATAGCTGCGGCCGACGCCCAGGCGCGAGCGCTTTTCCGGCGTGAGGTGCGCTATCTCCACGCCGCGGTACAGAATGCTGCCAGCGCTGGCCGGCAAATCGCCCGAGAGCAAATTGATCAAGGTCGTTTTTCCCGCTCCATTGGGACCGATGACCGCGTGCAGCGCTCCGGCGCTGACTTCGAGCGACACGTTATCGACCGCGGCGAGTCCGCCGAAGCTCTTCGATAGTCCAAGGACTTGCAGGAGTGGCTCGGTCATTTACAGCTTACCCCGCAGCGCGCATGCGCTGGCGTTTGTACACGACGGCGCCGTATTCTAGAAGATCTGCGAGTCCCCGCGGCAGAACAAGGACGATCAGCACGATCAAGCTGCCCATGGCGAGCTGCCAATGTTTGGCGTAGGCGCCGAACATGGCCGAGGCCGAGAGCAACTCTTGCAGCAGGATGTAGGCAAACGCGCCGATGATCGCGCCGTGAAACCTGCCCATGCCGCCGAGAATCACCATCATGAGCACCGTGCCTGACTGATGCCAGGCGAGAATTTCCGGGTTGACGAAGCCGAACTGGCAGGCGGCGAGATAGCCGGCCAATCCAGCCAGGGCGCCGGCCAGCACGAAGGCGCCGAGCTTGTAACCGAATACCGGGTAGCCGATGGAACGCATACGATTTTCGTTGGCTCTGATGCCTGCCAGCGCGCGTCCGAACGGTGCACAGCGCAGCTTATTCAAAAAGGCGTATACACCGAGCATGAACATCAAGACCAAATAATAAAACTGCACCGGGTCTTCGAGATCGAGCGGCTTGATGCTGCCCACAGTGAGTTCGGGTCTGATGTTGATGTAAATGCCATCCGAGCCACCGCCCAACTTGGTGTCGTGGAATAGCGAATAGAGCATCTGCGCGAAAGCGAGCGTCACCATGATGAAGTATACTCCCCTCGTGCGGACAACCAGAAAGCCGATGACCAAAGCGGCAGCGGCGGCGGCGACGATCGCGACAGGGAGCGTGAGCCAGAGGCTCGCGGCCTCATACTTGGGCGTGATCAGCGCCAGCATATAAGCCGCGAGCCCGAAGTAGGCGGCGTGTCCCAGGCTCACCAGGCCGGTATGGCCGACGAGGAGATCGAGGCTCATGGCAAAGATCGCCATGATCATGATTTTCGCGCCGAGTTGAATATAGAAGGTTAATCCGATCAGCGGAAAGGCGGCGAGCAGCAAGGCGCCCAGTAACAGCACGGCGCGGGTAAAATGTGTGTTCGCCACTTGAAGGTTACGTCTTGTTGACGAGCCCTTGGGGCCGCCACAAGAGAATGATAGCCATCAAAAAATAAACCGCCATTGCGGAAAACTCCGGAGCGAGCACTTTGCCGAGGGTGTCGGCGAGTCCGATGGCAAGCGAGGCGATCATTGCGCCGTTGATTGAGCCGATGCCGCCGATGACCACGACCACGAAGCAGATGATCAGGATCTGGTTACCCATGCCGGGAAACACGGAAGATGTCGGCGCGGCGATCATGCCGGCAAACGCAGCGAGCGCCGTTCCGAACGCGAATACGAGAGCGAACAGCAAAGGAATGTTGACGCCGAGCGAAGCCGCCATTTCACGATTGCTGCTGCCGGCGCGGATCATCATGCCAAGACGGGTCTTTTGAATTACGAGATACAGCGCGCCCGCGAGCAGCAAGCAAACAAAAGTAATGAACAGTCGGTACACCGGATAGGACAGCGTGTCAGTGAGGCGCACCGAGTAGCTGAGCACGGCGGGCACCGCCACGCCGTGCACATCGTCGCCGAAGAGGATGCTTCTGAGCTCCTCGAAGATCAGAATCAGGCCGAAGGTGAGCAGCACCTGGTAAAGGTGGTCGCGCTTGTACAAACGGCTGAACAGCGTAACCTCCAGCAACACGCCGATAACGAGCGCGGTGCCGACGCCGAGCGGGAGGGCGAGCCAAAAGCTGCCCGTAATGCCGGCGAGCCAGTAAGCGAGATAGGCGCCGACCATGTAAAAACTGCCGTGCGCAAGATTGATCACGCCCATGATGCCGAAAATAAGCGTCAAACCGCTCGCCAGCAGGAACAACAGCAGGCCGTACTGAACGCCGTTCAGGAGTTGGATCAGGTAAAACATTTGGAATGAGGGTTCAAGCAGTTCAAAATGTTCAAGACGTTCAAGCCGTCGAATACAGCTCGCCCGTTTCAGGGCTGCAAGCCGGGCAGTGTACTGAACTTTATCGAGTCGCTACATCTTGCAGCCGCGCGCTGGATCGGCAAGTGCCTTGTGCGCTACTCCGATCACTTTATTCTCGCGGCCGACCACTTTGCGCAGGTAAATGTCCTGGATCGGATTGTGAGCCTTGGACATAGTCCAGGTGCCCCGCGGGCTGTCGATTTTGGCCTTTTCCATCGCCGCGATCATTTCTTTTTTCTTGGTGATGTCGCCCTTGGCGGCGTTGACTCCTACGGCGAGCAGCAGAGCTGCGTCGTAACCCTGTACCGCGTAGACGTCGGGATCGCTCTTGTAGGCCTTAGAATAGGCGCTGCGAAAGTCGCGGTCGCGTTTTGTGTCGAGGCCATCGCCGTAATGCAGCGTGGTCTCGATTCCCTGCGCGGCGTCGTCCACTGCGTCCAAGACGCCGTCGGTGAGAAAGCCTGAGCCGAACAGCGGGATCTGTTTCCTGAGCCCCGCTGCGGCATAGTCCTTGATGAACTTCGCCGCGCCGCCGCCGGCAAAAAACACGAATACCGCGTCGGGCTTGATCGAGGCAATCTCGGTGAGTAACGCTTGGAACTCGACATTGGGAAAGGGGACCCATAGCCCTCGAACCGACTTGCCTCCGGCCTTGATAAACCCTTCGCTGAAGCCGGCGGTCGCCTCTTCGCCGGCGCCGTACTTCCAGGCGAGGGTCACCACGTTCTTAACGCCGCGGTCCGCCAGAACTTTGCCCATCGGATAGGACGGCTGCCAATTCGAAAAAGAGGTCCGAAAAATATTCGGGGCGCACAGCGCGCCGGTGGCGGCATCTAACCCAGCGTTGGGAATAATCATGAGTGTCCCGGCTTCTTTGGCGATCTTCACCATGCCCATCTGGACGCCGCTGTGCACCGTGCCAACCAGCACGTCGACCCTGTCGCGCTGCACCAGCTTGTTGGTATTCTCCGGCGCTTTGGCTGGCTCCGATTCGTCGTCGACCGTGAAATACTCGATCTCGCGTCCGGCGAGCTTGCCGCCGCGCTCGGCTACGGCGAGCTTAAAGCCGTTGGTGATGGCGACGCCGAGTTGCGCATAGGTTCCCGTATAAGGCAGCATCAGGCCGATGCGGATCTTTTGCATCTGCGCCAGCGCGAAGCGCGTCGGTAACAATGCGCCCGCCGTGAGCAGGCCGGCCTGTGCCAGGAACTGCCGGCGGTTCAAGTTGGGTCCGAAGCCCATAATCTCCTCCGTGGTATGTGAAAATTGTCTGCGGCCTGAGTCTCACGCGCCGGTAACTGCGCGCAGCTTGAAGCGCTGGATCTTGCCGGTCGCGGTTTTCGGCAGCTCCGGTACGAATTCGACCCAGCGCGGGTATTTGTACGGCGCCAGCCGGTCTTTGACGTGTTGCTGCAAGGTGGCGGCGAGCTCGGGCGCTTGCTGAACGTCTGGCCGCAGCACGATAAAAGCCTTGGGTTTGATCAGGCCGTTTTCATCGGCGTGACCGACGACCGCGGCTTCGAGCACCGCCTCGTGTGAGGCGAGCGCGGCCTCGACCTCGAATGGCGAGACCCACATACCGCTCACCTTGAGCATGTCGTCGGCGCGGCCGCAGTAGGTGAAGTAGCCGTCCTCGCTCTCGATGTACTTGTTGCCGCTTTTGGTCCATGGACCGAGAAACGTGCTGCGGCTTTTCTCGCGGTTGTTCCAATAAAGCGCGGCGCTGGTCGGGCCGGCGACCTGCAACTCGCCGATTTCTCCTTTGGGGACCGGCTGGTTTTCTTCATCGACCAGGCGAATGTCATAGCCGGGAACCGGCTTGCCGGTAGTACCGTAGCGCACTGAACCCGGCTGGTTCGACAAAAAGATATGCAGCATCTCGGTCGAGCCCAGGCCGTCGAGGATCTCCAAGCCCGTGTGTTCGAGCCAGCGGCGGCCGACGTCGGGCGGCAGCGCTTCTCCGGCCGATATGCACCGGCGCAAGTTGAGCTCTTCGCGTTTCGGCAGATCGGGACTTGCGAGCAGCGCGCTGTAGAGAGTTGGCACACCGTAAAAAATCGTCGGGCGATGCTGTCGCAGGACGCGGCACACAGCGGCTGGGATCGGACGCTCGCTCAGCAAGACCGTGGTCGCCCCGACGGAAAGCGGAAAAGTGAGCGCGTTGCCTAGTCCGTAGGCGAAAAACAGCTTGGCCGCGGAGAACACGACATCGCTCTCCTGGATGCCGACAATCGGTTGCGCGTAAAGCTCGGCGGTCCGGATCGGACTCGTTTGCACGTGCACCGTGCCTTTCGGCGTGCCGGTGGAGCCGGAAGAGTAGAGCCAGAAGCAGGGCTCGTCGGAGCGCGTCGGCGCGGCGGTGAAGTCCGATCCCGCTGCGGCGATCAAATCGCCAAGCTGAGGGTAGCCGGATGTGCTGCCACCCGACACCACGATGTGCTTAAGAAAAGGTTGAGCGTCAAAGATCGGCTTGAATGCGGGCAGCAGCGGTTCGGAAACGATCAGAGCTTGGGAGCGGCTGTCACGGAGCATGAAATCGTACTCGCCGCTGGTAAGCGATGTGTTGACGGCGACCGGTACAATACCGGCTTTGATCGCGCCGAGAAACACCGACGGAAAATCGACCGTGTCGGTCAAGCACAGCAGGACACGCGCTTCCAGCGCCAGGCCAAGACCGGTCAAGGCATTGGCGCAGCGATTCACCCGCCGTGCCAGCTCGGCATAGGTGTAGGCTCCATAGTCATCGATGTAAGCGATCTTCTCTGGCCGGACGGCGAGATTGCGTTCGATCAAATCGACTGCGGCATTGTAGGTCTGGAGCGTGCCCGAGCGCGCAGTCAGCGGGGCGGTCGAGTCGGTGGCGACCATACTCTCTCCTCAATTGAAATCGCAGCGATGCCCGCGAGCGGCGTAATTCCGCCGCCGGTTGCGGTGCGACCTGTATTTTTACACTAGGAGCATAGTTACCAGCAAGCGTAAATAATCAAAGCGCAGACTTGCAGATAATCAGCTTGGGATACAAGAGGTGACTTCACTGATTCCTCGCCCGCCACATGTACCAGGTCGGCGTGCCGATGAGCTCTTCTTCGCGCTGAACGACGAAACCGAATCTTTTATAGAACTCCACATTCTCCGGCCGGTCGGTTTCGAGATAGCCGGCGATCCTTTCCTGATCGAGATGTTCGATGTAGCGATTCATCAATGCTGTGCCGACTCCCTTGCCCTGAGTTTTCGGTGAGACGCCGATAGGTCCCAGATGCACGTGGGGTTGGTCAGGATCTAGGTGGCACCATCTTGCGAACCATTTCACGACCCGTGGAATTGCCTCGCCGAGCGGGGTCAGCAGAGTTGCTACCGCCGTCGGAATCTCCTCCGGCGCCGGAAGGCAGTGTGGAGAAGGGTTAAAATGCACGTATCCGCGAACAGCGCCGTCCACCAGCGCGACAAAAGCTTGACCGATGAACATGTGCCGCAGGCCGATCCGGAAAAACAATCGGTTTTGGTCGATACGTTGCGGCCCGAAAGCAGACACGTGGAGCGGGTTGGTCACGAATGCGTCGGCGAGGACTGAAACCGTCGGATCTAATTGCTCCGGAGAATATTTTTCGATTGCAATCGCCATGAAAATTCACCGTGTCTTGTCGTCATCGTTTTGGCATACAAACCGGTTTAAGTCGCGATAGACGAGCCACCCGCAACTTGCTGCGGCGCCTCGCCACGGATCTTACCCTAATCGCTTCTTTAAGCTAGACCCGTGTAACAAAAATCTCGGCTGACAATAAGATAAAGCCGTTTCACCCGTTTATCCCCCCGACCCTTGAATATTTATATTCAATGCGGCGATTGTCGTGCCGCTCAAAGGGCTTGTCAAGGTTCAGTGCGGCGCTCTGATGATTTAGCCTCCCTGTTGCTTTATCTTCCCGGCCTGGCTACAAAATAGGACAGCCCACCCATAACCCTATATAAGGAGCTTTCAATGACACAGAAGTATGTGGACAGTTTCGGCACGCGAAAGACGCTCACCATCGGCGACCAGAGCTACGATATTTTCCGGCTCGATCTCTTGGAAAAGGCCGGCTTCAAGAACGTCTCGCGGCTGCCGGTTTCTTTGAAAGTCCTGTTGGAAAACCTGCTCAGACAGGAAGACAATCATCACGTGAGCAGGGGCGACATCGAAGGGCTGGCGAATTGGAATCCCAAAGCAAAGCAGGAAAAGGAAATCGCCTTCATGCCGGCGCGGGTTTTGACGCAGGATCTCACGGGCGTGCCGGCCGTGGTGGATCTCGCGGTCATGCGCGAGGCGATGAAGCGGCTCGGCGGCGATCCGAAAAGGATCAATCCCCTGGCGCCGTGCGATCTCGTGATCGACCACTCGGTGCAGGTGGATCAATTCGGCTCCTCGTTGGCGTTCGAAGCGAACTCCAAGATCGAGTTCGAGCGCAACGTCGAGCGCTACGCGTTTTTACGTTGGGGGCAAAAAGCGTTCAGCAATTTTAGAGTCGTGCCGCCGGACACCGGCATCTGCCATCAGGTCAATCTGGAGTACCTGGGCCAAGTGACGTTCCGGGCCAAACAGAACGGCGCAACTATCGCTTACCCGGACACGGTTGTGGGAATGGATTCCCACACGCCAATGATCAATGGTCTAGGCGTTGTCGGCTGGGGCGTGGGCGGCATCGAGGCCGAGGCGGCACTGCTCGGACAACCGATCATCATGCTCATCCCCGATGTTATCGGGTTCAAGCTGCACGGCAGACTCCGCGCGGGCGCCACTTCCACGGATCTCGTTCTCACGGTCACGCAGATGTTGCGTAAAAAAGGGGTGGTGGAAAAATTCGTCGAGTTCTACGGCTCGGGGCTTTCCAGCCTGAGCGTCGCGGACAGAGCAACCATCGGAAACATGTCGCCGGAATATGGCGCGACCATCGGTTTCTTCCCCGTGGATAACGAGACGCTGAGATATTTGCGGCTTACCGGCCGTGATCCGGAGCTGATCGAGCTGGTAGAAGCCTATACCAAAGAACAGGGGATGTTCCGCACCGACGCGTCGCCCGATCCGGTATTCACCGACGCGTTGGAACTCGACCTCGACACAGTGGAGCCGAGTCTGGCGGGGCCGAAAAGGCCGCAGGATCGGGTGCCGCTTGCAAAGGCGAAGAGCGCTTTCCAAGAAGCGCTGCCGAGCCTGATGAGAAGCGGCGCGCCGGACAAAACTGTCTCCGTGCAACTGAACGGCGACCGCGCCACGCTCGGACATGGCACGGTGGTGATCTCGGCGATTACGAGCTGCACAAATACGTCGAACCCTTCTGTGCTGATCGGCGCCGGCCTGCTGGCGAAGAAAGCGGGAGAAAAGGGACTGAAGGCTAAGCCGTGGGTAAAGACGAGTCTGGCGCCGGGATCGAAGGTCGTGACGAATTATTTAAAGGAGAGCGGTCTTTTGCCCTACCTGGAAGAGCTCGGCTTTTACCTCGTGGGTTACGGCTGTACGACTTGCATCGGCAACAGCGGACCGCTGCCGGAGCCGATCTCCGCCGGCATCCAGGAAGGCGATCTCGTTGCATGCGCGGTCCTCTCCGGCAACCGAAACTTCGAAGGCCGGATTCACCCGCAGGTGCGCGCCAATTATCTCGCTTCGCCGCCGCTCGTCGTCGCTTATGCGTTGGCGGGCCGGATGGACATGGACATCACCACCGAACCCTTGGGCAACGACCAGAAAGGAACCCCTGTCTATTTAAGAGACATCTGGCCGACGCCGGAAGAGGTTCGCGACGAAATCGCCAGGTCGGTGCGATCGGAGATGTTCAAAAAGGAATACGGCGAGGTCTTCGAGGGCGACGAGCGCTGGAAGAAGATGCCGACACCCGAAGGCGAGCTCTTCGCGTGGGATCCAAACTCGACTTACGTGCGCGCGGCGCCCTACTTCGAAGGCATGACCAAAACGCCGTCGCAGCCGAAGGACATCACCGGAGCCCGGGTCCTGGCGGTGTTGAGCGATTCGATCACGACCGATCATATTTCACCTGCCGGCTCCATCGAAAAGAACGGCCCCGCGGCCAAGTACCTGACGGAGCATGGCATCCAGCCGAAAGACTTCAATCAGTACGGCGCGCGGCGCGGCAACCATGAAGTCATGATGCGTGGAACCTTCGCCAATGTGCGTCTCAAGAACCAACTCGCGCCCGGCACGGAAGGCGGCTGGACGGTGCATCTCCCTGAAAAAAAGCAGATGTCCATCTACGACGCGGCGATGCAGTACCAGAAAGAGGGCGTTCCTTTGATCGTGATCGCCGGGAAAGAATACGGTTCAGGATCATCGCGCGACTGGGCGGCGAAAGGACCGAGACTCCTCGGCGTCAAAGCAGCCATCGCAGAGAGCTATGAGCGCATTCATCGGAGCAACCTGATCGGCATGGGCATCGTTCCTTTGCAGTTCAAGCCCGGCGAAAATCTCCAGACGCTCGGCCTCACGGGATTCGAGAAGTTCGATGTTCGCGGGATCTCTTCTGGGCTCAAGTTGAGACAGGATCTCACCGTGAGGGCGACAAGTGACGGCGGCAAGGTGAAAGAGTTCGCGGTCACCTGCCGCATCGACACGCCAGCCGAGCGGGACTACTACCGCCATGGCGGGATTCTAGAGTACGTGTTGAGACAGTTGCTGCAGAACTAACACGCACGTGGTCACACGGAGAGAAGCGCTGGCGATACTAACTCGTTCTTCGCTGGCGTTTTTCTTCGGGGGAACGCGAGCGTTTGCGGCTAATGGAGAAAGTGCGGACAAAACGGTTATGGCGGAACCCCCATACATCCGGCATTTCACAGCGAACAATCCCGGTTACATGACGCTGCAAGGAACGAATCAATACGTCGTTGGACGGGAGGGCGCGGTGCTCGTGATCGACGTTGCGCTCAGCGCCGATTCGAATCTCGACGGGATCATCGAGCAAGTGGAGGCGATGGGCGCCAAGAAGATTGATAAGATTCTGCTCACGCACATCCACAGCGATCACTGCGGCGGCGCGCTGGCGTTAAGAAAACGGACCGGGGCGAAAATCGGCATTCATCGCTCGCGCGCGGGCTATCTGGGCGGCGAAGACTTCCAGTACGGCGAGGGCGATCGAATCCAGTTTGGCGGCGGCGAACTGCAAGTGCTGCATACGCCCGGTCATGAATCAGGCCACTGCTGTTTTTACGAATCCGGTGATCAGGTGCTTTTCAGCGGTGATCACATCCTCGGTTTCGGAACGTCCGTGATCCGGCCGCCGGACGGCGATATGACGGATTACCTCCGCTCCCTCGAAAAACTGCTCGGATTCAACATCAGCTTGATCTTGCCGGGCCACGGGCCGCTGGTGGGGAAACCGGAAGCAAAGATCAGAGAATATATCGAACACCGATTGATGCGGCAGAAACAGGTCCTGGACGCCTTGCGTAAAGGACATGAGACCATCGGCGCGATTACGCAAACGATTTACGTAGATGTTTCGGGACCGCTCAAAAATATTGCCGAGTTTTCCGTGCAGGCGCACCTGATCAAGCTGATCAAAGAAGGCCGGGTAAAAAACGAAGCCGGGCGCTACCGCCTTCTCGACGCCAACTGAATCTTCCCTGCGGCGATGTCGAAGGGAATTGCGATTGATTCCCTGTCAGTTTCCAAATCCTTCCAAGTCTCTTGAGCCAGTTCCAAGGAACGAGCCAACGGCAGCCCGTCCAGCAGCAGAACCAGCGGGCCTCTGATCTGCAGGACCATGGACTGCCCTCCGGAAATATCCGCTTGTAAATTGTCATTCCGGTTCGTGGATTCCTGCCAGCCGATACGGTGTGACCTTTCCTGAACGCTTGCGTAGGCGCGAAAGAATTCCCGCGCCTCTTTCTCGGTTTTCCACGCGCTGATCCAAGCCGTCACCAACCTGTCACCTTCCTGATAGGCCGAAAGTGAGTCGCCCTGCCAGCCGGATGCGATCTGTGCGGCCTCGTTTTCGGAGCGGGCGGTGGAGAGCAACAGACGCGTCAGATACTCGCCCAAGGTTTGCTCTACCACTGCACTTTCTTTCATTCGGCGCGCGAGCCCCCAGGGATAGAGGCGCAGCGGATTTTCCCGCTGAACATAATATCTTTCTGGATGGAGAATTTGGGACGTAGAGAGAGGAGGGTTGGCAAACAGCGCGTTGACACCGTTCCAGCCCTTGGTCGCATGTGCCCAAGAAACAAATTGGCTGCCTTCGCGATAGGGGAAAACCAACTTCCAGCGGAGGAAATCCGGTAAGCCGGACGCTAACTTTTCCACGGCTGACGCCAAGCGGCCGAGGGTTTCAGCCATTGCCGGCGATACGGCGGGAATTTTGCTGCCGCTCACGCGAGTCAGTGCCACAAGAGTCGCGTCGCCCACGGCCAGCGCCCGAAGCGCGAGCTGGCGATCCTCGAGGGCGATAGACTTGATTCGCTCTTGCCACTGAAAGTGTTGCTCGTCGAGCGCCTGCACGATTCCAAAGATTGCCGGGACCTCCGCTGCAACCCGGGGATTAGTTGCAGAAAACGCCCGCCCGAGGCTCGACGCTTCCGGCCTAACGACGACGCGCGTGCGCTCGGCTTCGTAATATGCGATTCGATCAAGACGGCGATAATCCGCCAGTGCTTTGGCGAAATCGGTGTTTTCGGGTAGTAGGCCGATACGCTTATAGGCCCGGGCGAGTTGCGTAACGACCATCGGGCCATCCATCTCGGTCAACGTTTTGTCCGACGCGCCGGCATCGTCGTTCGACGTCGTCGCCTCAATCGTAATATTCCGCTTTAGCGAGAGTCCTCGAATCTGACCGACACGGTTTTTGAGATCGGTGAAGGAAATCACCGGCGCGGGAGTCGACGGTGTCGGTGTGGAAGAAAAGCAACCACCCAGAAAAGCAAAAAAGGAAATCGCTCCGAAGATCCGCGCGAGAGGGGCAAGATTGACTCGCGAATTCAGATTTGCGTAACGGACGACATTCACCTACTTCTCCATGATGATCACTGGAAATCCTGCTTGAGCCAGCTGGCGCGCCTGCTCTTCGGCAGTCGCGCGATTGGTGAATGTCCCTAGCCGTACCCGATAGTAAGTCACGTCCTTCGCCTCAAGGGGCACGATGGTTACGTCCGCATGGGATTTTGCGAGGCGGTCGCGGAGTTGTTCCGCGTTTTCGCGTTGCGAGAAAGAGCCCAGCTGAAGGGTGTAATCGAGAGAGGCGGGGATGGTTTGGATCCTGTACGGGCTTTCGATCACTTCGAGTCGAACCGGGATCGTGCCGGGACCGATCATTCCCAGAGAACGACCGGCGCCATAGGACAAGTCGATAATTCGTCCCTTAGCGAACGGGCCGCGGTCAGTGATGGTGACTTCCGTCGCGTTTCCATTATTCAAATTAGTCACCATGACCCGGCTGCCCAATGGCAACGTTTGGTGCGCGGCGGTGAGATCGTTTTGATCGTAAATGGTTCCACTCGCCGTCGGTTTACCGTGGAAACCCGGACCATACCAGGAGGCGATGCCCGTCTGGATCAAGCGCGGTTCTGGAGGAGACGGCAGCTTGACGATAGACGGCGGAATGGAACAGGCGGTGAGAAAAAGCAAAGGCAGCAGGAAGAACAACCAGCGGCATGAACGCTCGGCGGGAAGATCTCGTGACGATGGGAATGGCTCTGTCATCGATGCAAAAATTATATCGAAATCGATAGAAAGAAAAAAGTCATCTGCCGCTGTGCGTGCTATGATTCCGCCAACACCACCCCGACCTGGATCGCGCCTTCTTCGCGGTCGGGGACTGGCAGGTGTTCGTTGCGCGGAATGAGCGTCCCGAACACGATGTCGGCCAACGGCAGCACGACGTTGAGATTATTAAAGTGTCGTTTGTGGTGCATATGGTGATGAGAGTCCAACCAGCGGAACCAAACCGTCTTTTCCAACCATCGCCCTTTAGGGATATGCATGCAATAGTGGAGGTATTCGTAGAGGGAATAATAGGCAACGATGGCGCTTAAAGCGCCGAAGAGGATGTTCGACCCGAGCAGATACTCGATATACAAAATCGCTGGACTGTGCAGGATGAGAATCATCGGTGCGTTCCACCAGGCAAACCGCACCTTCCGGATGACTTTTGCATCGGAAAGAAAGTACTGCGGCCCGGTCCGAAAGAGACCGTGGTGAACCACAGCATGGGCGCGAAAAGGGTATTGCCACCGTGGTTGGTGCATCAAGTATTTATGCAACGTCCACTCGAAGAAGCTGCCATACAAGAAAGTACAGAAAAAACCTAAAACTTGGCTAAGGGGAAAAGTCATTAATCGTCTCCTGACTGAATGCCACGGGAACTGTTGTAGTTTATTATTCTGGGGACCTAACCCCGAAGAAGAGCATGATGGCGAGATTTAAACCGATGAAACCGGGTTCGGATTAGCTTCTTTGGGTAAGGGGAGATCTGTTAGTCAAGCCCCTTGCTTCCTATCTCAGATGTCTCACATGTTAACGCACTGTACGTGCTTTTTCGACGAACGTCAAACTATAAATCGTTGTCTTTGGTCATTGGCTGTTTCGCCGGTTTACCCGGACAGGGGATTGTGCTAGCTTACAGGCAATAATTTTAAGGGAGTTGTCATTCGTTATGTCGGGTCACTCAAAGTGGAGTTCGATCAAACACAAGAAAGCCGCGAAAGACGCCAAAAGGGGAAAGCTCTTCACCAAACTCATCAAGGAAATTAGCGTTGCGGCGCGGATGGGTGGAGGAGACATCAATGCCAATCCGCGGCTTCGAACCGCCGTTGCGACTGCCAAGGCCCAGAGTATGCCCAACGACAACATCGAAAGGGCGATCAAGAAGGGAACGGGCGAACTCGAGGGCGTCTCTTACGAGGAGATCCAATACGAGGGCTATGGGCCGGGCGGGGCGGCGATTCTTGCTCAGGTCCTTACGGACAATAAGAATCGCACCGTTTCTGAAATTCGCCGGCTGTTCACCAAACATGGGGGCAATTTGGGGGAAACCGGTTGTGTCTCCTGGATGTTTGACAAACGCGGGCTGATTACAGTCGAAAAGTCACAGATCGATGAAGACCGGCTCGTCGGGCTTGTGCTCGACGCGGGCGGAGAAGATGTCAAAGAGGAAGGAGACATTTTCGAGATCGTAACACAGCCTGAGGATTTCGAGAAAGTCAAAGAAAAGCTGGAACAGGGAAAAGTGCCGCTTGCGAGTGCTCAGATTACAATGGTTCCTAAGAATACCGTGAATGTGGATGCGAAGCATGTCGAACAGATCCTCAAGTTGACCGAAGAGCTCGAGGACCACGACGATGTGCAGAGTGTCTCCGCCAACTTTAATATCCCGGATGAATTGATCGAAAAGGCCAGCTGATGACCGCGGCCTCGCAGCGGCGTACGAGTCGTGCATCAACCCTTCCTGTGAAAATAATTGGCATCGACCCGGGAACGATGGTGACAGGGTGGGGCGTGGTTGAAGCCGTCGGAAGTTCCCTTTCTCATGTCGCCCATGGCACCATCGCCACGGCCGGGGCGAAGGGCCAGGGCGAGCGGTTGAGCCGCATTTACCATGGTATCCAGCAGGTCATACAATCTCATCGCCCCGACGGTGTCAGTCTTGAGCGTGTGTTTTTCGCCCGCAACGCGCAAAGCGCGCTCAAGCTGGGACAGGCCCGCGGGGTGGCGCTTCTCGCCGCCGCGCACAGCGGAATGGCGGTCCACGAATACGCGGCAACTGAAATTAAAGTCGCCGTCGTCGGGTACGGTCAGGCAACGAAGGATCAAGTTCAGAGTATGGTTGCTGCTCTCCTAAAACTTTCGGGGGAAATGGCGCTTGACGCCTCCGACGCGCTGGCGGCTGCGATTTGTCATCTACACCGGCAGTGCTTTCAATCTCTAATTCTCGGAGCCGCACCGGATTGCAGTCCCGCTCTGCGCCAGCGCAGATCACCATCGGCTTCGTTAAAAAAATTCGTTGGGCGGGTGTAGCAATCCCATCCGGCAACACACTCATGGCTGATCGTGATTGCGCAAATTAGAGGGACTCTAGCGCATAAAGCGCCGGGTGAGGTTATCGTCGATGTGGGTGGAGTGGGCTACGATGTATTGATCCCGCTCACTGTCTTCTATGGTTTGCCCGAAATTGGTGCGCCGGTCAGTCTTTATATTCACACGCATCTGCGGGAAGACGCATTACAGCTTTTCGGTTTTCAGGAGCCACAAGACAAGCAGGTATTCCTGTTGTTAAACAGCGTTGCCGGCATCGGACCGAAATTGGCGGTCAACATTCTCTCAGGAATTCCGGCGGCGGAGCTAACGCAAGCGATCAAGGCGGGGGATCAGCTTAGACTCGTTTCCATTCCAGGGGTTGGAAGAAAGCTCGCCGAGAGAATGATTGTCGAACTGAGAGACAAATTGACGACGCTTCAACCTCAGATTGCCGAGACGGTCGCGCCGAGTCACGCATCCCACCTCATGCTGGATGCTGTTTCGGCTTTGGTGAATCTCGGTTACCGGCAGGCCGAGGTTGAGAAAAACGTCCGTGATACGATTCGGGCCGGGAAGCAAAGTCTGGAAGACGTGATTAAGGAAGTGCTGCGCCGGGTGAGTCGTCAAGGTTGAACATGGTCAATCGACCGGACAAGAAAGAAGCGGTGATGGATGCGCGGTCCGTTTCTCCCAAGAGTGCGGATGACGACCTGAACTATGAGATCAATCTTAGGCCACGAGGCTTCGACGAATATATCGGCCAAGAACAGGTGAAAGAAAACCTCAGGGTGGCGATCGCCGCGGCTCGTGGCCGCAGCGACGTGCTGGATCATCTCTTGTTTCATGGTCCGCCGGGATTGGGTAAGACGTCTCTCGCTTACATTATTGCCCGCGAGATGGGCGTAAATATCA
>VBKE01000158.1 GCA_005879605.1 Deltaproteobacteria bacterium
ATCGATGTTGAGCTCCCTGGCCACGGCGCTGGAAATCATCGTATAGCTGGCGCCGGTGTCGACCACGAATTTGGCGGAGGTTTTCCCGTTGAGGGTAGCCTCGATCACGACAACCTGGCCATGCTTCTCAATCGGGACGGAAGCCTTTCCCACAACGGCGGGCTTTTCTGCCTCTGGACTCCTAGGATTTTCTTTAGTCTGGATCCGGGCGGCAGAAGCGCGCTGCTTCTCTGGGATATTGTGCAAGTTATCAGTGAAATGGACGACGCCGTTTTGATCGATCCAGCGGTAGTATTCCGCCGCTGACAGGGGTGCGACGACAAAGAAGGGGAAAGAAATAAATAAAAGATAACCCAGATAAGTGTTCACGAGTTCACAATAGGTGTAAATGCTACCACAGTTTCCCGGGAGAAAGAATGATTTCGTAAGATCTTTATCGAGGAGAGACGCTATGAAAATGGCGGTTTGCAGATGCATTTTGCCACCGCCGCTGGCGCACACTGGGCCAATCGCTTCTTTACAAGCCTGCGGGAGTGTGCTAAAAATCAGGTAAATATAAAAGGAAAGAGAGAAGAAGAGCGGAGAAGAAACATGGGAATTGCTCAGCCACAGCGACAAGGAGTTATCGAGCAGTTCAGGCTTCATCAGACGGATACCGGCTCACCTGAAGTGCAAGTTGCTTTATTGAGTCAGCGGATCGAACACCTCACCGAGCACTTCAAGATTCACTTAAAAGATCACCACTCCCGTCGTGGCCTCCTGAAGCTAGTAGGGCAGAGGAGGAGGCTTCTGGATTATCTCAAGAGTAGCGATTTCGAGAGATATCAGAGTCTGATCCACCGGCTAGGGATACGCAAGTAGTTGTTCCCAACCGCGTGCCCTCCATCTCCACCTCCGTTAGTCGCGTCTCGCGCCAGAGGATCCTCCTATGATTAAGAAAGTTGAACTAGATTTCCACGGCCGTCCTCTATCCATCGAAATCGGTCGGGTAGCAAAACAGGCTGACGGCGCGGCCTTGGTGCGCTATGGTGAAACGGTTGTGTTGGTGACGGCAGTGGCGGCCAAAGAGCTTAAGTTAGACACCGATTTCTTCCCACTAACCGTCGATTATCAAGAGAAAACATTCGCCGCGGGCAAGATTCCCGGCGGTTTTTTCAAGCGTGAAGGCCGCCCATCCGAAAAGGAAATTCTCACCTGCCGTTTGGTCGACCGCGCCATTCGACCGCTCTTCTCTGAGGGGCTGCGGTGCGAGACCCAGGTCATCGCGACAGTGCTTTCCGCTGATCGTGAAAACGACCCCGACGTGGTCGCCATGTTGGGAACCTCGATTGCCTTGCATGTTTCCGATATTCCTTTTAACGGGCCGTTGGCTGGCGTGCGTATCGGTCGAATCGACGGGCAGTGGGTTATTAATCCGACACAGAGCCAGCTCCGAGACAGTGATACGGATATTTTTCTCTCCGGAAGCCGGGACGCCATTGTTATGGTCGAAGGCGGCGCCCGGATGGTTCCGGAAGATGAAATCCTCGAAGCGCTGTTTGCGGGTCACGAAGCGATTCAGCCGCTGTTGCAAATTCAGGAAGAGATCCGACGGGAGATCGGCAAGCCCAAAAGACATGTGCCGCTGGCTGAATTGAATTCCGGTGTTGTCAAGCGAGTTGAAGAACTAGCTCTCGCCAAGCTCAAACAGGCTATTGAGATTCCTGAGAAGCTGGAACGTTACAAACGGATCGGCGAGGTCAAAGGCGAAGTCGTCGGGCAGGCGCTCCAAGAATTGCCGGACAAGGAAAAGGATATCAAAGGCGCCTTTGATGAGTTAAAGAGAAAGACTTTTCGGGACCTCGTGATCCAGCAGGAGCGCCGCATCGATGGACGCGGGTTGAAGGACATTCGTCCGATCACCTGCGAGGTCGAAGTGCTGCCGCGCACTCACGGATCAGCTTTGTTCACTCGAGGAGAAACCCAGGCGTTGGTTGTGACGACTCTGGGAACGGCATCTGACGAACAGAAAATCGACGCGTTGATCGGCGAGCACTACAAGAAGTTCATGCTCCACTATAACTTTCCACCCTTCAGCGTCGGCGAGGTCAAGTTCCTGCGCGGACCCAGCCGGCGCGAGATCGGCCATGGCAACCTGGCGGAGCGCGCGCTGCTCCCGGTGCTTCCTCCGGAAGAGAGTTTTCCCTATACCGTGCGGATCGTATCGGAAATATTGGAGTCCAACGGATCCACGTCAATGGCGACGGTTTGCGGCGGATCGCTGTCGATGATGGATGCCGGCGTGCCGGTTGCCGCGCCCGTGGCGGGTATCGCCATGGGTCTGATCAAAGAGGGCGAACATGTCCGCGTATTATCCGATATTCTCGGCGACGAGGATCACCTCGGCGATATGGATTTCAAAGTGGCGGGCACTCCCGAGGGTATCACATCGTTACAGATGGACATCAAGATCAGCGGGGTGAACCGCGAGATCATGCGTCAGGCGCTCCACCAAGCCAAGGAAGGCCGGCTGCACATTCTTGGCATTATGGGCGCTACCATGGCGTCGCACAGAGCCAACGTCTCCGGCCATGCGCCCCGTATTATCACCCTCAAAGTCAAACCGGATAAGATCCGGGAGATTATCGGCCCCGGCGGCAAAGTGATCCGCGGTATCATCGAAGCCACTGGGGTTAAGATGGATGTGGAAGACGATGGCACCGTCATGATTGCTTCCAGCGACGAGGCCGCGTCCAGAAAAGCCATCGAGATGGTACAAAGGATTGCGGCTGAAGCCGAGATCGGCAAGATTTACAAAGGCACGGTGCGAAAGATCGTCGACTTCGGCGCGTTTGTTGAGATCCTGCCCGGCACCGACGGTCTCGTCCATATTTCGCAGCTCGCGCCCGAACGAGTTCGCCGGGTATCGGATGTGCTCAAAGAAGGCGACGAAGTGATGGTCAAAGTTCTGGAAATCGACAGGCAAGGAAAAATCAGACTCAGTCGAAAAGAGGCGCTCCAGGAAACCGGAAATGGTCCGTCCGGAACCGGCTCAGATGATTCATCCCAAAGATAATCCGGTTAGCCTACCATCTCTCTATGTTCGCTAAGACAGTCCTGGACAACGGCATCCGAGTGGTTTCCCAAGAGATGCCGGATCATCGTTCGGTAAGTCTCGGAATCTGGGTGGAAAACGGCTCTCGCCATGAGGCCCGTCACGAGAACGGCATTTCCCATTTTATCGAGCATCTGCTTTTCAAAGGAACTGAGCGGCGCACGGCGGCCCAAATTGCCGAAGAGATGGACGCGGTAGGCGGCGTGCTCAATGCCTTCACGGCCAAAGAGCACACCTGTTATTACGCCAAGGTTCTAGACGAAAACCTGCCGCTGGCCATCGACCTATTGAGCGACATATTTCTTCACTCGAGCTTCGAGCGCGAGGAGATCGAGCGCGAAAGATCGGTGATTCTGCAGGAAATCTCCCAGGCGGAGGACACGCCGGACGATTATGTTCATGATCTTTTCAGCCTCGATTTCTTCCAGGATCATCCTTTAGCGCGTCCAATTTGCGGGCGCGCCGAGACGGTCACGAAGTTTAGCCGCGAAGACTTTCTGAGTTTCTTTAAATCGCGCTATATCCCCAATCGCGTGATCGTTTCGGCGGCGGGTCACTTGCGGCACGACGAGCTGGTGCGAGAGATGGCCGCGCGATTGAGTTCCGTTTCGGATTTCACGGCGGCTAGGTCGTCGGCCCCGCCCGAAGGTGAAGGTCCGCCGGAAATTCGCAGGGGAGTTTTTCCACATCCAAAAGCTTTGGAACAAGTTCACCTCTGTTTGGGAGTGCTCGGCATACCCCAATCGCATCCAAAGCGCTATGCGGCTTACGTTCTCAATACACTGTTGGGCGGCGGCATGAGCTCCCGATTGTTCCAGGAGATTCGCGAGAAGCGGGGCAAGGCGTACTCCGTTTACTCATTTTCCTCCTCTTACAAAGACATAAGCTAC
>VBKE01000159.1:0-481 GCA_005879605.1 Deltaproteobacteria bacterium
AGACGGAATCCGTCGAATGCTGGGAGAAGGACCTCACCGTGACGCCTTGCGATGGATACGAAGGCAGCTACTTGCATTTAGTTCAAAACCTATCAACAGGCTTCCCGGTCCCGACGTTGTTCAACGTCGACCTGATCTGCGGAAACGGTTTCTACGCTCGAAATTGGACTTGCTATTATGCGCTTACCCAACGCCGGTCCCATTTGAGACCGAAATGCCGTATGTCATGGCCGTTCACGATCTTCAACATAGACTTCAACCGAAATTCCCGGAAGTTTCAGCAAATGGTGAGTGGGAGTATCGCGAGTATCTTTTTCGCAATGGATGCCGTTATGCAACACTGATCTTAGCCGACTCAGAGGTAGGCAAGGAAGACATTCTCAACCTCTACGGGACTTATGGAGTGACCGCCGGTACAATCAAGGCTCTACCTTACTTGCCTGCGAGCTACCTAACCGTGGACGTCTCGGTAGCAGAGCGG
>VBKE01000159.1:570-1814 GCA_005879605.1 Deltaproteobacteria bacterium
CTTCTGCGGATCGCATGACGGGGAGATACGGGAGAGGACCTATAATGAAGTCATGTCGCTCCGCTCCGGTCTCGGAATTGACCGCGAGATACATTGCCTTGGATATGTTGCCAACGAAGATATGTCGGCGCTCTACTCTGGAGCCGTCGCCTTGATCATGCCGACCTTTTTTGGTCCTACGAACATCCCAGTCTTGGAAGCTTGGGCTTTGGGCTGCCCGGTTCTGACTTCCGATATTCGGGGCATCCGTGATCAAGTGGGTGATGCCGCGGTTTTGGTAGATCCACGGTCAGTGGAATCTATAGCTGGAGGTATCTACCGTCTTTGGACCGACGAGAGCCTGCGACGCACCCTCGCAGACGCAGGGCACTGCCGGTTATCTAAATACACCCCCGACGATTTTCGCAACCGTCTGATCGAGATTCTGGAAGAAGCAAAGGATCGTGTTCGCTCCAAGGCAGACTAACAGGCTGCTGAAAAAAGGTATTTCATGGTTCGACAAGCTCACCATGAGTGGAAAATTGTCAATGATTTCAAATTCTCTCCGTTCGTCCTGAGCGCGTCGAAGGATGAAGGGACGATTGTTCAGTAGCCTACTAAAGCCTTACCGCTAGCTTACATTATCCGGGCAGAAATGAGGCCGGCCAAAACCACTTTCGTGACGCCGCCGGAGTTTAAACAGCAGGTAGGATTCGTTGTTTATCCCGCGGGCGGGGCAATTCAGCGTCACGACCATCGACCCCTTGTGCGTCATCTGGTAGGCACCTCGGAAGTCTTAGTTGTCCAAAATGGGCGTTGTGAAATTGACATCTATAACGATAATCGGCAATTGGTTGCCACTCGCGAGCTTCGTCGTGGCGACATTATGCTGATGGTCGGTGGCGGACACGGTTTTCGGATGCTGGAGGACACAGTTTTTCTGGAGATCAAGCAGGGTCCGTATACGGGCGAAGCCGAGAAGCAGCGCTTCTAGGAGTCGTGGCTAGTTTCCAAAGGGCCTCAACTTTGCTTCACCCAAGCTCCAAGCACCTTATAGACGAACGAATGATTTCCGTGAATGAACCACTTCTGGGCGCGCGTGAGTCAGAGTACGTCGCGGACTGTGTACGCACGGGCTGGATTTCCTCAGCGGGGCGCTACGTTAACGAGTTTGAGAGCGGGTGGGCTAGTTACTGCAGTCGCCGTTATGGCATTGGCGTCAGTAATGGGACGGCTGCTTTGCAAACGGCGGTGGCGTGTCTAGG
>VBKE01000159.1:1850-12365 GCA_005879605.1 Deltaproteobacteria bacterium
CTTGCTGTTACTTACAGCGGCGGCGTCCCGGTTTTGGTCGATTGTAAGTCACCGACATGGTGCATGGACGTGGAGCAGGTCAAGGACAAGATCACTGCGAGAACGCGCGCGATTATGCCTGTGCATATATACGGCCATCCGGTGGATATGGATCCGATTTTGGATTTGGCTGAAACGCATGGCCTCGCCGTTATTGAAGATGCGGCAGAAGTTCACGGGGCTGAATATCTGGCTGGACGCGGGACGACTCATCCTGCGTGGCGTCGTTGCGGCAGTTTCGGAACTCTAAGCTGTTTTAGTTTTTATGCCAACAAACTTATCACTACCGGTGAAGGTGGCATGATTCTGACGGATGACCCAAAACTGGCTGACAAGGCTCGTTCTCTCCGGAATCTTTGTTTTGAGCCCAATCGACGCTTTCATCACGAGGAACTTGGGTTCAATTTTCGCCTGACAAATCTACAGGCAGCGCTTGGTGTTGCGCAGTTGGAACGGATTGAAGAAATTATTGCCCGCAAGCGTTGGATTGGCCAGGAGTACAATCGCCGCCTCGCCGGCATAAAAAACCTGCAGTTGCCGGCGGAAGAACCCTGGGCTCGAAATGTCTATTGGATGTACGGTGTGGTCCTCTCCGAAAAAGCCGGCATGGACACGCCTGCTTTTGCACAGAGGCTAAAAGAACGGGGAATAGAGACCCGGCCCTTTTTCCTGGGATTGCATGAACAGCCCGCTTTTCATCGAAAGGAGCTGTTTGTAGGCGAGCGGTATCCAGTGGCCGAGCGAATTGCGCGTCGCGGTTTGTATCTTCCTTCCGGCCTGGCGCTGACGGAGGAACAAATCGTCATCGTCTGCGACGCGGTCTCCGAGGTGCTTTCGTGAGCGAGATCTTCGGATCCGATTATGCCGAAGCTTATGATCTCCTCTACCGGGATAAAGATTACTCCGAGGAGACGCGGTTGATCGACCGCGTAGTGAAATCGTACACAAACGGGCCGGTGCGCCGTGTTTTGGACCTTGGGTGTGGCACGGGAAACCATGTGCTTCCGCTGGTGCAGCTGGGATATGAGGTCGTGGGAGTGGACCGCTCCGCCGGCATGCTCGAGGCGGCGCGTAAAAAAGCCGCCGGCGCGGCGCTTGACGGTAAAGCCACTTTCCACCAGGCAGACATCCGCAGCTTTCAGGTGGAACCGTCCTTCGATGTTGCGTTGATGATGTTTGCGGTGCTCGGTTATCAATTGGAGAACCAGGACGTGCTCGCCGCGCTCGGCACCGCTCGAAAGCACCTGCGGTCGGGTGGCCTTTTCGTCTTCGACGTTTGGTACGGTCCCGCTGTCCTAAGCCAGGGTCCCACCGAGCGCACTAAAGTGATTCCAACGGAGCGCGGGCAAATTCTCCGCGTCGCAACCGGCGAGCTCGACATCGGCCGACATCTCTGCAAGGTCAGTTATCGGCTGTGGAAAATAGAGGACGGGCGTTCAGGGGACCAAACAGAGGAAACCCATGTCGTACGGTATTTTTTTCCCCTGGAGCTAAAACTTTTTCTCGAATCTGCCGGATTTGCTTCGCTCCGGTTGGGGGTATTTCCCGATTTCGATCGTGACCCCGATACGAGCACCTGGAACGTCTTAGGGGTGGCGCGTGCGGTGTGAGTCGGTCCCACTGCGTGTCCAACCCGCTTCAGGGCTAAATTTCATCGGAATGCTGGCGTTCGGATATTTCTCACAACGGCCGGGCATCTGTCCACACGATCTGGGCGCCGCAACCGATCTCAAGAACACCCTTTTTCGCACGAAGAATATTTTTGCAGGAGCGACAAAAAGTGCTTCAGCGGCGGCCGGATCAGAGACGCCTGCGCGCCATGCTGTCTGATTTGAGCCTCGATGCATTAGACGCGCAAGAACCGGAAGTTTCTTATACTTGCTTTTCGCAAAGTCGGATGAAAGGAGACGATCAGGGTGAAAAAACCGGCATCACAGGGCAGGACGGTTCTTACCTTGCGGAGCTGTTGTTGGAAAAAGGCTATGAGGTGCATGGCATCATCCGGCGGGCGTCCACGTTTAACACCGAACGTATCGACCATCTCTATCAGGATCCGCACATCAACGGAGTGCGCTTGTTTCTGCACTATGGCGACATCGCCGATTCGACCAACCTGATCAAGCTCCTCTACCGTTTACAACCGGACGAAATCTACCATCTCGCCGCCCAGAGCCACGTGCGGGTGAGCTCCGACATCCCCGAATATACTGGTGATGTGACGGCGCTTGGCACCGTCCGCATGTTGGAGGCGATCCGTGAGACGCGACTGAAGACTAAATTTTACCAGGCGAGCAGCTCCGAGATGTACGGCAAGGTCGTCGAGACGCCGCAGACTGAGAAGACTCCGTTTTACCCGCGCAGTCCCTACGCCGCCGCGAAACTCTATTCTTACTGGACCGCGGTCAATTATCGGGAGAGTTACGGTATCTTCGCCTGCAACGGCATCTTGTTCAATCATGAATCGCCCCGGCGCGGCGAGACCTTTGTGACGCGCAAGATCACTTCCGCCGCGGCGCGGATCAAAGCGGGGTTGCAGGAAAACCTTTACCTTGGCAACCTCGATGCTCAAAGGGATTGGGGTTACGCGAAAGAATATATAGAGGCGATGTGGCTCATGTTGCAGCAGGACGAGCCGGACGACTATGTTATCGCAACCGGCGAGGCCCACGCGGTCCACGAATTTCTCGGCGAAGCTTTCTCCTACGTTGGGCTCGACTGGCACAAGCTCGTGGAGATCGATCCCAAATATTACCGTCCCGCCGAGGTGGATTGCCTCCTGGGCGATGCCAGCAAAGCCAGGCAAAAGTTGGGCTGGCAGCCGAAGACGAAGTTCAAAGAGTTGGTCCGCCTGATGGTGAATGCGGACATGGAAGCAGCGCAGAGAAACGTCCACACCAACAGCTATGGCGGCGTCGTTGGATGACGCGTCCGCCGGGAGCGCCGGTGATGGCGCCGACCGCGACGTGACATAGCCGAGGAGAAGTTGACCAGGAGTTGATGAAATGGAGGGCTCAGATAACCGTGTGGTGGTGACGGGAGGCGCGGGCTTCCTGGGGTCGGCGGTGGTCCAGAAACTGCGGGAGCACGGCTATCGAGACGTGTTCGTGCCGCGGTCGAAGGATTATGACTTACGCGAGCAGCAGCCGATCATGCGTCTCTACAAAGAGACTCGGCCGCAGATCGTCATCCACCTTGCCGCCGTGGTCGGAGGCATCGGCGCGAACCGAGCCAATCCGGGACGTTTTTTTTACGACAACGCCATCATGGGAATTCAAATGATGGAATATGCCAGACAGTTCGGCGTTGAAAAGTTCGTCGCAATAGGAACGGTTTGCGCTTATCCCAAGTTTGCCCCGGTGCCGTTCAAGGAGGAGGAGCTGTGGAACGGCTACCCTGAGGAGACAAACGCTCCTTATGGCCTGGCGAAAAAGATGATGCTCGTGCAAGCACAGGCGTATCGGACGCAGTACGGGTTCAACGCTATTTACCTGCTTCCCGTGAATCTTTATGGGCCGGGGGACAACTTCGATTTGGACACTTCTCACGTCATTCCCGCGCTCATTCGGAAATGTGTCGAAGCTAAAGAAAACGAGGATGACCAGATTGTTCTTTGGGGCGACGGTTCGCCGACCCGGGAATTCCTTTACGTGGAAGATGCCGCCGATGGCATCGTAAAGGCAACTGAAAAGTACAACAGCGGCGATCCCGTCAATTTAGGGACTGGGGTGGAAATTTCCATCCGAGACTTGGCTCAAATGATCGCCGAGGAAGTTGGCTTTTCCGGTAGTATCGTTTGGGACAAGTCGAAGCCCAACGGGCAGCCTCGCCGCTGCCTCGATACGAGCCGGGCGCGGGAGTATTTCGGTTTCCGAGCGCAATATACGTTCCGTGAGGGTATTGCAAAAACGGTCAACTGGTTCATGGCACACCGCCCAAAATCGAGAGGCGGCGGTTTAGCTAGCCAAGTTAAATGGATAGCAATCATTTTCAATTTATCGTCTCTATTTTAATCTCGAGTTCTAGATTCCGGGACCTGCTACTGAATCAGCCAAACAGCAGCCTCTCACAATAAGCGAGTCTCTTCGAGTTTCTTTTAAAGCGTCATTAAGCTCATTTTTTCTTCTAGGTGGACCCTCTAATGCCCGAGGCCATCCACCGGAAAAAACCTACTACTAATCGACACCAGGAGTGGAGGCAACTTTCATGATGAAAACCATTGTCATCAAATACCGTCGATTTCTTATCGTCCAATTCCACATCTTATTGATCGCGCTCGCCAACTACCTGGCGTATTGGATCAGATTTGATGGAGTGATTCCAGATCAAGAAATCGCTCTTTTGATCACGATGATGCCCTGGCTCATCGTGATCCGAGGGCTGACTTTCGTTCCCTTTCACCTCTACAAGGGACTGTGGCGATATACCGGTATCTGGGATCTACGGAACGTCATCGCCGGCGTTCTAACCAGCACAGTCATGTTTTACGTTTTGGTTCATTGGATCTTCGGTCTTCGCAAGTACCCTCTGTCGGTCTTTGTCATCGACTCCCTTCTTCTGATTTTCTTTATGGGGGGGAGTCGTTTGGCCCGTCGTCTCTACTATCATGGCCTGGGGCAGCTCAGCGGCGGTAGGCGGGTTTTGATCTATGGCGCGGGGGACGCCGGAGAGATGATCGTCAGGGATATAAAGAACAACGGCGCATTTTACGATTATCAACCGGTGGGCTTTATCGATGACAATCCGAATATAGTCGGGCGGCGGATCCATGGCGTCGAGGTTCTAGGGACGAGAAAAGATCTCGCAAAGATCCTGACAACGGAAAAACTGCATGAGGTGGTGCTCGCCATCCCCTCCGCAGAGCCGGCGATGATCCGGGAAGTGGTGAGCGCGTTGCAGCCGTTCAAGGTTCCCATAAGAACCCTTCCCGGGCTAAAAGACGTGCGCAATGGGCACGTTGGCGTCAAGCACATTCGCGATCTCTCTGTCGAGGATTTGCTCGATCGAGCTCCCATTGGTCTGGATCTCGCATCGGTGCGAAAGCTGGTCCAAGGTAAGAGGGTCCTCATCACCGGCGCCGGCGGTTCCATCGGTTCCGAGTTGTGCCGGCAGATCGCGTGCTGCGAGCCCGTCCGAATCATTCTCGTAGACCAAAGCGAAAGCGGGCTCTACGAGATAGACATGGAACTCCAGCGGTCCTTTCCCGATCTGAGCCGGAGCGCGGTTCTGGTCGATATCAAGAACACGAAACGTTTAGAGCAGATATTTAGCCACCACTTTCCGCAAATCGTCTTTCATGCGGCGGCGTACAAGCATGTACCGATGATGGAGCAGCACCCGGGAGAGGCCATGCTCAACAATATCGTAGGAACGCACCGTCTCGTGCAAGTCGCCCTCCGGCGAAGCATTGAAAGATTCGTTTTGATCTCGACGGACAAAGCGGTGAATCCGACGAATGTCATGGGCGCGACCAAGCGCGTGGGCGAAATGTACGTCCAGGCCTTGGCCAAACACGCTAGCCACGGCGGGACGGTGTTCACCGCGGTCCGTTTCGGTAATGTTCTCGGCAGCAATGGCAGCGTGGTGCCTTTGTTCATGAAGCAGATTGAGCGGGGCGGCCCGGTTACGGTGACGGATCCGGAAATCAGACGCTATTTTATGACGATTCCGGAGGCGGTTCTGCTGGTTCTGCAGGCGGCTACACTCGCTCAAGGCGGAGAGATCTTCGTTCTCGAAATGGGCGACCAGATCAAGTTGATAGACATGGCACGACATTTAATCCGCCTTTCTGGATTTATTCCCGAAGACGAAATTGCCATTCAGATTGTGGGTCTTCGGCCGGGAGAAAAACTCTACGAGGAACTGGTCGCCACGGACGAGACCTCGGTGCCATCAGGGGTGGAAAAGATCATGCGTGTGCAGTCCGGCGGGATTCCCGATTTGGAACTCCTCATCCGCAAAATCGAGGAAATAGAGCGCGTGATAATCAATGGCCAGCCTCGTCTGGCGCTCCAGATTCTGTACGAATTAGTGCCAACGTTCAGGCCGGGGGAGCCCGGTGCGGCAGAGGAAGCGGGTCCGCCGTGGGCGAAGAAGGACGGGGTGCGAGCTTTGAAAATTGCTGGCCAATCGGTGTAACCGGGGCTTTGCAGCCAAATCACCTCTATCTCTGTGAGTAAGGAAAAAGGTGATAATTTGGCTTCTCCTTACCGGACGAAAGGATCAGTCAGACGGGGGAATTTATGAGAAGGCAGGTTGAGGTGAGCGGCGAAGAGCGGCACGCTGAGACGGGAATGTTTGATCGTCAGTTGGCCTACTGGACCAAGCAGTTAGCCGGCGCTCCCACTGTGCTAGAACTTCCGAGCGATCGCCCGCGTCCCTCTGTGCGGAGTCTTCGGAAGGGAACCCACCGTTTTGCGCTGCCGTGGGCATTGGGCTCGTCCTTACGCGAGTTGACTAAGCAGGCACAAGCAACGCCGTTTATGGCGCTCATAACCGTCTTTGCGATTCTCTTGTATCGCTACACCGGACAGAACGACGTGCTCATCGGCAGTCCTGTCACCGGAGGAACCTTAGCCGATTTCGAAGAAATAACTGGCTTTTTCGTAAACCTGCTTGTCCTACGTACGAAGCTTACCGGAAGCCTGACCTTCGCCGCCCTTCTCAGTGAGATCAGGCAAACGGTATGGGACGCGTACGCTCACCGGGATCTGCCGTTTCAGCGCCTAGTCGAGGAACTGCAGATTAGTTTTGTGACGAGCCACCACCCACTGTTCCAGGTTATGTTTCAGTTTCAACACGGTCCCTCAGTTGAGCGAAAGCGGAGGATGGAAGACGGAGCTGTAAGCTGCGACGCGAGCATGGCAAAATGTGATCTGATGCTTTCCGTGGCGGATCAGGGAGAAGAGCTGCTGGGCGCATTTGAATACAGCAGTGATCTGTTCGATGCCGCGACCGTCGAGCGGATGGCGGGCCATTTTCAAATTCTGTTGGACCGTGTGATCGGAAATCCGCACCGACCCGTAGGGGAGCTGCCCTTGCTGACTGTTGCCGAGCGACGGCAGATCCTTGTTGATTGGAACGCTACGCAGGTCGACTACCCGTTGGGCCAATGCATTCATCATTTGTTCGAGGCTCAGGTCGCACGCACGCCTGAAGCGGTCGCGGTCGTCTATGAGGACCGCCAGCTTAGCTATCGGAATTTGAACGACCGAGCCAATCAGTTGGGTCACTCCCTTCTCAGCCGTGGTGTCGGGCCGGATGTGCTGGTGGGGCTTTGCATGGAACGTTCGCCGGAAATGGTGATCGGCATGCTGGCCATCCTCAAGACGGGTGCAGCGTATGTGCCGCTGGACCCGGCCCATCCGGCGGAGCGTCTGGCCTTTATGGTTCGCGACGCACAAATGTCAATAGTGCTGACGCAACCGCAACTCACGAACAGGCTGCCCGTCGGTCATACCACACCGATTTGCCTAGGATCCG
Organism: Deltaproteobacteria bacterium; assembly: GCA_005879605.1. Lineage (GTDB taxonomy): Bacteria > Desulfobacterota > Binatia > UBA9968 > UBA9968 > DP-1. Next base: position 9,369 of record VBKE01000159.1, read on the forward strand.
ATTGGAGCATCTTTGAGCACGAAAGTGCCGAAAACCTTTCGACTGAGGTCACCGCGGAAAATCTCGCCTACGTTATGTACACCTCCGGCTCGACTGGAAAGCCCAAGGGAGTGATGATCCCACATAGAGGTCTCGTCAATTATCTGAGCTGGGCGACGAAGGCCTATGAAGTAGCAGCAGGGGGTGGCGCGCCGGTGCATTCTTCCATCGGGTTCGATCTGACGATAACGAGCTTGTTCCGCTCTCTGCCCTGCTCCGGAGGGAAAAGGATTTTAGTCTGATCAAAATCACGCCGGCGCACTTGGAGGTGCTCAGTCAAGAGTTGCAGCCGGGCGAGGCAGCAAGGTGCGCGGGGGCGTTCATTATCGGTGGCGAAGCGTTATGGGGCGAGCAGCTTGCCTTCTGGTGCACTCACGCGCCCACAGTGAGGCTCATCAATGAGTACGGACCGACGGAGACTGTGGTCGGGTGCTGCGTGTATGAAGTCCCCGCCGGATCTTTTCCCTCGGGACCGGTGCCGATCGGCCGGCCGATTGCCAATACGGAGCTTTACATTCTCGATCGCCATTGCCAGCCGGTGCCCGTCGGTGTCCCAGGCGAATTGTACATCGGTGGGATGGGACTGGCCCGGGGTTATTTAAACAGCCCTGAGCTTACCGCCGAGAAGTTCGTCGATCATCCGTTCAGTTCCGAGCCGAAAGCCCGCTTATATAAGACCGGCGATCTCGTCCGCTATCGGCCCGACGGGACGATTGAGTATCTGGGACGGCTCGACGATCAGGTTAAAATCCGCGGCTTTCGGATCGAATTGGGCGAGATCGAAGCCGCATTGCTGGCCCACGCTGCCATAGAGCAGGCGGTGGTTCTGGCGCGCGAGGACACTCCAGGCGACAAGCGCTTAGTGGCTTACCTCGTCTGTGCGCCCGGCCAAACGCTGCAGGTCGAAAGCCTGCGCAGCCAGTTGCAGCAACAGCTACCCGCCTACATGGTGCCTTCTGCGTTCGTCTTGTTGAACACGTTGCCGCTTACCTCGAATGGCAAAGTAGATCGTCGAGCCTTGCCTGATCCGGACCAGAGTAGGCCGGATCTGGAAAAAGCCTTTGCTGCTCCCAGCACACGAAGCGAGGAGGTATTGGCCAAGATCTGGGCGAACCTTCTTAAGCTTAAGCGGGTCGGCATCAACGACAATTTCTTTGATCTGGGAGGACATTCGCTGCTGGCGGCGAAACTGATGAGTCAAATCGAGAAAGCCTTCGGCAAAAGATTCTCCCTTTCTGCCATCTTCCACGCTCCGACAATCGAGCAATTGGCCGAACTCATCAGTCAGAATGTCGTGTTACCCAACTGGAATTCTCTGATCCCACTTCAAACTCGGGGCTCTAAGCCTCCGTTCTTCTGGGTCCACGGTGAAGATAGCAATGCTTTCCTGCCTCGCTACCTGGGACCGGACCAGCCCTTATACGGGTTCAGACACCAGAGCGAAGACGGAACACCCGCCCGTTACACCACCGTAGTTGATATTGCCGCCCATTATCTCAGTGAAATTCGTAGCGTGCAGCCCCAAGGGCCTTATTTTCTCGGTGGCTATTGCTTCGGTGCCGTTGTCGCATTTGAAATCGCGCAGCAACTCAGAAAACTAAATCAAGGTGTCCCTCTCTTAGTCTTACTCGACCCGGTCAATCCCAGCGTAGGCCCGTTGTCGGCTTCAGCTCCGGTGACTTCCCGTTCGTCAACCAACGGAACATCATTGGTTGACGAAATTTCGCGTCACCTTCTAAACCTAGAATCTCTCAAAGCTAGCGAGAAGACCCATTACGTTCTGGAAAGAGCCAAGGGCAAGATCTTGAGTATCACGTCTCCCATTAACAAGATCTTAAAAAAAATGGCTTACGAGGCGTGCTTGGCTCTGGGCTATCCCATTCCTCGTTCGCTCCATAGCCGCTACATGCTGGATATCTACGACCAGGCGATGGCCGACTATATGCCTGAAGTGCACCCAGGTCGGCTGATTATTTTGAAAGCTAGCGAAAACTGTGATCCTGATAGGTGGCGGAGGCTAGCTATGGAACGAATAGAGATTCACGAAATCCCTGGCGATCATACCAATATACTCAAAGGGCCTTACGTGCGCGCCTGGGCCGAGTTAGTAAAAATTCAGATCGATAGCGCTCAATCGCCAGCGGCCGTAAGAGACAAGCCGGCACATTCATCACGAAAGCTGCCGAGATATCTAAATTGGAGCGTCGTCACGCCGATGCTGTATTGGGCGCTTTCGGAATCCATATCCAGTGGGCTGATCGCGATCTTTTAAAAGACCTTACACCATGGTTTTTTACAGCCGATGAATCGGCCGGGGCTGGGCGCTCTGTCACCCTTAAGAGCACGGGTGCGCTGTATTGAGAAGCATATCTTTCAAGAAATTTGAGACCGGCCCTCGCCCTAGCTAGGGAGCTGAAAAAGAAGCTGGGTCGCGCCGGTTCGTTCAATGGCGGTCTAAAAATTTAGTCCCTGGATAAAGCCTGTACGAGAATGCGCAAAGGAGCGGAATCATGCGGAAGCCGAAAGAGAGAGAAGACCTTTTATACCGGAACATCAATGCAAGTGCCTTCTGTCTGAAACGTCGGTCTGACATCAGGAGCCGTCTCGTGGATGGCGAACTGGTGGTGCTGGACCGTGAGGCGGGCTTCATACATCAGCTCAACAAGACTGCGACCTACATCTGGGAGCAATGCGACGGAGAGCGTACGGCAGCGGCAATTGCGGATCGGGTCTGTGATGTTTTTGAAGTCGATGAATCAACCGCTCTAAGCGATGTGCTTGAGATCCTCAGGAGATTGCAAGATTTGAATCTCCTCGAGAATACCGAAGACGCTAACAAAAATAGAAAGGGGGTGTCCTATCATGTCTGATGTCAAGATCAAGCGAAGAGAGTTCGTCAAGAGAGCCGCTTATGCCGCTCCGATGATTTTGACTCTTAAAGCCATGCCGGCATTTGCT
>VBKE01000160.1 GCA_005879605.1 Deltaproteobacteria bacterium
GTTCACGACGACCGAGAAAATCGCGGCTGCAAAAACCGCGAAAAGGTGCCAGGCCTCGCTCGTCAGCCCGGCCGGAATCGGAGCGAACCAGATGCCAATTACAACGGCGAATGAGAGGGCTTGTTTGCCCAGCTTGCGTCGGTCACCACGGACCACATTCACGCGCCGGGCCCTCGCGCAGGCGCGCTAGCGGCCTCACTTAACCGCGCCCGGCCTTTGAAGTTCACGACCCGGCCGCTCACCGCACCCTCTTCTGCATCGATCACGTACTGCCACTGGAAACTATAGTCGCCGGTCATGCCACGGTAACGACCTGTCCCGCCAATGAATGTGCCTACGATGTGGTTACCACTTCCGACCGCCTCACCCTTCAACTCGCTGTAAACCATGTCGCCGCGCTCGTCGGTCCAGACGCATCGGCCCTGCATACCTGCACGGCTGTCGGAGAACCCGATCGCCTGCGCTCTGAACCCGACCGCCGGCCGCTGTGCGCCGGTGAGCAGCACGGATCCTGTGAGTTCGAAGATGGCTGCGCGGTCATCGGGGCCGAGACGGAGCGTCCGGCGCTTGCCTGCTGCAGTCCACGTGCCCTCAAAGACGTGCCATTCGCCGGCGGCAGAAGTCTGTGGGCTTCCGCCGCCCGACTGACCGCACGCACTCGTCAGCAGGAGAAGTGCGAGCATTCGCCTTCCCCACGCATATTGTCGAGTAATCACTTTGCCCCGTTCTCCGCCGCGGTCGAGACGCCTTTCAATGTCTCGACGTAATTCCATAAGCCGAGTGTCGTCAGGATGTCGGGCGAGGGCTGACCTACCGCCTGCAACTGATGGCATACTCCGCAGTCCTGACTGATCGTGAGCTTGCCGTCTGCCGTCGAGTGTGATCCATCGTGACAACGAACGTTTCCGATAAATATGCCGCGCGCGAAGTGCCTAGTGTCATTTCGGGACTACCTCCATCTGCAGGAAACGTTTCACTTCCGGCGATAGTGGATAAGGCACTTCGCTCTTTGGCCCGAACCATTTATCATACAGCTCAAAGTACTTGCCTGATGAAATGGCGTCCATAAGGGCCACATTAACCACATGGCGGAAATCTGAATCATTTTTTCGCATCGCCATGCCGTAGGGCTCGTAGGAATAGAACTCCCCGACAACGTCCCAGTCTTTGGGGCTGGGAGCCTTTGCTTTTAATCCGGCCAATTGGACGCCGTCGCTTGTGTAAGCCTCCACCTGGCCCTGCGCCAGCGCTTGGAACGCTGCCCGCTGGTCGGGGAATTCCAACAGCTTAGCGTTGGGGACTCGTTCGCGGAGAATGCGCGCGCTGGTCGAACCCTGCTGCACGGCAATACGTTTTCCGGCAGTCGACTGAATGCCTTTATGACGGAGGTAGAAGCGGATCGGATTTCCCGCTGTTGTTTTTACCAGAAACTGCGCGCCGGTGACAAAAAACGTGAGACTAAAATCCACGCTTTCGCGGCGCGACTGGGTATCGGTCATCGTATCAGCGATCAGGTCAACCGCATTCGACGTTAGCAACGGAATCCGAGTTTGCGGTGTAGACTCCTTTCTGTCGACCTTGACCGATTTGTTAACTTTTTTCGAAATGACCGGCAGGATCGTTTTCTCAACGAGCTCGATCGAGAACCCCACCCATTCGTTGTTCTTATTGACAAAGGCAAACGGCGGCGAATCGGTGCGAGTTCCAATGACTAATGTTCCCGCCCGCTCGATTTTCCCGAGGGTTGTTTCCGCGCGGCAAAGATAAATCTGGCCAAAAACAGCAATCGTGCAAATCATACCATAAGGCAGAAATTTCATTCCCTTTCTCCGTGGCCAGAAAAAATTCGACACCAGGCTCAATGTACTCTTGAAAAGCTTAGGCTGAGTAACAATCATTCACTGGCGTAAAAGCCGCTCATGCGGCTTCCCGCAGCTCCGCAAATTATTTAACGAAACCTACGGCCGAAAACCTTGAGCCATTCTAGCAGCGCATAGGTAAAGCCGACTGAAGGAGAATAGTTAAAATCGTTCTGCACTCCGATTTTCACTGTTCGGATAACGATCACTGGTGACCTCGAAAAGGCGATTTCACGATTCGCCATCCATCGAGAAACGAGGGTCAGGACGCGTTCCTCGGTTGCTGCCAGTACAGCTTCGTTCACGTTAGCGGCTTTCATAAATCAACCCAGACCTTATCGCCTTCTTCAGACTGAGTTGAGATCGAGCACTCCGCATCTCCCGCTAACCAGGATTTTTTCCCTTTCGGTGATTTTGACCGCAATCGTGTAGATCCCATCTGCCGCTTACTACTTGCCACCACCCGTGCTCCCGCCGTCTGTTTGGTCGATCAGCCTGTCGAACGCTTGTGCGATCGCGAGCGCCTGATCCGACCTCACGCCCGAACCGGGGAGCGCCGCCATACGGCGGATGGTGGCGATGCGCTCAGGCTGGGTCTTGAGCACCATCAAGTTGAGCGTTTCCTCGCCATGGCAGCGCGCGCAACGAGCGACCAGCAGGGAAGCCGTGATGCGCTCGAATTCACTCAGCGGAATGTTGGCGCCCGGGTGGCTTTGCATGCGCTCGACCGTGCGCTGGACCTCTGATGGCTCCATCGAAACGGTCACGCCGAGGCGCCGCGAGCTATGACACTCCACGCAGTTCTGCATCAAAATCTGGCGAACTCGCAGCGGACGGAGCATGGCGACATCGTGCTTGCGAGCCAAATCCGGCGGCAGATTGGCGATACGCTGCTGCACCTCTCGCACCTGGGTGATGAGAGCGATGGTGAGAACAAGATTGACGAGCACCACCAGCATCACGATGATGCGGAAAGCGGGGAATCGCGGCGGTTGTTCAGTGGCCATTTCACGACACTCCTTCCGCGCCGCGCCAGGCGCCGGCCGGGTGAGTTGCAGAATGCGGTCTGGTCTCCGGCGACGGCAATTCTTCGTGGATCGGCAGAATGCGCGCGAGCCAGCCGAACGCAAACAGAGCCGCCGCCGTGATACCGAGTGTGATCCCGACTTCTCCGAATGAAGGCACGTACGTCTCCCAGTGGCGCACGCGCAGGCCGATCACCGCGACGTTCAGCCGGTGGAGTAATACGCCGGCGATGATCAAGGAGCATGCGGTCGCGAGTCCGCGCTTGCTTTCGCGCACCTCCGGCATCATCAGCAGAACAACGGGAAGCATCAGGCCAAAAGCGATTTCCACCCAGAACGAGACCGCGAACCACGACGCGATGAACATGGCGTCAGCGGCGCCCCGATAAAAAAGATCGCCTATCTGAAACGCCAAGAAGAGCCCGACGAGCCAAGCTTCGATTTTGGCGAGACCGGCGAGTAGATTCATGCGCGGAGCGAAGCCGAGCCAACGAGCCGCGGCGAGATGTTCGAGAATCGCCATGGCCGGCCCGGCCATCATGGCGGAAAACAAATAGAGCAACGGCAAATTATCCGACCACCACAGGGCGTTAATCTTGTGAGGAATGAGCGCCATCAGAGTGCCAAGCGACGACTGATGGAGGTGCGATAGCGTCACGCCGAGCAGCATGATCGGAATGTAAATCGCGCGCACCGCTCGAAACGTACGATCCCAGCCAGCCTGCTCGAGCGGAACTTGCGAAAACTCCAAGGCGAGCACGCTGAGATACAGAAATGCGCACCAGCCTACTTCGTATAACGCCGAGGTGGGCGCCCATGAAACGAGGACCATCCAAACCATCCACGGCCGGCCAAGCTCTACCATCAGCATCGTGATCGCGCTGGCGTAGCAGAGAAAAGCCATGAGCACGGCGGGGCGCAGGAACGAGTGGTATCGATGCACGCCCAGGATTTCGACTAATGCTGTGATCGTGAAGCCGACCGCTCCGATAGCGATCATCGTCATGATCCCGTAGCCGACCCACCATCCCCACGGGTATGCGTTGTTGATATTGGCGACGGTGCCGATGCCGGTCGCGAACCGCACGAAGCCAATGATGGCGGCAACTGCCACGATCGCCAGCAGCGTTTTATCCCACCAGGTAAGCTGGATGCGCCAGTTCATGTGTGCTCTCCATTGTGCCCTTGGTGGCGCATCCGCCGCCGCACGATCCAGTTGAGCGCGCCAAACACCGCGTATAACACAGCAAAGACGGGCGCCGTCATGCGGAGCCATCTGTGAGTGAGGTCCGGCATCGGCGTTTTCGGCAGGCCGGTAATGTAGCCGATCTTCTCGAATGGCACCGATGAAAGATGCAGGACGCTGGTACCGCCGACTTCGTCAAGGCCGTAGATCTCCGGAATGTAAGTGCCCGGCGCCGCTGCTATGCGCCGCTTCGCTTCAGCAACCATATCCTCGCGGTCTCCGAACGTGATCGCGCCCGTCGGGCACACGGTCGCGCACGCCGGTTCGAGATTAGCCTCCAGGCGGTCAGCGCAGAACGTGCATTTGTGGATCTTCGGCGCGAAGCTCTCGTAATCGTACTTCGGAATAATGAACGGACACGCCTGCATGCACGCGCGGCAGCCGATGCAGCGGTTCTCGTCGAACACCACCGGGCCGAGATCGGTCTTGAACATCGCATTGGTCGGGCAGGCCGATGCGCATGCCGGATGCTCGCAGTGCATGCAGAGCTGACGACCGAATACCCAATCAGGGTTGGGCCCGGTAACGACCTCGTTGAAGGTAATGAGCGTGTAATTGGGCGGTCGTTCCACGATTTACATGCCACCATGCACGCCCGGCAGCCAATGCACCGGGTATTGTCCTGGATCATCGCTTTCGGTTTTACTGTCGATGATTTTGCTGTCGATGTGCTCATGCGCGGTCCTTTCTATTGATGTTGCAGAGAAACACCTTGGTTTCGGGAATGTGCGAGTTGGCGTCGCCAACGCTGGCGGTAAGATCGTTGCAGATGTCTCCCGGCGCAATTCCGGCGTAGCCCCAGTGCCAGGGAATCCCGACTTCATCGATCATCCGGCCTTCGATAAAAAATGGTTGAAAGCGTTCAGTGACAAGCGCATAGACTACGATGGAACCGCGCGCGCTACTCACGATCACACGATCGCCGGTTTTGATTCCGTCGCGCTTGGCGTGTGCTGCGCCGATTTCGACGAACGCGCTCGGCACGAGACCCACCAGCCACGGCATGTTGCGGCTCATGGCACCGGTTTGCCAGTGTTCGGAAACCCGGTAAGTGGTGGCGATGATCGGGAAGACGTCAGCTTTGCCGTAGCGATCGAATTCAGTGGAGTCCCAGACTTGCGCGCAGGGATTCGACTGGATCTTCGAGAACGGGTTTTTCACCGGGCTTTCCACCGGTTCGTAGTGCTCGGGAAACGGCCCGTCTACAAGGTCCAGCGAGTAGAGCTGCCCCACCCCCGATGCCAGCATGATAAACGGATTGGTTTCGCCCGGCGGCATGCCGCCGTCTGGGACATCGCCTTCCCATGCGTTCTTCTCGGCGTTCCAGCGGATCACCCACTTGCGCGGGTTGAACGGCTCCCCCTTGCGGTTGACGGAGGCGCGATTGTAGAGAATGCGC
>VBKE01000248.1 GCA_005879605.1 Deltaproteobacteria bacterium
CTGCTCGACTCGTTCACTAAGAATAAAATCGCTCTGAAGGGACCGGTTACGACCCCCGTGGGCGAAGGTTTCCCGAGCGTCAACGTGGAGTTGCGCCAGACGTTCGACTTATACTCGAATCTTCGGCCCATCAAGAACCTTCCCGGCGTAAAAGCGCGCTATCAAAATGTGGATCTGATCGTTGTACGCGAGAATACCGAGGGGCTTTACTCCGGCATAGAGCACGAAGTCGTGCCGGGCGTGGTCGAAAGCTTAAAGATCATGACCGAAAAGGCTTCAACAAGGATCGCGAAGTTTGCTTTTGATTACGCTCGATCCTTCGGGCGAAAGCAGGTCGTCGCGGTGCACAAGGCAAATATCATGAAGCTCGGTGACGGCCTGTTTCTTGACTGCGCGAGAAAAATAGCCGGCAAGTATGAGGGAATCGGTTTTAGCGACATCATCATCGATAATGCCTGCCTGCAACTTGTTCTTGACCCAACCACATTCGATGTCCTGTTGTTGGAGAACTTGTACGGCGACATTGTTTCGGATCTGGCCGCGGGCTTGGTTGGAGGTTTGGGGGTTGTGGCCGGGGCAAATCTCGGCGACGGCTATGCGCTTTTCGAGACCGTCCACGGCAGCGCGCCGGATATCAAAGGAAAAGGGATAGCCAACCCGACGGCGATGATCTCGGCGGCGATCATGATGCTCAATCGTATTTCTGAGCAAACCGCCGCGAAACGCATCTCGGCGGCACTCGAAAGAGTCCTTCAGAGAGGGGATTGCTTGACCCCCGACCTTGGAGGTTCGGCCACAACCAAAAAATTTGCCGCGGCGGTCATTGACGAAATCGAGCGCTGATTGGAATCGCTTTTACCGATTTCAACGACCGAGTGTCAGGTCTGACAGATGATCCATTGGCGCGGATAGGCGTTTAGCGACTCGCAGCCTTTTCTCGTCACCCGCAATGTCTCACCGAATTGCAGCCCCATCTTCTCGTCTTTGGTCATGACGTTGGGCTGAATGACGATGACCATGCTTTCCCGGAAGGTCATCTCTCGCGATTCGTGCCGCTTCGTGGTCTTGGTTTGAAAGATCGGCGGGTATTGGTTCACTCCGTGGACGAGATCGTCGTAGATGCTGTAGCCGCGCCGATGGATGACTTCCGCTGCCTCCTCGGCTTCGGTGGTCGTCGTTCCATCTTTGATGACGGTCGCCAGGGTTTCAAATGCCTCGACCGCCACGTCGTGCAGATCCTGCCACTCCGGCGTCGGCCCCTCGCCGATGGAAAAAGTGCGATGAATCTGGCCGCTGTAACCGGAGTAGGCGCCGCTGATCTCGGTGATCAAACAATCGCCTTTTTGCAGCTTTCGGCTGGAATGAAATTGTGACGGGACCGGAAAATCGGGGTTGCGCATGGGCATGCTGCTCATGAAGTGGATGCCGGCGTAGCCGCCCCGCTTGAGATAAACCGGTTCAATGATGGCCGGAATTTCATCTTCGCGCATGCCTTCTTTCAATCCTTCCGCCAACGCCTGGATCGATTGATCGGTAAGCTTTGACGCAAAGCCAATGCGCTCGATCTCTTCGGCGCTCCTGACCGTCCGCATCATCCGCATCTTGCCGCCCAAGTCAGTGAACGTGGCGTTGGGGAATTTCTCGGAGAGCTTATGGTAATGTTGGTATGGAATAGCGCCGACCAAACCGATCTTTTTCGATTCCAAGCCGCGCTCGCGAATCAATTCCAGCACGCTGTTACTGGTGTTCGCGCCCGCCCAGCGAACGTCTTTAACGACGGACATAACGCGAGCCATCGGAAGATGATTGAAGAGCTGCATGAGGACGACGGGATCTTTGCCGTTTTGGAAAAGCACATAGGCCTCGCGGCTGCTGGGCCAATCGGTCAGCCAATAAATATCGGATGCGTACCGGCCGGTGCCGTAAACCAAGAGCGCATCCACTCCCTCTTGAGCCATCAAATTTTCAATCGCCTCGTGGCGTCTCGCCATCTCTTTATCGGAGAACGTTGGATAATCTGAACGTTGGCGCATTTTTGGCCTCCTGGGTATTTTATGTTTCCGAATGGGATGTTCGGAAGAATTCTTGTTTAGCATTGAATTAGTTTTTCAAGCAACAGAATGCAAACCTGTCTCTCGACCTCACGCGAAGGAGTCGTAACTCTGGGTATTCATGTTCGTAGTACGCGGTGTAGACAAATCTGCCTTACACCAAAGGTCCTACTGGACATTTCGTCTTGAACGTGAGAGTTTTCCAATTAGCTTAGCCTTTTATTCCAATCATCGGAGGATAAACATGAATGCATCGCGTTTCACACGTCGGTCGTTGTTGGCGCTATTTCTTTCGGTAACCATAACTGGCGCTTACGCGAGGGCGCAACAGTATGAGCCGCACGTCGGCCAGGAAGGCAAAGATGTGATTTGGGTACCGACGCCGCAGGCGCTGGTGGATAAAATGCTGGATATGGCGAAGGTCACGCCGAAAGACTACGTGATTGACCTCGGCTCGGGGGACGGCCGCACCGTGATCACCGCGGCGAAGCGCGGCGCCAGGACGCTCGGCATCGAATACAACCCGGACATGGTCGAGCTGTCGAAGCGCAACGCCGCCAAAGCGGGAGTGACTGACAAAGCCAATTTCGTTAAAGCAGATTTATTCGAAAGCGATTTCTCGCAGGCTACGGTGATCACCATGTTTTTGTTGCCCGATATCAATCTCCGGCTCCGCCCGAAGATCCTCGATCTCAAGCCCGGTATTCGTATCGTATCGAACTCTTTCACGATGGGCGACTGGAAGGCAGACGACACGGTCACGGTAACCGATGACTGCGCGTCTTATTGCACGGCCTATCTCTGGATCGTGCCTGCAAAAGTCGAAGGCAAGTGGCAACTACCCCAAGGGGAACTCACGCTAAATCAAACTTACCAGATGATTTCCGGTACGCTGAAGAACGGAAGCAACGTTGTTCAGATCGCAAATGGCAAGCTCAACGGCAACGAGGTCACCTTTAATGCCGGCGGCTCTTTGTACACGGGCCGGGTCAACGGCAACGCGATGGAGGGGGACATCAGTTCCGGCGGAAACTGGAAGGCGACCCGTGCCGGAAAGTAAGCGGCAAGTTGAGAAATCGGGCGCGATGGTTTCGGTTCGATGCGTCACTGGGCTGAACGCCCTAGATCTTCAACAACCTTTTAGCGTTCCCCTCGAGCATCAATTCCTTTTCGGATTCGGGGCAGTCCAGAGCCTCGATCTTCTCGACCGCTTTCCAATCACCCAAATTGTACGGGTAATCCGTCCCGACCATGATGTGATCCGCTCCGGCTAACTTGCGGAGATAATCGATGGTATCGACGCGATAGATCATGTTATCGTAGTAGATATTTTTCAGATAGGCGCTGGGCGGCTTTTTTGCTTGGGCCGCGCGGGCTCCGTAGCGCACGTGCCACCCCTGATCAAAGCGGCCAAGGTGATACGGGAAAAAACCTCCGCCGTGCAGGACGCAGAGTTTGAGATCGGGAAAGCGATCGAAGACTCCGCTGTAAGTCATGTAACCCAAGCAGAGGGCGCTATCAGCGGGATTGCCGCAAATGAGCTTTAAGCCGTAAGGGTTCATTTTGTCGGCGCCCGCGACATCCTCGGGATGCATGACGATCAGCGCGTCGAGTTCTTGCGCTTTCGCCCAAAAAGGATCGAAATCGCTGCCGTTGTAATAACTGCCGTTGACGTTGCTGCCGATGTAACCGCCGCATAGTTTGAGATCGCGAATAGCGTCCTCGAGAACCTTCGCGGCACGTGCAGGGTCCTGCAGCGGCACGGAGGCTATCCCGACGAAACGATCGGGATGGCGCGTGATCAGTTCTTTGATTCCCTCGTTGTAAACTCGACACCAGATCTCGCCTTGTTCGCCCGTAAGCCGGTACCCCAGTGTAGCAGTGTGGGCCTCCAGCGCGGCTACAGCCAGCTTCGAATCCTGCATCATCTTGAGCCGCTCTTCGACAGCCGGAAGCTCGGGATGGAGCACAAAGGGCGGCCCGCCGGCAAAGGAAAGAGACTTCGCGCCGTTGTTTTCTTTCAGTTCAACGCCGAGAGTTTTACCGTGACGTTTTGCCTCGTCCAAGAGACTGGTCGGCACGTAATGATGATGGATATCGATGGCGCAAGTTTTCATTCTTAGTCAGTCCTTTGCTTCTAATACGAACGCATTGAGTTTTGTTGTTTTCTTCCCGCTCCCGTCCTCACCCTTCTCTCCCTGGCCAGGGAGAGGGTTGGAGTGAGGGTCGGGGGAAAGGGAAAGAAGTAGGCGCGGCAAATACGCTGATAGCAATTAATTCCCGTTACAGAGTTGTTGGCGCCGGACTTTTCCGGGGAAGACGTCATGGCAATGACCGTCCTCCACAACCGTCGCGCCGTTCACGACAACGGCTTTAATCCCCGGGGGATGTCTCTTGACTTCCTGAGCGTCAATGATGTCCGGCAGTTGCTTGCTGACCAGATCGTCGATCTTGTCGGCGTCGAAGACCGTCACATCCGCGGGCATTCCTTCTTTCAGCAAGCCGCGATTGAGGCGAAGTCTTTGTGCCGGGAAGCCGGTGAGCTTGTGGATCGCTTGCTCGAGGTTGAAGAGATTTTTCTCGCGGCGCCAATAACCAAGAATTTTTGTTGGAGCGCCGTGCCAGAAGAAACGATCCAGGTGCGCGCCGACGTCTGTTCCAATGAGGCCCGTCTCGGACTTTATCATCTCCCCGAGAAGCTCCGAGTGCGCGTTGGCTAGGCCGTAATAGACACAGCGCGAACGAAGATCATCTTCCAGCCACGTATCGAAGAAAGCATCCACCGGGGCCTTCTCGGTGATACGCGCGATTTCTTCGGCACTTCTCTGTTCCAGCTTTTTAAGCTCCGGTTTTTCAATGTGCTCGAAAACCACCCGACCCCAGCCATGCCACTCGGGGAATTCCGGCTTGCCGGCGGCGGCGATGCGCTCTTGCTCAAGTTTTTTTCTGATTTCTTTGTTCTGAAGCTGGTTACGTAGATCGCTCGACCCTTTGATCGCTTCCCACGTCGGTAGGCCGTTCAGGAAAAAGCAATCGTCGATCGTGAAGCGGCGGATGTGCGTGTAGGGAATGACCACTCCGTAGAGGTCCTGACCGCGCTTCTGCGCTTCCTTCATAAAAGCGATAGCCCTGGAAGCGTCGGCTTTCTGTCCGGGACGCTGGCGGAACTCATTGCCGATTTGTGTGGCGTGAATTTTTTCGAGCATCGCCGGGACACCGCTGTCAGGCTGGAGCATCATCTGGAAGCCGTTGAATTGGAAACAGCCGTTGAATTCGGCAGCCACATTGGCCAGCTCAATGATCTCATCGTGGGTGGCGAAGGTGCTCGGCGTGCCGGCATGGATAGCGGGTCCGCCGCGCGGACTGGTGGAGAATCCAACGGCTCCGAGCTCCATCCCTTCGCGCACCATTTTTTTCATGGCGTGAAGTTCTTCAGCATTCGCTTCGCGCGCGTAGGCGGCTTCGCCCATCACCGTCAGTCGAACCGGAGAGTGAGGCATCAGAGGCGCGACGTTAACGGCTATTTTACCTTCGATATAATTCAAATATTCGCCGAACGTGTTCCATTTCCAATCCTTGTCATCTACGTACTTGTCCAAGACGCGCCGTAGATATTGGACCAGCACCTGGCGCGGCTCCGCTTTCGCCGGCACCGGGGCGCAGGAGGCGCCGCAGTCGCCAATAATGATGGTCGTGACGCCGTAGTTGACGACGGGATTGCCGTGGGGATATTGGACGACGAAAGCGTCCATGTGCGTGTGAGAATCGATAAAGCCCGGCGCGACCACGTGTCCTTTCGCGTCGATCTCTTTCTTCCCGGGTCCCAGATTTGTGCCGATGGCGGCGATCTTTTCACCCGCCACCGCGACGTCAGCTCGATAGCCGGCGCTACCGGACCCGTCCACCACCATTCCGTTTTTGATTAGTAAGTCATATGCCATGACCGCGTATCCTCCTTTCTCAAACTTCTATGCTTATCCCATCTAACTCGGCATGCTGTCAACGGCTAAGAAGCAGCTTCGGGTGTCGAGTTGATCGGCAATCGAACTTGTCAGCAGCTAGATGCAAACTTGTTTGAATTTGGAGGTCCGGATCTTTTTAAGCCCGAAACCTGAAACTCAAAACCTGAAACCGCGAAGCGACGCGCGCTTACATCGCGTCTTCGGGCCGCTCGTATTTCGCCTTGCCCATTCGCTCTTTGATAGTGGGATAGGCGACGGTGAAGATAGTAATGGCGATAAGAACCACGACCGTCGGGAACATAAGCCACTTCGCGCCGTAGGCGGCGGTGGAGATCCAGAGATAATTTTCCGCGATCTTCCCGAGGGTGAGCCCGAGGACAAGCGGCGGCCGCGGCCACCCCCATCTCACCATAAAGTAGCCAGTGAGACCGAAGATCAGAGTCACGATGATGTCCGCCAAATCGTTATTGGCCGTAAAAGAGCCGATAAAAACCAGAAACAGCAAAAACGGAATCAACAGCGACCCACGAACAAAGGTTAGAGCCGCCAAGTGATTGAGAATGAGAAAGCACAGCCCCGCGACGATGATGTTGGAAAGAATAAGCACCCACACCATTGAAAAGGTCACGTCGAGGCGTGATTTGAGCATTTCCGGCCCAGGGTTGAGTCCGACGATCAACATGGCGCCCAATAATAGTGCCATGCTGCCGCTGCCGGGAATACCGAAGGCGATGGTAGGTATGAGATCACCCCCCCGCGTCGCGTTGTTGGCGCATCCCGGACCGAGCACACCTTCCACCGCACCCTTGCCGGCTCGCGATTTATCCTTCAGTCCTTGGACGGCGTGAGCGTAAGAGATCCATTGGGCAACGTTGGCCCCCAATACCGGCAGCACGCCGAAATATACGCCGATCAGGCTGCAGCGAACCACCAGCCACCAGTGCCGGAATGTGTCCTTGACGCCTTCCATGACGCCGGTGAGCTTCTCCTGTTTGCCGCTGGCGATGCTGGTGCCTCTGACAGCCAGGTCCACGATCTCGGGAATCGCAAACATGCCCACAACCACCGGAACGAGATCTAAACGGTCCCACAGATAAAGAGTGCCGAAGGTATAGCGCAACGATCCGGTCTGAGGATCGACGCCGATGGCCGCCAGCATCAAGCCGATGCCCCCTGAGACCAGGCCTTTGATGAGCGAGGGGCCGGCCAGCGTGCCGATGAAGGTAATGCCCATGATGGCGATGATGAACAATTCAGGCGATCCGAAGAGGAGGACAAGGGGGCGCACGATCGGGATGGATAGGGCGAGAGAAAGAGCTCCGATCACGGAGCCGACGAGAGAGCTCATAATCGCGGCGCCCAAGGCGCGGCCGGCCTCGCCGTTTTTCGACATCGGATAGCCGTCTAAAATGAGCGCGGCGGATGATCCTTCACCGGGAATCCCGAAGAGTATTGAAGTAAGGTCGCCGGTGGTCCCAGTAACAGCGAGCATCCCTAGAAGAAATGCAAACGCCGAAATCGGCTCTTTGATGGTATAAGAAAACGGAAGCATCAGTGCTAAAGTTGACAGGCCGCCGATGCCCGGCAGTAAGCCTACCCAAAAACCGATGATGATGCCGAGCAACATGTAACCGAAGGCCGGCCACGCGACAGTTTGCCAAAAACCAGATACGAACGCGTCAAGCATTTGGATCTCCCATGAGTGATTCGGCTAAGTGAGTTTGCTCCTTAGCGCATCTCGGAATTACGGTCAAACGACTTTTTGATGCGGAGTCAAAAAAGTTAGCTGTTTTGGTTAGTTTCCCATCACCCATTTCATTCGCTCGATCACTTCGTGCGGCTGAGCGACGACACCTTTTGCCAGTGACTCGAGTTCTTCTCCGGCTAAAGGATTGACGTCCCAGCCGCGTTTTTCCGCCTCCGCCAGTAACTCAGGATCTTTGATCGCTTTCGCGTACGCTTGGCGAAGAATTTTCGTCCGTTCCGCCGGCATGCCCGGCGGCGCCGAGATGGGACGGCCAAGGGTGGCCGCGGTCAAAATAACTTTAGCGAGCCGCTTGGCTACATCCGGGGTTTTGTACTGCTGCATGAGTTCGGTCAGGGTCGGCACATCTTTCAGGCGCTCGTCGCGTCTGGCTCCGGTCTGGACGACGACACGGACAAAGCCTGACTTGTACCACCGCTTGTAGGGCTCACGGCCGAAGAAAGTCGCTATCAGCGGCGACCAGCAAACGACTTCGTTTCTCTCAACCGCTAGATCGATCTCCGATCCGCCTTGGTAGCCGCTCACAATCGTGGTCTTGATGCCCAGGGTCTCATCGAGCAGCCGAGGAATGTAATGACCCGAGGTTCCCGTTCCCGTACTGCCGCAACGCGGGGGCTCTTTGGCAGTACGCAAATCGTCGATGGTCTTGAACGGCGCGTCTGAGCGAATGTAATGCAGCAGGTCATTTTGTTCCGGCGACCCGATCCAGGTGAATTTGGACCAATCGAACTTCACTTCGGGGCGGCCGACGAGCTGATCGAAATACAGACCGGGATTAAAGGCTCCCAGGATCAGACCGTCGGGTTTGGCAACGCCATAGATGTAGTTAGCAGCCACAGCTCCGCCCGCACCCGGCATGTTTTGAACCACGATCGTGGGATTGCCCGGAATATACTTGCCCAAGTAAAGCCCCGTCAGCCGCGCCCAAAGATCATATCCGCCGCCGGCCGATGAACCGACGATAACTCTGATGGTCTTTCCCTGATAGAAAGAAGTTTGCGCGTAGACGTTCCCGCTCCAGGCGCCAAGCGACAGCACAAGAAAGAAGAGCGAAACTCTTCGCTTCGCTCTTCCGAATGTCGATTCGCCGCTCGGGCCGTGCCGACGAGCGTTTGCCGAATGCGATGAATTCATGAAGTTTTTCCCGCCACACCTATCGCGGAGGCGCTATTACATTCCGAGGAGTTTTTTCATCCTTTCAACTGCATCGGGCGGCGCTGACATGACGTCTTTGGCCAAAGATTCCAGTTCTTCCCCGGTTCCAGGATCCATTTCCAGCTGTCGCTTCTCTGCTTCGGCCAAAAGAGCAGGGTCATTGACCGATTTGTTGAAGGCTTCACGCAGCATTTTGATCCGGTCCGCAGGCACGCCTGGAGGGGCGACGATCGGACGGCCGAAATCACCGGAAGCTAGGACGACTTTTGCCAGCCGTCTGACGTTGTCGGGAGTTTTGTACTTATCCATCAGCTCGTAAATGGTCGGGGCGTCTTTCACGCGCGCATCCCGTTTGAGTCCGGTCTGAAATAGGACGCGGACGAAGCCCCGTTTTCGCCAGGAGATGAACGGTTCGCGGGCGAAATAGGCTGTAATGGTAAATGCACGGCATTGTACTTCGCCCCGTTCGACGGCAAGGTCGATATCCTGACCGGCTTGATAACCGGAAACGATTTCGAATTTGGTCCCGACGGCTTCCTCTAAAAGCTTCGGCAAGTAATACCCGGTTGAAGTAACGCCGGTGGCGCCGCATTTCGGCGGGGTCGAAGCGGCTCGGACGTCTTCGATTGTCTTGTATGGAGTGTCTGCGCGCATATACATGAGCTGGTTCGAGGTGACCGTGCTGCCGATCCAATTGAACTTGGCCCACTCAAACTTGACCTCTGGCCGTTTGACCAGTTGCTCGAAGTAGAGCGCGGGATAAATCGCGCCCAAGGTCAGCCCGTCAGGCTTCGAGAGGCTATAGACCTGATTCGCCGCGATCAGCGAAGCGGCGCCGGCGACGTTCTGTATGATGATGTTCGGGTTACCAGGAATGTTTTTCGTCATGTACGGTGCCAGCATCCGCGGATAGAGGTCGTAGACATCTCCCGCCTTGGTGCCAACGACGATGGTGATCGTCTTGCCTTGGTAAAACGGCGCTTGAGCCCTGGCGCCGCCGCACCAAAGAAAGATAACGGCGAGAGCAACCAACCACATTTTCATGGGAATGAACCTCCTAGAGTAATTAATTTGCCAGGATGTGCGACGGCTGGGTGGTTTCGTGATTCTCCGGTTCGGTAACTAAACCACTGCGGTTCACGCGGTTGGCCCATCCTGCGCTAGGACCCGATTCCAAGCCATTCGAGGATCAGTCCCTGAGGAAAGGGTAGATTCAGGAGCCAGACGAATAGTCCCCAAAACGCGACCCAAGCGCAGGCCGTGAGAATTATGGAAAGCACCCACGGTTCTCGGGACTGAATTTTGAGATAACCGAAAACCAAGACCGGAATGGCAATCGAGAATCCCAACAACCAGATAAGAAAGAAAAAACCAAAAATCCAAGAAAAAATATTGATCGCCCGGCGCTTGGCAACGGCGGGGTCAACTTCCTTGCTCATTTGAAAATCGACCGGAGCGCCGCCCGAATCCGGTTTGCTTTGCACTCCTTTCAAATCCAAGATCACCTGGATTAATGCCAGGAGCAGCATCGGGAAACCGATAACCCAGGGATAGAGACGGGCCTGCAGCCGCCATTCGTGGGATTCGTAGACAAAGACCATAAAGAAAACAAAAAACAACAAGCTGAAAATGGCTTGCGGCCTGAGTTTCAAAGGGCGGTCCTCCTTAGTTGCTCCAACCGTAGAGTTTAATTGCGTTGGCGCGCATGATTTTATCTTTTTGCCGGTCGTTGATGTCTTTGCGTCCCTTCACCGTGGACGTCATGTAGGGAAAGTTGCCGTCCCAATGCGGATAATCGGAGGCGAACAATATCACGTCTTCGCCGATTTTTTCCATCACGTAGGGTAATGTGCTTTCCTCCGGTTCCGTGGCGTAAAACCAATTGCCGCTGGTCATATATTCACTGGGCTTCTTTTTAAGCAGGGGCGCTTCGGAAGCACGTTTCTCCCATTCCTCGTCCATGCGGTCCATCCAGTAAGGCGCCCAGCCGCAGCCACATTCCAAAAAAGCGACGCGCAGTTTGGGAAATTTCTCGGGGATGCCGCCGTACACCAAGGCGGCGCAGTCCAACAGTGTTTCGAAAGGGCGGCCGATGGTGTGACGGAAGAGGAAAGTATCAAAGCGGATTTCTCCGGCCGGTCCCTGGCGCGAGTTATGGACTAATAAAGGCGCGTTGAGTTTTTGCAACTCTTCGTAAATGGGCCAGAACATCGGCTGTCCAAGATGCTCCTTCAGGCCGAAGGAGCCGACGGTGATGCCGACGAGACCCAACTTGGCGATCGCTCGGTTGACTTCCTTCACTGCGGCATCGACATCTTGAAACGGCACGAGCCCGACCCCTTTGAGGCGCGGGCTCTCGGCGCAGACGCTCGCGACCCAATCGTTGTAGCCGCGGCAAAAAGCCGCGGCGTAATCTTTCTCCGGCAGCTGAGTGACGCCGAATCCGCCGGTGGGGAAGAGAACCGAGATGTCGATTCCCTCTTTGTCCATGTCGCGGAGCCGCGTCGGCACGTCGGTGATGTTCATGCCGAGCTTCCCATACATGCTGGAGTCCCACACGTCGTTGGGGAGAAGCGACCCCTGTCTTCTGCAATAGGGTTCCGCCATAAACTTCCGGATATCGGCGTCGCGGTCGCGAACGTGGCCGTCGGCGTCGATGACCCTCACGTTAGTCAAGTCTGGAACCGCCACGATAACCTCCTTGAACTAAAAATGAGCACTCAGAGTACTGGAGTATGGCAAAGTTGGAAAGTTAATAGTTGTTCTTATTCTACGCATTACTCCAACACTCCATTACACCAATTTATCCTCCGAACCGTACCTGCGGCAGCCTTATGGGCGCTGATCGCTGTTGACACCTTAATTTCCGAAGACGGATTACCATACCAGCGAATCAGAGGTCAATGGCAATGACTCTTTTTTTGTCTGATTGAGGTGTGATAAGTGAGATGATCAAGAGTTGGCATTGCCATGGATTTTCGATTGTCACCGGAAGAAGAGAACCTGCGCAAATCCGTCGAGGAGTTTGTCCGCGAAGACTTGATTCCTCTGGAGCCGGAATTCGAGAACGCGCCGGATATTTTCGAAGGAAGCCGCTGGAAAAGCCGGGCGAAGTTGAGCCACGACCCCGAGGTGAAACGCTACGTTGAGATGATGGAGAATTTGGAGAAACAGGCGGAAGCGCGCGGCCTTTGGTATCTCGACGTGCCCAAGGAGTACGGTGGCGCAGAAGTCAGCAACGTCGCCATGATCGCGATCACGGAGGAGCTGGAAAAGACCTCGATTCCGTTCGAGCTGGGCAATCACGTTTCCAATATTCTTTATAACTGCAAAGGCGATCAGGTTGATAAATTTCTCCGGCCCTGCATTCGCGGGGAGAAAACTTCCGCCTTCGGCCTCAGCGAGCCCGCCTCGGGCGCGGATCCATCGATGCTGCAGACCACGGCGACCCCGGATGGCGACGACTTCATCATCAACGGCACGAAGATGTTTCCGACGTTTGCCGACGTGGCGGACTTCGTCCAACTCTTTGCTCGGCTGCCGGGCACCCAGGGACGCGAGGGAGTCACCTGTTTTTTGATCGACACGGGAACGCCGGGTTATCGCGTAGTGCGCAGTATCGCCACGATCGCCGGCACCGAACCCTGCGAGCTGGTCTTCGAGAATTGCCGTGTGCCAAAATCCCAAGTGCTTGGCGAAGTCGGTAAGGGGTGGGAGCTCAATCAGGCGTGGTTAGGGACCAGAAGATTCCAGGTCGGCATTCGCTCCCATGGCATGTCGCAGCGTGTTTTGCGCGCGGTGGCGCATGGGTTCCGTCATGATTCCGAAGAAACAGAGAGGGCCGCGTCGACCATTGGTTTCTTCTTGGGCGAGTTGGAGGCGCTCCGAACCCTCACTTACCTGGGCGCTTGGAAGGCGGATCAAAAACTGGATGTCCGGACGGAAGCAGCCGACGTTAAGCTGTTCGCGACGGAACTGCTTCATGAGGTGATCGACTTCGCCTTGGAGATAGTCGGACCGTCGGCGCTGCAGAAGCGGCACGTGATCGCCCGGACCTTTCGTCACGCGCGTTCGCGACGAATCGTCGAGGGACCATCGGAGATCCAGCGCCACATTATCCAGCGGGCGCTGTTTCGCGAAGGCGTCACTCTCCTAGAGCTGATATAGAGGCGAGGAGCATGAGCCGGCAACCCAACCTTGAACGGATTGAGCGAATTGAACACGATTGAGCACTGCAAACCGTTCAGCGGATCAAACTGGTCAAAATTTAGCCATTCGCGTCGTTAGTGGATTGAACGGACGGGACTGTGGATCTCAAGTTAAGCGAAGAAGAAAAACTCATTAGAGAAACTGCCGCGCAATTCGTGTCACGAGAGCTGATCGCGCGCGAAGGGGCTTATCTGAGGCAGAAGGAACTGTTTCTTCCACCGGGCGATCCGGAACGGCGCGAGTTGGATCCTGAAATTCGAGAAACGCTCGGCAAGCGGGCCAGGCAGGCGGGACTCTGGGCGCTGGAGCTGCCGGAAGCCGTAGGCGGGTCCGGGATGACTGCGGTCGCGCGGGTTTTGATCTATCGTGAGTTCGGCCGAGCGATCTTGCCGTTTGAGCCGGCTTGCGTCCCGGCGTTGTTGGGCGAGAGCCCGTATGGGAAACGACTGGCCGACGGTGAGCTCCGCTTGTCTCTCGCCTTTGATCAAATTCATAAGACGGGAAAACTGGATGGCATTGAAACTCGCTTCCAGCAAGAGGCCGACGGAATCTGGCTCACCGATTCCGATCTCGACGTTCTCGATCCCGCGGCCGATCTCTACTTGGTCCCGGCCAGGGAGCAGGGCTCCGAGCGCGACGGGTTATTCTTACTGGAACGCGATACTCCCGGACTCTCCATCGACCAAGAGTTCGATTTGACCACCGACGCGATGGGCGCAAAGTTGAGCCTCAAGCAGTGCAAAGTGCCGGCCGAGCGACTGCTGGGCTATGAATACGAGGTCGGGGCCATCATTGCTTCGGAGCAGCTCCGCATCGCGGCTCGGTCGTTGGGCATCGGAATGCGCTGTCTGGCTGATTCCATCGAACACGCGCGCAACCGTGTGACCTTTGGCCGCCCGCTCGCTTCGCGTCAAGCGATTCAATGGATGCTGGCCGACTTGTCGATCGATTTGCGCACCAGCACGTGGCTGACTTTGGAAGCGGCGTGGCGGGCCGATCATGGGCAGCCCTATTTCGAGGCGGCCGCTCTGGCGAAGAAGCGGGCCGCCAAGATGGCTTTTGCAGCCGCCGACACCGCTATTCAAATTCACGGCGGCTATGGAGTCTGTAAAGAATTTCCCTTCGAAGGATTTTATCGTGAAGCGCGCCTGCTGCGGCTGCTATATGGACGCGAAGGGGAAATGGATCGGGCAGTGGGGGAGCGATTCCTCAAGGTCGAGTAATCGCTCAGTTCCTGGTTTCGAGTTCCGGGTTCCGAGTTTGAACCCGAAACTAGTGTTGTGTCTCACGCTGTTTGTACTTTATGCAAGACAGTCTCAGTTGTCATTCCCGCGGAAGCGGGAATCTAGAACTCCTCAGAAATCCTGGATTCCGGCTCGCGCTAGCTATCGCCAGCTTGGCCGGAATGACGTTTGAAATAATTACGTGAATTTAAGAGATACTATACTAGCAACACGAAACTCGAAACCGTTTTTCGAACGGAAGGAGAAAAACTGTGCGGCGCAAGAAAGTCTGTTTCGTCGGCTATGGTTCGACCGAGTACTCGCGCAAGTCTGAGGCGCCGGTCTTGTGGTATTACGCCGAAGCGATTCGCGATGCTCTGCGGCAAACGGGTCTCCATAAGAAGGAAATTCAGGGGTTGTCGATTACCACTCAAGTCAGCACGGATTACTCGCCGCACGTGGCTGAGCAGCTCGGCCTGGAAGTCGATTGGGTGTTGAACGGCGATTACGGCGGGGCCGGCGGCGTGATGAGCGTGCGCCGCGCTGCGGATGCCATTGAAGCGGGCCACGTTGATCTCATTGTCCTTGTCGGCGGCAATTCGTTCGATCGAAGCGTCCCGCAGCAAAGGCCCCTGGAATACCAGCGGGCCAACTACGTCGATGTCTACGGTTATGGCGGTCCGAACACCCTGATGGCGCTGATTCAGCGGTTGCACATGGAGCAGTACGGGACAACGCTCGAGCAGATTGGCAAGATCGCCACGGCGCAGCGGGAGAATGCGCTCAACAATCCACAAGCTTTGTTTCGCGAGCCCATGAGCTTTCCAGACTATCTCAATTCACGGATGATCTCCGATCCGATTCGGCTGTTCGATTGTGTGATGCCCTGCTCCGGCGCCGAATGCGTGATCCTGGCCTCGGAAGAGAGAGCAAAACAAATTACCGATAAACTCGTGTATCTCGTCACCGACGCGGAGAGATCTCACTACCAGGTCGCAAACATGCTGCCGGACAAGACGACCTTCGGAATGAAGGTGGTGGGAGATCGGATTTTCGGAGAGGTGAAGCGCGAGGATATCGACTTGTGCGAAATCTACGATGACTATCCGATTGCGGTGATGATTCAGATCGAAGACCTGGGCTACTGTAAAAAAGGCGAGGGTGGCAAGTTCGTCGATGCCCACGATTTGACTTACAGGGGGGATTTTCCGGTGAATACCGGCGGCGGTGAACTTTCGGTCGGGCAGGCCGGGCTGGCCGGCGGCTTTCTCCACATCGTTGAAGCGTTGCGGCAACTCAGAGGCGAGGCCGACGGCCACCAAGTGAAAAAGGCAGAGCGCGCGTTGGTCACGGGAATCGGTTGGTTGAACTACGGGCGCAATCTCGGCACCACGGCGGCGTTGGTTATAGAAAGGAGAAAATAATGGCGGAAGCGGTTCAAGCAAAGAAGAGTCTCCCGAAGATCAACAAAGTCGATCAGCCCTACTGGCAAGGCGCTGCCGCGGGAAAGCTTCTAATCCAGAAGTGCAAGAGTTGTGGCAAGCTGCAATTTTTCCCGCGCGTCGTTTGCGTGGATTGCTTCAGCGGCGACATCGAGTGGCTCGAGGCGGCGGGGACCGGTAAAATCCACAGCTTTACATGGGTGCGGGTGCCACGTAACCCGGCTTTCAAAGAGGAAGTGCCGATCTGCTACATCAACGTGATACTGGACGAAGGCATCATCATGGAAAGCCGGCTGGTCGGAAAGGGGATAGAAAAGGTCAAGCTTGGCGATCGTGTGAAGGTGGCGTTTCAAGAGACACATAATCCGGAGATCAAACTGCCGGTGTTTGAGCTGATTGAGAGGTAACAGCTGCCTCAAGAGTGAAATGGGTCCTACGATTCTCCCGTGCATCCTTTAGCCTGTCGAAGGATGAAAGACGATGTGGTCTGACGGATTTTTACCTTGAAGTAAGCAACCACAAGAGCGCAGTCATGAGCTTTTGGGTCTACATCTTGCGTTGTGCTGATCAGTCTTACTACGTCGGTCATACAGACAATCTTGAGCTCCGGGTGGCAAAGCATCAGGCTGGGGAGTACGCGGGTTATAATCGAACAAGGCTTCCCGTTGAATTGTTATTTGTGGAAGAATTTGCTTCCCGAACCGAAGCGTTTGAGCGTGAGCGGCAGATCAAAGGATGGAGTCGTAAGAAGAAAGAAGCGCTCATGCGCGGCGATTGGGCCGAAGTTTCTCGGTTAGCCCATCCTTCGACAGGCTGCTATGTGGATGTCAAGTCGCTAACGCACAAATGCTCTTATGTTTTTTCTTTCTCCTAAACCATCCCCGACCAAAGAGAGACTTGCTGCTATGCGTGGCACGGCATACGGCCGTCACACTTACTTGAAATGCGCCCCTCTCTAAGGCACCAAGCCCCGGGATCTCTGTCTC
>VBKE01000161.1 GCA_005879605.1 Deltaproteobacteria bacterium
TGCCCACCAGACCGAAACTCGACGTGCTACGGTTTACCATGGGTCGCCTCCTTTTGACTTTTCGGGCGCCTTATTTGCAGATATCGATTCCTAAGTCATTTAAGGAACGGTTGTCAATCTCTTGGGCGCTTTGAAGAACCGAACTTGACGGCCTGTCAAACTCGCTGTTAGACTCCGCTACAAAGCCAAGCTTTCCGAGAGGAGATATTCGCCATGGCAGAGGCTCACATACTGAAAATCGATTCGTTGCAGGTGGTCGACCGCGGCAATGGGATTCAGACGATCCCTCTCGTCACCAAAGAGATCGGGTCCAAAACCATGACGACAGGATTGACCCGCTTTCCAGCCGGCGCGAAAGTTCCGCTGCATTCGCATAACTGCGATGAGCAGGTGACGATTCTCGAAGGGGAGGCCGAAGCGGAGGTTGATGGACAACGCCACCGCCTGCACCCTTTCGATACAACGCTTGTCCCCGCGGATAAGCCGCATCGGTTTATAAATATCGGAGCAGCACGACTCACGATCCTGTGGATCTACGGGAGCGCCGAGGTGACCCGAACATTCACGGAGACCGGAGAAACAGTCGCTCACCTCTCCGATCGTGATCTCGTCAGTCCGCTACCTCCGAAGGAGAAGTAGGGCATTCTTTGCGGTCTTGGCGTCTTGGCGCGATGGAAAAGTCGTTTGGACAAATGATGTAGGGGCAACCCCCCGTGGTTGCCCATCCGGGCAGGCACAGGGGCCTGCCCCTACCGCAAAGGCGCAAAGGACGCTAAGGGAGGAGGCGCTGCGCGAAACTGGACATCGAAACCCGAAATTTTCAGCCGAAGCTGACTCCTGATTGCTGACAGCTGAATCTTTGTACTATGGCCCAAAGTCTCTCATCGGACCGTCGGTTTCATTCAAAAGATCTCGAAGCGTTCGTCGCTCGCGCGCTCACAGCCCTCGGCTTGCCCGCGTCGGATGCCGAGCAGGTGGCGCGGCTGATGATCCTTGCTGACCTGCGCGGCGCTGACGGCCACGGAATCTTCCGCTTGCCTCAATACGTTCGCCGCATCAGAGCCGGCGGATTGAACGTGGGGCCGAACATCCGCGTCGTTCAGGAAACAGAAGCGATGGCTTTGGTTGATGGCGATGACGGTATGGGACATTTAGTGATGCGATTTGCCGTGCAGGTCGCGATGGACAAGGCCAAGCACGCAGGGGTTAGCTGGGTCGGCGTGCGGCAGAGCAATCACGCTGGACCCGCAGCGCTCTACGCCATGATGCCGCTCGAGCGCGACATGATCGGCATCTATATTGCCGTCGGCAGCGCCAACCACCTTCCACCGTGGGGCGGCATTGACCTTCTGCTCAGCACGAATCCGATCGCCTTCGCGATTCCGGCTCTTGAAGAACCACCCATCATCCTGGATATGGCAACCACGGTGGCCGCCTATGGCAAGGTGAAAACCAAAGCCCAACGAGGCGAGCAGCTGCCTGAAGGCTGGATGATCGATGCCTTCGGTAGACCTTTGACGGATCCCAAGCGTGCTGAGGAAGGTTTTCTGCTTCCGATCGGCGGTTACAAGGGTTATGGCCTTGCTCTTATCTTTGGTTTGCTCGCCGGCACGCTGAACGGCGCCGCATTCGGCCGCGATGTGATCGACTTCAACAAAGACGACAAGACGCCGACGAATACTGGGCAGGTCATAGTGGCGCTTAATATCGCCCAATTCTCGTCCGTCGAGACGTTCAAGCGCAATGTCGATGAAGTGATTCGCGATATGAGAAATTCACGACGGATGCCCGGCGTCGAGCGCATCCGAGTCCCTGGCGAGCAGAGCCACGCCACGTGGCTCGAGCGCAGCGCCACCGGCGTCCCGATGAACGACACGCTCTTCAGGGATCTGCAGCGCTTGGCGTCTGACCTCGGTGTCGAAGGGCTTCCCACCTCAGATTAGCCTCGGGCCTTCTCCATGAACTGCGGCCGGAGCGCTTTATTCCAGTCCGGAATGGCGCCGATTTTTTTCTCTTTGAAAAGCCCTTCCGCTATCTGCTGCAGGTAGGTCCGCACGTTCGTGGGGAAGCCGACATCCACCTCGACGTTCGCCATCGCCTTGCTGAACGTTTCCCGGGACATCTTGTAGCCCTTGGACGTGAAGAAACCGTAGATGACGTCCGCCACCTTCGCGGGATTCTGCTTGAAATCTTTTCCGACATCGAGCCACGCGCGGAGATACTCGACCACCACCTGCGGATTTTTCTCGACGAACTCTGGAGTGGCGGCCATGAAGACCGGCATCGGGTCGTAGTCGTACAGGCTCACGACCGTGGTGGCGATCCCTTCGGCCTCGGCGATGGTACAGTAGGGATCCACCGTGACGAACGCATCGATGGCCTTGGCAGCCGCGGCTGCGACCATCTCGTTTACGTCCATTTTGATCTCCTGATAGTCTTCTTTCTTTAGCCCAGCCCGCGGCGCAATGATGTCCACAAAGGTGTTGCCGGTGGACGAGCCTACCTGGTTGCCGATCTTCAATCCCTTGAGGTCAGCAACCTTCGTGATCTTCAATTCCTTCCGCGCCATCACCCGCGCCGTCTTTCCCACCTTTTCGATCTGTGCGATCGCCACGAGCCCGCCCTTATCGTGGCCAATCACGAATGACTGGCCGGCGTAGGTCCCGAGATCCACCTGTCGCGCCACCATCTGCTGCATGGTCAGATTCCCCGACGGGACGGCGAACTCCTCGAATTTGAGCCCGCGCTTCTCAAGGGCGCCCGAGCGGAGCAAATAATAGGTGGGCATTCCCCAGATATTAGTCTGGAACCCCTGGCGAATGGTGGTGGTCTGGGCAAAGAGAGCTTCAGGTCCGAGAACTCGTGCGGCTGCAAGGCCGCCACCGGAAAGAATCAGGAACTCACGCCGGGTCAATCTTTGTTCCATTTGCTTATCTCCCTTCCATTTTCGATTTTAGATTTTGCATTTTCGATTGATTCAGAATTACTTGTAGATGGAATTGGTATTCTAATCTAAAATCGGCAATCGAAAATCTAAAATTATTTGCGTTCAACGATCTGATGAACGATTTCCTTCTGATACTTCAGAAACTCGACACTCAATGTGTCGCGCGGTCGCGGCAGCGCGATCTTGACCTGCGCCTTGACTGTCCCGGGGTGCGGCGAAAAAACGATCACGCGATCTGCCAAGTACACCGCTTCGGCCACGTTGTGCGTCACGTAGATCACGGTCTTTTTGGTTTCTCTCCAAACATCCACCAGGAAACGCTGCATCTCCTCGCGAGTGAGCGCGTCGAGCGCAGCAAACGGCTCATCCATTAAAAGGACCGCTGGATTGTACGCAAGGGCGCGGGCGATGGCAACGCGCTGCTGCATCCCACCCGAGAGCTCGTGTGGATAGGATCGAGCAAACTTCTCGAGATTCACGAGCCGGAGAAATCGAAGGGCAATCTCCTCCCTCTCTTCCTTTCGGATTCCCTTCATCTCCAGCCCGAACTCCACGTTTCGCTGAGCCGTTCTCCAGGGAAAGAGCTGGGCGAAGTCCTGAAACACGATCCCGCGGTCGAGCCCCTTGCCGGTCACGGCCTTCCCGCCGATCAGGATCCCTCCTTTTGTGGGCTTTAGGAAGCCGGCGACGACATTGAGCATCGTGGTCTTGCCGCAGCCGCTCTGGCCGACCACGCATAAGAATTCTGCGGGCTCGACGCTAAAGCTGACATCTTGCAGCGCCGTCACCGGGCTGTCGGCGGATTCATATTCAAGGCTGATGTTGCGTAATTCGATTTGATGCATCGCCTAGCCTTTAACCGAAGTAAATTTACGACCGTACATCATCCATTTCCCTCTCCCGTCGCGGGAGAGGGCGAGGAGATTATTTGGAGCGGCTTCGAGCATCACTATCACGGGAAAGAATTTCGCGACGGTGCTAGCCCTTAATCGCTTTCACCATTCCCCAACGTGCTACCGTTCTTTGCTCGATCGTGTGAAAGATCAAGCGCTCAAAAGCGAATCCAATGATACCGATAACCGCAAGGCTCGCCATCATCACGTCGGTATTGAGAAATTCCTTGGAGTCGAAAATCACCCACCCCAGTCCCCAATTCGTGGCGGCGATCATCTCGCCGCCTACCACAGCGATCCACGCCCGGGCGAACGCTTGTCGGAAACCGGTGATAACGAACGCGAGCGACCCCGGTAAGACAACTTTCTGAAAGAGCGCCTTCTCATCGGCCCCCATGGCCTCCGCTGATCGGATCCAGAGCCGGTTGACCGAACGCACCCCGGTCCAGGTGTTATAGATCACCGGAAATGTCGCTGCGTAGAAGACCAGCGCGATCGTGGCCGCATTGCCCAGGCCGAACCAGAGGATGAAAACCGGAACCCACGCCAGCGACGGGATCGGCATGAGAACGCTGACCAGAGGAAGGAAGAAACGCTCCACGCGGCGAAAACGTCCCATCAAGATGCCGATGGGAACCCCGACGGCGCCCGCCAGGACGAATCCAAAGAGGACACGGTAAAGCGTATAGAGTGCATGTCGCAGCATGGCGCCGCTCAAGAGCATTCGCCCGAGAGCCGAGCCGATCAAAACCAAAGACGGCGCCAACGCAGGAGCAAACAGCCCGCTGCGGGCAAAGCCTTCCCAGATGAGGAAGGCGAGGCCCAGGGAAACGGCTCCACGCAGAACGGTTTGCGCGCGGCTTCGATTCATACCTGCATCATCCCCCAGCGCACGAGGCGTGGTTTTGTACGTGAGGATCGGCGACGACTGAGAACGCAGTGAGGCGACGCATATCGGCGCGGCATCATGCCTCCATCATCCCCCAGCGCACCAGCGTTAACTCCTCGAGCTTTTGGAAGACCAGCTTCTCCAGCAGGAATCCTATAAGTCCGATGACCGCAATACCGGCCATCATGACGTCCGTGTTCAGGAACTCGCGCGCGCCGAAGATCAGCCAACCGAGACCGAGCCTGACCGAGGTCAGCATCTCGACGGCAACGAGCACTCGCCAGGCCCGAGCCAACCCCAATCTCAAGCCTGTTAAGATATAGGGTAGGGCGCCAGGCAGGACGACCTTCCAGAAGAGCTGGCGATCCTCGGCACCCATCGCCTGCGCCGCTCGGATCCAGATCTCTTTCACCGCTTTCACGCCGGTCCACGTGTTCAGCACGATAGGAAAAGCCGCGGCGAATGCGACCAGAAGAATAGCTGGAAGATTACCGAGACCGAACCACAGGACGAACAGTGGCGCATAGGCCAGACCAGGAATGGGATTGCCGATGCTGACGAGCGGCAAGAAGAAGTCCTCCGCCCAGCGGTACCGGCCGATGATGATTCCTAACCCGACTCCGATTAACGTTGCGAGAAGAAATGCGAGGATCAGTCGGAGCAGCGTGCTGGAAGCATGGACAAGAAGAATTCCGTTGCCCACGAGACGGACAAACGTCGAGAAGATGGTCTCGACCCCCGGAAAGAGCTTCGGCGGGAACGGCCCGAGAAGCGCAAAGGCCTCCCATAAAATTCCAACGACAACAAAGGGAAGAACTGCCTCAGCAACGGGGACCAGTGCACGTCGCATGCTCAGCAGGAGAACAAAATTTTAAAGCCCGGCCTTGGCCTTTCGAAGCAGTTCTTTGTTGAGGGCCTTGCTAATGTCCGGGATGGAATTGAGACGCCCTTCCCCTGCCCCCTTCAAGAGGTCCTGGGCTTGGTCTCCCAGGTACTTCTCAATCTCTGGCGTGATCTCAGGTTCCC
>VBKE01000162.1 GCA_005879605.1 Deltaproteobacteria bacterium
AGGGGGGAAGGAGGAGCGGACATGTTTCCCTATCGAGACGAGAATGAGACGCAGCGCGCGGCCATAGTCACCGGGACGATCATCGCGCTCAACGTCCTAACTTGGCTAGTCGTGCAAGGAGCTGGCACCGAATTCCCGCTGGCCAAGTCCGTCTGCGATCTCGGGCTCATTCCCGGAGAGTTGACCGGTTCCCTCCCCGTCGGAACGCGCTTCCCGATGGGTGAAGGGCTCGTCTGCTCTACCGATCCCGGCCGTCAGGTCTCGCACTTGTTCACCCACATGTTCCTGCATGGGTCGTGGATGCATCTGTTGGGGAATATGTGGTTCCTGTGGCTTTTCGGCAACAATGTTGAAGATTCCATGGGACGGCTGCGCTTTATAGTCTTTTACCTCTTCTGCGGATTGGCCGCCGCGACCGGACAGATCCTGACGAGTCCCAACTCGGCCGTTCCGATGGTCGGCGCGTCGGGAGCGATCAGCGGGGTCATGGGGGCCTATTTGGTGCTCTATCCCAATGTGCGTGTCTACACGTTGGTGCCGCTCGGTTTCTTTATCACCTCGATGGCGTTGCCTGCGTGGGTGATGCTCGGCTATTGGTTCCTGATCCAGTTTGTGAGCGGCCTGGTGGCCGTCGGAGGCGAGATCGGTGGCGGCGTGGCCTTCTGGGCGCACGTCGGCGGGTTCGTAGCGGGCGTGGTGCTGATAAAGCTGTTCGCCCGCTCAGATTACATCGCGGAGCATCGGGCACATCAGTGGCGTCCGCGTCGCGTCATGAGCGACTGGTGACAGCCACGCGTCGATTCCGTCCTCCTTTCTTTAGCGTCGTCCGCTTACAAGCCAAAGATTTCCCGGAAGTCCTTAATAGCCTCGCGGTACTGCGCCCCGGTCTCCCTCGGCTGGATCGTGAGCTTGAGCTTGGACTGTTCCATTCTCGGCGAGATGGGCTCGACGTCGGAGCGCGCGGGAATTCGCCGAAGCGCGCGCAGGCGCTGCTGCGCGGGTTTGGACAGAAGAAAGTCGATAAATAACCGCGCCGTATTCGGATGGGGCGGCTTCGGACTCAAGCCTGCCGAGTTCAACGTGACCACCACCGGGTTGACGGTATTCACCCATTCGATGGGCGCGCCCCGTTGCTTCATCTCTTCGATGCGGTGCACGTAGATAATCCCCAGGGGAAACTCTCCGGCGGACACGAGCTGCGCGATCAGCGTATGCCCCTTGCGCCATTGTATCTCCTGCTTCGCCAGAGCCCTCATGTATTTTTGCGTTCTCTCTTTGCCCCAAGACTTCGTCAGCGTGGCGTACCAGTTGTACTCCTCTGGATCGACCGAAATCTTGCCTTTCCATTTCGCCTCCAGAAGATCCTCCCACTGCTTCGGGGCATCCTTCTCGGCAACGAGTTTAGGATTATAGCCGATGGTCCTGTAGACCACGTAGACGGCGTTCCAGTAGCCGTTGGGATGTTTAAAGTCAGCGATGAAGTTTTTGGCTTCGGGCGACTTGTAAGGGGCGAGCAATTTGGCGTCCATCAGCGCGTCCACTTCATTGATCGTGATGACGTCGAAGTCCCACCTGCCTGCGCGGGTCTCGGTCATGATTCGGTTGAGCGTCTTTTCGCCGCTGGCGCGGAAGATTTCACCCTTGACGAAGGGATGCTGCTTCTCGAAATCGTCCAGCAGCGGCTTGGATTCGGTCACGTTGGCCGACGTGTACCAAATTAACTTTCCTTCCTTCTTGGCCGCTTCGATTTGCTTGCCGCGATCATCTTGGCTCCAAGCTCGATCGGTGGCACACAGGAAAAATACCGCAAGAAAAAGCGCGCTAATTTTGTCCATGACGTTTCGCCTCATGGCTCCATTTAGCCACGAGCCATCTACCAATAGCTCGGAGCCAGTCCGACAAAGGGAGACATTTCGAAGCGGAAACTATTCGATAAGATGTGCTATGTCAACTTGGCCTTTGTTAATGTTTCTTCTTGACTGAAGGAAAGAAATTGAAGGAAATTGGGTTAGGTTCTTCTCCACGAGGTGCGGAAATGGAAATGATAGGCTTTGTTGGTCTGGGGACCATAGGCGGGGCCATTGCCAGGAATATTCAGAAGGCCGGCTATCCCATGATGGTCCGCGACATTCGACCGGAGGCAACAGACTCGTTGGTTAAAGGAGGAGCGGAGTTCGCAGGATCACCCGCCGAGGTAGCCCGGCATGCACGGGTCGTATTCACCTCCCTTCCAGGTCCACCGGAAGTCGAGGAGGTAGCGCTTGGGGCGAACGGTCTTTTAGATGGCGTTCACGACGGTAGCCTCTATGTTGATCTTTCCAGCAGCAGTCCAGACCTCATTCGGCGCATCGAAGCCGAGTTCCGTTTGCGCGGCGCGCGGGTCATGGATGCGCCGCTTATCGTCGGTAAAGATGGAGTCGCCAATAGAAGCCTACAAGTGCTGGCGTCGGGAAATTCCCAAGCCTACGAGGAAGTGAAGCCTCTCCTTGATTCATTCGGCGACACGGTTGTCTATACGGGAGAGCTTGGAACGGGAACCGTGATCAAGTTGGCGCACAACCTGGTGCGTCGTGGAATCGGTCTGGCGATCGGCGAGGGGATCGTCTTGGGGGCCAAGGCCGGGGTGGACCCCCAACTCCTCTGGGATTGCATGCATTGGGGCCTGGAGGTCCAACTCCATCAGTTGGGAAAAACTTTTTCGGAAACGGTTTTCAAAGGAAACTACGAGGCGCCCGCCAGTTTCGGCATCGGCCTGTCACGAAAGGACGTCGGCCTTGCGACGGAACTCGGTCGCCAGCACAACGTGCCGATGCCCATCGCCGCTTTGGTGGAGCAAATGATGGTCCAGGCTATCAACCGAGGGTGGTCCGAGCAAAGCACCGCTTCCCTCTTCCGTCTCCAGGAGGAAGCCGCCGGTATCGAGGTGCGAAAGCATCGCTGAGAGGAAGTTTCGTCGGACATAATCTTGCCACGAATGGTGAGTTCTCATGGTGATGGATATTGGTGTTTTCACAATACTCACGGATCCTCTTTTTCTCCGCGGGTTCGGCACCGTGCTTCTTATCGCAGCGTTGACTACGGTTTTGGCCGGTGGACTGGGCGTTGCAATTGGGAGGCTGCTTCAATTCAGCGATTCGCTTGTCCGTTGCGGAATTCGGCTCCTCCGTCTTGGCATGTGGCTACCATTTTTTGTTCTTTGGGGACTGCCGATCTGGCGGATCAACCCCGGGAAAGACCCCTACCTTGTTGTCTGGTTAATCACGGTTACGGCTGGAGTCTTCGCCGCAGGCCCTACCATTCTTTTGGCTAGCTGCTACGGCTGTCTTACTGATGGTGTCCAGCTGAAACGCCAAAAGCCTCATATTCGGCTCCACCTCGTAAGAGAAGTCTTTCTACTCGCCTTACTGCTTTCTATTCTATGGCAGCTGTTCTTTCCAATAGCGTGGCCGTGGGAATGGTTGGTCCAGCACCTATCAGCTAACTACGCCGCCGTGATTGCAATAATGATTGCTGTACTATTGTGCAATTTAGCTTTTAGCTGGACTCTCGACAGTACGGCAGAGTCGCGCCGTCTGGAGCTGTTGCGGACGTTTCAGTTCAACGATTTGAAGTCACTGGGCGGAGGTTTGCTGATTGTCGTTGCCGGCTCGATCCTGTGGCAAGTATTCGGTCAAACCGTTAAAGAAAATTTTTCAATCGAACCACCGGCGGAAGTGACTAAGGCAATTGTCCGTTTGCTCGTAGCTGGTACGAGAGCAATCCTGGAAAGCAAACCAACGATATGGAGCGATATTCAAGTTTCGCTAGTAGAAGTCAGTGGTGGAATCGCGCTCGCGACGTTGCTTGCTGTTCCCATTATTGAATTGATGTTTAGGATCAACTCGCCAAAATTTTCTAGCGCGTTACTTTCTCTAACTTGCATCGCGCCCGTAGGCCTCGCGACGCAAATACTCGCGTGGGTTGGGATAGGACTCTGGCAAAAGATTCTTATGGTGACCTGTCTCGCGTTCTTCCCTTTGGCGCAGGCGCTTTGGTCGTATCGAAGGTTTCCGCTAGCGCCGCGCCTCGTCTTGGCTATTGACGAAGCTTTACCCAATGCGTTTCTCGGAATGGTGTTTGGTGAGGCATGGGCTACTACAGCAGGCCTTGGTTTCTTTTTGCTTGTTTTCCCTGCGAAGGGACACATGGCCGAGGCAACCGCGACGGCTCTAATTACGTTTGGCTTGATGGCCGGAATTTCATCTGCGCTGCGGCTCATAGCCAAGAGTCTCCATTTTGAAGACGCCAGAGCTACAGCCGAGGTGACAAATGTAACCTAATTCTCATAAATGGAGGTCTGGGCAAGGCCTTGGA
>VBKE01000581.1 GCA_005879605.1 Deltaproteobacteria bacterium
ATTGGTCCCCAATCGCCCACAAGAATAAATGGTGCCCAGTAGAATGGGGCGGCCAAATCCTGACGCATTCCGGTCGCCTTCAGGTTCACCGCTGAACGCATGATGTCTAACTTTGCCTGCCGTAGCGCTTCGGATTTGCTTAGCCCCCGCTTAAGATTTTGGTAGAACCGTTCCATAAGCAGGCTGGTTGACTGGTCCTCCACTTTCCACAGGCTCACTGCAGCCGACGACGCGCCCGCATATAGAAATGCACGCGTCAGTCCGACGATTCCTTCGCCGTCCCGCAATCTGCCCAACCCGGTCTCACACGCTGATAGCACCACGAGATCTGCGTTTAACCTTAGCTCGACAATATCGGAAAGCTGCAATAACCCATCCCCTGGATCGCCCCCCTGTGATTGAGATAAAACCAGGGCAGGTTGCGAGAGAATCTTGACCTGATCGCCCAATACAGCATGAGCCGCAAAATGAAGAATACGATATTGCGATAGATCGACACTCCGCAGAACACTCGGGCAATTCGCCGCACCTCATCACCGGAAAATTCAAGCCTGTTTAGGGTTTGGCCTCGTAGTGCCAGGTTTGTGATCTTCCCCGTCGCAACGTCTGAGCTTTGGGAGTTACTTTCCTCGTTGTAAACAGGATCACCAAAAGCCAGGAGAGGCATCTCTGCCTTTGGCATTTTCGTTTGCTGCCCGCTCTGTTGCGCGACTAACACCGATGCGGAAGGAATATATGTAACCCGATATTGCTTTAGCAGATAATTAACATCGGTAAGCCTTGTTGCCCGTTGTGATCGACTCTGGCCTTGTGAGACGATTAATGTCTCGAAGGGAAGGTAATGTAGCCAGCCGTCCGCGGCTACAATGATATGCTTTTTTTGCCGAATCAATTCCTCTGCTGGCCCCACCAGCTCACGATACAGTTTAAGCCCAAGTTCTAGATGCGAGGATATTTCATCTGCACCTATCAACGGTTGCCGTAATGTTTTCAGATACTTTTCTAAGGTCTCCTGTAGCTCGCTCCCTTCTAGTCTATAGGCCCTGATTTGGTCTTTAGTAATCGCCCACAGTACGGAACCGTCAATTGCGGTCATATACTCAAGCAGTACGACAT
Organism: Deltaproteobacteria bacterium; assembly: GCA_005879605.1. Classification (GTDB taxonomy): domain Bacteria; phylum Desulfobacterota; class Binatia; order UBA9968; family UBA9968; genus DP-1. The sequence continues at coordinate 1,117 of VBKE01000581.1, forward strand.
CTGGATCTAAAATTGCCTGAACAGCCGCAACCGTCGTAAGTTGCGGATGAAAAACGCCGGCATGCTTCGGCTCCTTTTGGACCACTTCCCTTTGCAGGTCCCGCCATTTGTCTCTTAGTGATGCTAACTGATCGAGAAGCTTGCTTTCCTCCAACGGTTCTAACTTGCGCCGGAGTCGATGATGAATTTGGGCAATGTCCCGGCGAATTCCGTCTTGCGATGTCCTGCCTATACTGTTTAACTGGTTTGAGTGCGATCTCCCCAGAATCTCTAAAAACACTTTTGCTCGCATTCTCTCGTTGTCTTCAAAAGATTCACGGAGGTACCGTTCGTCCTTGGTGCGCTTATAGATGTCCAGCAATAACTTCGGAAGACCACGATAGGAATACAATGCACCGGCAAAGATACCCATCTTAATCTCTTCGGTACCTTGCTAACCCTGAACAGACTCAAGTCCCTCAATTCCCTGACGTCTCCAAGATCAGCATACGTCCGAGCCAACCCAGAGTATGCAAAGTGAATTTCAGGAGTGCGCAAAAGACTGGCCATTTGCTCAACGAGTTGAAAAGCGTTTATCGCCATTTCGTAATTCTTAGTCTGTCGAAACCCCTCACCCAAAAAATAGGCGTCTTTAGCCAATTCAATTGCAATTTCGCGGTTAATCAGCGGCGCTCTGAGAGGCGGAAGAACGGAATGGTATTCGAAGGCAGCAAACAGCATCGCCTGAGCACTTTGGGGTTCGTGTCCCTCTAAAAGTGATCTGCCCCATTTTTGATAGAACGTTCCCACTGCTATGCGGTATTCGGTCTTCAGTGTTGGCAATTTTTGTCGCCATTCCTGGAAGATTTGATTCAGCTCTTCTTGTGTGAAGGTTTTCCCCTCCGCGGCTCGGACTCGAACAATTGGATCGAATCCTGTCAAAGAAGCCACGAGTTGTTGTCCGTCATCAAAATATTTCTCGCCATCTTCAGTAGACAATGCGTCCGTTAGGTAGCCGGCTTCGCCTAAGGCTGCCAGGATCTCAATTTGCTTTGGTTGATTTCCTATCGTCCTATAGATTTCCAAAGCCTGTCTGTAGTGGCCCACCGCGATATTAGGCTCAGCAACCCAAAAGAAAATTTCTGCGAGTTGAGCGAGGCTATCTGCTTGTGCGGCTGCATTACCTAGGTCCCTATACTTTAGGGCGGCCGCTCTCAAGTGCTCAATCGCTTCCTCGTATTGGCTGAGCCATCTGTGGAGTCCTCCCATGTGGAGCAGTGTGCCAGCTTCCAGCTTAGCTTTGTTTTCCCAGTTTCCCGCCCGTACATGACGGAGCGCTGATCGATAACTCGCCAAGGCTTTCTCGAAATCGCTGCTTCTCTCAAGGGCTTCCCCTAGGCCGAAATATCCTTCCGCGAGTAGGTCGGAGAGCTTTTCACGCTCCGCAATCTCGATGACTTTTGTAAACGCCGCCGCCGCTTCCTCGAAATCGCCCCCTCGAAGAAGAGCCAGCCCAAGGCCCCACTTGGTCCAAGTAGCATCGGGTAAATCTCCCACTTTTTGAAATAGAGACTCATCTTCATCGAGGTTTCCGCCGCTCCCCATAAGGCAGAACCTGCGGTTTTCAGTTCTCCAGTTGTCTGGAAATCTGCGGCGGCGTCGGAGTACGTTTTTACCGCCTCTGCGAGCTGTCCTAAATTTTCATGCGCCCCTGCCTTGAAAAAGAGGATGGGTGCTCGTTCTCGCGTGATGTCCAGCTTCTCTTCAGTGTTGCCTTTCGCAAAGAGATCATCCCAAATAGTCAAGGAACGGTCGAAGGCCTGAAGTGCCATGTTGTAGTTTCCCATCTGGCGGTGGACATCTCCAATTTGCCTAAGCGTAAATGCTTCAGGAGAACGATTGTTGGCTGCCGCAAAATGGGGTAGTGCCGCTGAATAGAATTCCAGCGCCTTGGAATACTGCTTTAACGCATGGTGTACTGAACCAAGCATGGCGAGACTGGAGCCGACCCCTGCTTCATCCTTGAGAATTCGCGCCCGTTCTAAAGCCAACTGGTATTTCACGCCAGCTTTCTCAAAATCTCCAGTTTGGAAGGCAGCCGTCGCTTCAGCGTACAGCGC
>VBKE01000163.1 GCA_005879605.1 Deltaproteobacteria bacterium
CTAAAGATGGCGAGTTGAGCGTCGTTCAAGAAGCCTTCGTCAAGCACTACGCGTTTCAATGCGGTTACTGCACCCCCGGAATGATCATGGCGAGTTACGCGCTCTTGCGCGATCATCCGAATCCCAGCGAGGGAGAAATTCGCAAAGCGCTCTCCGGCAATCTTTGCATGTGCACAGGCTACGTGCAGATCGTGGAAGCCGTCAAAGATGCAGCACAAGGACTGAAGAATGGCTAAATTCGTAGGCAGCCGCAGTCGCAGCAAGGAAGGTCCCCGGCACGTCACCGGTCGAGGTCTTTATACGGATGACTTCATGCTGCCGGGCATGCTTCAGGCGATGATTTTGCGGAGCCCCCACGCTCACGCGAAAATTGTTTCCATCGATCCTTCAGAGGCGCTGAAAAATCCCAACGTCATCACGGTAATCACTCCGGACGACGTCAAGCAAAGCACACGACCGTTCAGGCCCGGCCGGTATGCCGCTGGACTGAAGCGGCCCATCGATGAATACGCGGGCGCCGTCGATAAAGTGCGCTATGTTGGCGAGCCTGTAAAGATGCGTTGGAATTGATTTCGGTTGAGTACGAGCCTCTCCGTTCCGTGGTGGACGTGCGCGAAGCTATTAAGCCTTCCTCCGCTGTCCTGTTCGATGAATTGGGCACCAACCTGGCATGGCACGGCGCTTTGAAGTATGGCGACATCGACGGCGCATTCAAATCCGCGGATCGAATCGTCAAGGAGAATTTGAAGATTCACCGCTACAGCTCGACTCCTCTGGAGCCTTTCGCCGTCATCGCCTCCTACGATGCAGCGAGCAAAAGATTGACGGTTTGGGTCACGGCTCAGGTTCCTGAGGTTATTTACGATGGACTGCGCGAGGCGCTCGGATTGCAAGACGTTCGAGTCATTATCCCTGACGTCGGCGGCGGGTTTGGCCAAAAAATTCATTTGATTCGTAAATACGTCGTCTTGATCTCTCTTCTTGCGATGAAGAGCGGCCGGCCGGTCAAATGGATCGAAGACCGCAGCGAGCACATGATGGCCGGCGGCCACGCCTGCGCTCAGGAATTTGAGGCCGAAGCCGCCGTGAAAAATGATGGCACGGTTTTGGGTCTTCGCTTCAAGGAATACGATGACGTGGGCGGCTCCATCAGCACCCTCACGATCCACTTCACCAACAAACTGAACAACCTTTCTAACACCTACCGCACGCCGAATATTTCAATGGAAGGTTTCGCCGTCGTGACGAACAAATGCCCGGTTATTCCCAATCGTGGCATCGGCAAACCGGGCATGTGCTTTGTTTGGGAACGAATGATGGATCGTGTTGCTCAGGAGCTGAATCTAAGTCCCATCGAAGTACGCCGGAAAAACCTGATTCAGCCCAACGAGATGCCCTACAGCACTGTGAGCGGCAACGTCTATGATAGCGGCGACTATCCGGGGCTGCTGCAAGGTCTCTTGGAAAAAATAGATTACGATAAACTCAGAGAGGAACAAAAGCGTGAACGGGAAAAAGGGCGTCTCATCGGCATCGGCGTGGTTATCGGCGTCGAACCTGGCGGCCGAAACGCCGCCCGTGACATGGCGATCTTTCCCGAGATGAAGGAGCCACCGGGCTCCGGCGGCATCAATGGCGCAACCATCAAGCTTGAGAAAAACGGCACCCTCGCGCTTCACCTCGGCTCGCCCAACTGCGGTCAGGCCCACGAAACCACCACCGCGCAAGTGGCGGCGGAAGTTCTCGGGACGACTCCCGACCGCATCAGTACCAGCATCCCCTTCGACAGCGACCTATCCCCGTGGGGGGTCGCCGCCGCCAACAGTGGGAACAACTTTCATCTCTACGATATCGGCGCGGTTCATGGGGCGGCCACTCGGCTCCGGGAAAAAATTCTCAAGCTGTCCGCGCACGTGCTGAATGTCGATAGCAAAGAACTCGCCATCGAAGACAGCACGGTCAAAGTGCCGGGCTCAACAGTAAAGCAAGTGAGCTTTGCCGAACTCGGACGGATTGCTTACAATAATCAGCATCTGATTCCGGACGATATGGAACCCGGCCTGCAGGCGACGTACTACTACACCTTTCCCCATGCCAAGCCCAACATCGTTCCTAACGCGGAACGCCTCGTGCGCGCGCAGTTTACGTTTTCCGCCGGCGCTCACGCGGCTGTGGTCGAGATCGACAAGGCCACCGGAAAAGTCGAAGTGCTGCGCTATCTCATCGTCGGTGACAACGGAACCGTCATCAACCCGGATGTAGTCAACGGTCAGGTTTATGGATCCGCTACGCATGGGATTGCGGTGGCCCTCGGTGAAGGATTCATTTACAGTCCTGACGGTCAACCGCTGACGGTGACCTATTTGGATTATGGTAAATGCTCCACGGCGGAAACGCCCAAGATCGAAGTCGTGCACCGTCCGTCGCCGTCGCCGTTCACGACTCTGGGTCAGAAAGCCGCCGGCGAGGGCGCAGCGATTCCCTCGCCCGCCGCCATCGCCAGCGCGGTGGAAGACGCGTTGACGCCGCTCGGTGTAAAGATTACCGACCTTCCACTGACACCCGAGGTGGTCTGGCGCCTCGTCAACAATAATCCGGAATCCTCCCGGAGGTCGTACTAATTATGATCCCCGCGCCCTTTGAATATTACTCCCCTCGCTCTATCAATGAGGCCGTGGATTTTCTCAGTGCCCACAAAGACGACGTAAAAATTCTCGCCGGCGGTCAGAGCTTGTTGCCGCTCATGAAAATGCGCCTCGCCAAGCCGGGTTATCTTCTTGACATCGGCCGCATCTCCGGACTCGACACCATCGTTGAAGATGGGAATCACGTCATCATCGGCGCGATGGCGACCCATGCGCAAATCGAGCGTTCGGATCTGCTTAGAAGACGCTGCTCCCTCTTACCTCAAACGGCGGCGACCATCGCCGACGTGCAGGTACGCAACTGCGGCACAATGGGCGGCAGCCTCGCTCATGCGGACCCCGCGGGAGACCTGCCGGCGGCAATCATAGCGCTCGATGCCGAAATCAAAGCCGTCGGTCCTGACGGCGAGCGTTGGATTAAGGCGGAAGATTTTTTTCTCGGCTTGCTGATGAGCGTGCTCGAGCCGGACGAGATCGTAACCGCAGTCAGGGTTCCAGCCACCGAAGGTGAAAAGACCGCTTACCTCAAGGCCGCGCCAAGATCGTCGGGCTTTGCGGTCGTTGGAGTCGCCGTGCGCCTGACCCTGGATTCATCCCAGACCTGCAGCCGAATCGCCGTGGGCATTACCGGTGTTGCGGATAAAGCTTACCGAGCGGAGCGTGTCGAGAAAGCGCTTGCGGGAAAGAAATTGGATTTAAAAGCAATCGAGCAAGCAGCCGCCGAGTCGACCTACAATATTGACGTCATAGAAGACATCAATGGTTCGGCGGAATATCGAACCCACTTGACTCACGTCTACGTAACGCGAGCCATTGAAGCGGCCATGAACGGTTGAGCTTTTTTCTTAATCTTCTCTTTTCGACACCGTAAAAACAGCGAGGCCCCCGGAGAAGTGGAGGCCTCGGTCAATTTGCGGCTGTTAGCCAAGCGGGATCGGTTCTAAAGCTCCTTCGTCTTGATCGTGTAGCTGAAGTTTTTCGGATCGAGACTATCTTTCCGCCCGTTTGCGGTCTCGCCCTGGGGATACATGAGGAAGCCGATTTCGGGCCCATTCGACTGTGGCAGTTTCACATCGTGACTATAGTTGTAGGGTAGCCAGTTCATTTCCCACGCGCCGAATAGCTTGGCCCGCGCTCTTTGCACTTTCGGATCGTCGAGCGGGAGCAGTTCCGGCGGGTTTTCTTCCAGCACAACCTTCCTTACGTCCGCCGGATCTACCGGCACCCAGCCGTAGCCCGTGAGATAAACCTCCGCCCGGCAGTGCTGCGCGCCTGTGATATCGTCGGCTTTGCCGAGGCTCTTAAACTCGCTCGACGCAGCGCAACGAACACCGTAAACATCGCGCGCCGGCAACCCGGCCGCCCGAGCCAGGCCAACGTAAAGCGCGTTCAAATCGGCGCATTTGCCGCCCAAATTTCCGGTCTCAAGCATCGTCGAAATATCGCCGATCCCACAGCCGCGAACCTTGGGATCGCGGAACGTGTTATCGACGATCCACGCATAAATGGCCCGCGCCTTGTCCACATCGCTTTTCTTACCCTGGGTTATTCCGCGCGCCGTATCGGCCACGATTCCATCGGTTTTAATGAGTTTGGACGGTTTTTTAAAATAATCCAGGACGGCCTTGTCTTCCTGAATCGAGGCATCCGGCTTTTTATTCAAATCGACCTGCCGGTCGCGCGTCATAAAATTGCTCTTGATCTCCAAAGATGGAGCCTTCTCGGTGGGCTGCCATTCAGCAAAAACCAACCCGGTACCGTAGCGGTCGACTTGGACGGAACGGGCTGCTTTGAAGTTTCCCGTCCAGGTATCACCCTCGCGCTTAAAATAGTCGGTATTATTCAAAAGCGGCACCGGCACCCACACACGCACAGCTCCTAACGGATCGATGAATTCGACTTTGGTGATCACCTCGAACGTGCGCCATTTGGTCGGATCGTCGGCATTGGCGCGACGGCTGAATTTTGGCAAGCCGCCGAGCATTAGTCCTGCTGAAACCGTCAGTCCTTGCTTTAGAAACGTTCTTCGTTCCATAGCCTCTCCCTTTCCATACAATAGGGTTTTTCAATACCCATATAAAAGACCATTGAGAGCTTTTTGTCAATTAGAGACCGTTGAAAGCTCTAAAGAGGCCTCAGCCATGTCTTGCGACGAGCTAAAACAGCCCTAGCCCGCCCTTCTAAATTCATCTTCTGATTCCGCATTGATGCTTACACCGAGTTACTCGACACGCAACGGAATTTCGCAAACACGTAGGGATAATGGGCTTGATACCAATTGCGAAAACTCGGCCTAATAAGCTCTGTCGCGGTAGCCCACGAAGCGCCTTTCAGCACGAAATGTTTGCCGTCGAAGAAGTCCTCCGAGTAATCCGGATAGCCTCTCATGTAAGGCTCAAAACCTGGAAAAGGCGCAAATGGGGTATCAGTCCATTCCCAACCGTTTCCAACCAGCTCATGCACTCCCCAACGGCTAGCTCCCGCCGGATTAGAACCGACTGGCATCGGAGACCACGCAGTGAAATCAAAATTGCCGTGCCGGACTTCGGGCGGTGTGTTTCCCCACGGATATTGCGTCTCACTCCCGTCCGGTCCGCCGAAGG
>VBKE01000007.1:0-11202 GCA_005879605.1 Deltaproteobacteria bacterium
TTTGTCGTTTTTCTGCATGTGGTCGAAGATTCCGAGCTTCATGATCGGCAATCCTTATTTTGTCTGTGAGCTTTCTTTCTGGATTTCCTGCAACAGTGAATTGTCAAACATCTTCTCCAAGGTCAGCTTCTTTACCTCTGCCGTCATCTCGGCTCTGAAATCGACAATGGAAGCGAGACCGGTCATCGAGACGAGCGGTATCCGTCGCGCGTACTCTTTGACATTCTCCCTGTAAGTCGCGTCCAGTATTTCGGGATCGGTCGTCCTGGTATATTTTGCAATCGCTCGCTTCGCCACCGCAGGCTCCTGAATGGACAAATCATAGGCGGAGATCGTCCCTCTCAACACTTTTTTTAAATCCTCCCGTTTGGTTCTGAGGTGCGATCCCTTGACGATCAAGCAACCGTAGTCAAACGGCAATGCAATCGTCTCCGTCGTCAGAAGCTCTCGAAAGCCAAGCTCTTTGGCTTTGAGCGAAAGGGGCAGCGAAATCGAGCCTCCCTGAACCAGGTTCTTTTGCATGGCGGCCATAATCTCCTGAGTCCCGCCCAGTTGCAGAAGAGCAACGTCCTTAACCGGCTGGAGACGATTTTTCTTGAGCACATGTCGCGCCACAAAGTCGGAAAATGCGCCAAAGCGGGTCACGCCGACAGCTTTTCCCTTGAGCGCGGCGATGCTCGTGATCGAAGAGGAAGTGAAGAAGGATGTTTGTCCCTGATCATACTGGCAACCGATCATGGCGAGATCGGCGCCCGCGAGATTGGCGTCCACGACGGCGCCGGCCGCCGAGTACATGATGTCGATGTCCCCACCCAGCAAAGCCTGTACCGCCTTGGTACTCGAACCGATGTAAAGAAGATCGAGGTCTGCACCATGTTTCTGGTACAATCCTGCTTCCTTACCGACCCATAGGACCGTGAAAGTTCCGGCGAAGGCGGTGTAGGCTACGCGCAACTTCTCTGGAGGCGCCGCTCCGAGGCAAAATTTTGAGATTCCCAGAACCAAGACCAGAGCGACAACGACTTGTCGTCTTCTGCGTTCTCTCATGCTTTTGCTTTTCGACTGCCCGGTCGGTTCCCGATAAATCATGTTAACGACGGTTCTGTCAAGATTGCCGGGAGAATTCGGCCGGTACAGCGCTCGGGGTTTTTACTTGCGCTTCATCGTCGATCTGCTCTATTTTTACGTCGAATCGTTGCTGGACCGTTTTCTGTCGGTTGGAGTCCAGATGAAAATCAAACTCTGGCGACTTGCCGTTCTTATATTTTATGGATTTGGCCCTTTCGCACAGGCCCAAGTGGGGAATCCTGAGCTGATCGCTCAGGCGAAGAAAGAAGGGGCGCTCGTTTGGTATACGACGATCTCGGTTCTGGAGGCCAAAGAGTTCGCCGATCCCTTCGAGAAACAATTCTCGCCCATCAAAGTGGAGATTTTTCGTTCCGGGGCCGGGGTACTTGCCAACCGAATCAGCAGCGAATATCAGGCGAGGAACTACCGGGTCGATATCGTGCAAGGGATTTCCAGTCGAGGCGTGATTCCGGCGTTCAAGCGCAAGGAGATTATCGGCAGGTACAACTCCCCCGAGTACAAATTTGTCGCCAGCGATTTGAAAGATAAAGAAGGTTACTGGAGCGCGATGACCGTAAATACCATCGTGCTCGCTTACAACACGCGAATGGTGAAGCCTGCCGATGTACCGAAGACTTATGACGACCTGCTCAAGCCTATGTGGAAAGGAAAGAAGATTTTAAACGACACGGAAAATTTCGCCTGGTTCGACGAATTGTTGAAGTACTGGGGACGCGACAAGGGACTCGCTTATTTCCGCAAGCTCGCCCAGCAAGATCAGGTGTTTCAGCGCGGCAGCAGGGGCCGCGTTCAGCTCGTCGTCGCCGGCGAGTGCCCGTTCACCATCGCCTACGGGCCGCACATTCAAAGCTACGTTACGCGAGGCGCCCCGATCGACTGGGTGCCGTTGGAGCCCGTGATCTTTGTCCGCGATACCGTGAGCGTGGCCGGAAAGCCGCCTCATCCGGCTTCGACGAAGCTATTCGTTGACTTCCTGTTTTCCAAGGAATCGCAATTGAAGCTGCGCGAAATGAACCGCATCCCCGCCCGCGTGGATGTCGAACCGGATCCGCCGCGGTTGTTCAGGGGCTTCAAAAGAATCCCTCAGGATATCGAGCAGGAAAATTTATCCGAGTCCATCAATCTCTTTCGCGAGATTTTCGGCTTGCCGGCGAGTTGAAGCGGGGTTCTTGTCGTGCGGACTTGTGGATTGGGCTTGGAACATCAGAGGTCGAGATGAAGAATGAAAAAAATACAGCCTACTGCAGCAGGTTGCGACCGACTCTTGTTTTCTTTTCGGCCCAAAAACTTCTCTTTCGTGCCTCGTTGCTTTTTCTCAGTGTTATCCTGACTCCAGCATCGCAGGTCAAAGCGGCTACCGCTAGGCCCTTACGGGTTGCCTACCTTAGCACTTCGGGAACGATGGCGCCGCTATGGATGGCGAAGGAAACCGGCGCGTTGATCAAAGAGGGCGTGGACGTTGAGGTGCTATCGATGACCGCAAGCGCCGCGCTGCCGGCGCTGATCGCCGGCGAGCTGGACGCGGTTGAGATGTCCGCGGCGCCCGTGCTCACGGCTTCGCTGCGCGGCCACGACGTCGTCTTCGTAGCCGGTCTTCTCAACACCATGATCTGGAATTTTTATGCCAGGCCGGAAATTCAAACCAGCGAGCAGCTGAAGGGTAAAGTGATCGGGACCGATCGTCCCGCTACGCCGATTGCTTACGGCACCTTGGTCGCCTTGAAGAAGCTGGGGCTTTCACCTAAAGACGTCCAACTGTTTCCCATCGGCAGCAGCGCTCAAGTGGTAGCGGCGCTTCATGCGGGTCAAGTTGCGGGCGGAATCGCGGGTCCGCCGGCGAGTTTTCAACTTGATCGCGGCGGCTTTCGCTCCATGGTCAGTTTGTTGGACGTGCCCTACCAAAACGTCGGTATCGTTATCAAGCGCAGCCGCTTCGATGAGCTGAAAGGCGGTCTGGTTCCCTTGCTGCGCGCGCTTCGCGCAGGCATCGAGCGCTACTACAAAGACAAGAGTTTCACCGTGAAGGTATTTGTCAAATACACCAGAGAGAACGACCCCGAGGTGCTCGACAAAACCTACGAATTTTATGGCAAGGCGGGGTTTAGACGAGACCTCATGATATCCGAGCCGGGGGTTCAGGGGATTCTCAATTTTTTGCAAGAAACGATTCCGGAAGCAAAAAATGCCAAGCCATCGCAGTTCTACGACGACCGCCTGGTGAGGCAAATAGACAGCGGGAGACAACCTTAGTTATGTCTGAAAGACTAGCGAACCGAAACTGGATGACAAACAAAGAGATCATTAGGTAATTCCATTCAAAGGGGCAAAGCTTTCCAAACGCGCCAAGCAACTATAGTAGGCCTGGGTCTGGTGTTTGGGTTGTCGGAGCATGGCGGTCGCAAGCACCCATCAAAGTCAAAGACAACATGGGTCCGTTTGTTTCCACTTGACGTCTGACTGCGATTTCCACTAACGTTCACCCAGTCCATAGCTGGGTCGCCCGATCCGATCACATCTTTAGAATCGTTTTACATCAGCCCGGACTGGTCTGCCCCCGGCGTTCTCTTTCCTTGAGTGGTTCGGTAGCGATGCGCGGGTTTAGTTTCAACAAAAGAGTTTATCCCTTCAGCTTATTTTAGGGAGGATACCCATGCTGAAAAAAATCTTTCCGGCGATGGCGATCGCAATTGCAGTGGTGTTCCTGTGCTTCGAGGCGTCGGATCTCATTAGAGCCGCGGACTCAACCGCTACGGCGCTGTCTGGACAGATCGGCTCGAAGGAAGAAGGCTTAATGGAAGGCGTGTTGGTCAGCGCCAAGAAAGCGGGTTCCACGGTCACCGTCACGGTAGTGAGCGATGCGCAAGGACGCTACAGCTTTCCGCGAACGAGACTCGAACCGGGCCAGTACTCTGTTCGCGTCCGAGCGGTAGGATACGAACTGGACAACCCGGGAGCCGTGGAAATAACGGACCAAAAGGCGACCCAACTCGATCTCAAGCTCCACCCGACGCAGGATCTCTCATTGCAGCTCTCGAACGGGGAGTGGATTGCGAGCATGCCGGGAACTAAGGAGCAAAGGAACATGTTCATGAGCTGTGTGGGCTGCCACACCTTGGAGCGGGTCGCAAAGTCTCGGTACAACGCCAATGAGTGGCCGCTGATCCTGCAGCGAATGGCGGGCTATGCGCCAGGCAGTACTCCGCTGCGACCGCAAAGGCGGGTCGGCCGCAGCGAGACCGAAGCGAGTCCGGAAAGACTCAAGACACAGGCCGAGTATTTAAGCACCGTCAATTTAAGTTCAGTCAGCAAATGGCAATACGCACTCAAGACCCTGCCTCGACCCAAGGGCAAAGCAACGCGGGTCATCATCACGGAATATGATCTGCCCCGCTTCGATGCGGAACCGCACGACGTGGTTGTGGATTCAGATGGAATGATCTGGTACTCGGACTTCGGACAACAGTATTTGGGCAAGCTCGATCCGAAAACCGCCAAGGTGGTGGAGTTTTCTTACCCCGAGTTGAAACCCGGCTTTCCTACCGGCTCGCTTGATTTAGAGCGTGATCAGGATGGAAACTTCTGGCTCGGCATGATGCTGCAAGCAGGTATCGCGAAGTTCGACAAGAAGACGCAAAAGTTTCAAACTTTTAGTCTCCCCAAAGAATTGAACAACGATGTGGCGCAGATCGCGATGGTCATGCCTCGTTCCCAGCACTTGGATGGCAAAGTATGGACGAACAACGTCGGCCTCAGGGGACTTCATCGGTTCGATTTGCAGTCGGGCCAGATAGAGAGCCTCAATCCGTACCGGAATATACCCAAAGACTTGCCCGATGGTGATCGGCCGCATTCGGTTTACGGCATCGCCGCCGACTCCCAGAACAACCTTTACTTCATGGATTTTTCGAATCGCAATATCGGCCGGGCGGATGCCAAGACCGGCGAAGTCACGTTCTATTCAGTACCGACTCCTGGCTCCGCGCCGCGCCGAGGTCATATGGATTCGCAGGACCGCCTCTGGTTCACTGAATATCTTGGCAATAAGGTTGCGATGTTCGACACGCGGACGCAAAAATTTGTGGAGTGGGTGATGCCGACTCCCTGGACGGGTCCCTATGACGTGATATGGGACAAGAACGGCGACCTTTGGACGGCTGGGATGACCACGGATCGCGTCGTACGGTTGAACACGAAAACGGCTGAACCGATCGAGTACCTGTTGCCCCGGACCACCAACGTTCGCAGAGTGGACGTCGATAACTCAACCAGCCCGCCGACGTTTTGGATAGGTAATAACCACGGCGCCGCGATCATAAAGGTGGAACCGTTGGAGTAACGCCGAGCCGGAACAAATCTGCCGATCCGTCAGCTGTTTGCGTGATTTATGATTGCTCCAAAGGCCTGGCTCGACGGAGCCCGGGCCTTTCGTCTTTGAACGAATGCGGTCGGTTCTTTGACGAGAAGAGATAGACGGCACTTCTCGATAATTAAATCTTAGTTTCCCATGCTATGCTATATTGATGAAATGAAAAAGGAACTGATTCCCAGCCTAGCTGATACGCAAACCTATGTTACAACTCTAGACATGCGGGCGAAACAGCTCACCGCTGACATCTTTTCAACGCCGGCGATGATCGGTCTCATGGAACTCACCTGCGTTAGATTAGTTGAGCCTTATTTGGATGAGAATGAGCAGACGGTGGGTATCCACGTGGACGTAAGACACATGGCTCCCACGAACATCGGGCAAAGCGTGACGGTAACGGCGGAGCTTCTAGAGGTAAAAGACAACAAGCTGCGCTTCAGCGTATCGGCTGTGAACGATCAGGGTGTCAAGATCGGCGAGGGAACCCACCGCCGCGCCTTGATCAATACCAAGCGATTTGGCGGCGGCGCATAAGTCGTCCGGCCGAAGTTTTACGGTTTGGATGAGAACATTACTCCCGTTCACCTTTCGACGCGCTTAGAGCTTGTCCTGAGCTCGACGAAGGAGCGAACGGTGAGATAGGCGATAACTCCCGTTCAGTAAAAAGAGCGTCGCACGGAGGACGTATGATCATGCTCAAGCTGGAACAGTCGAATCGTATTATCGAGGCTATTTTTTTCCGCGGGCGCGAACTGGGTTGCCGCCCGCTCAGTGTCGTCGTCGTCGAGCCCGGCGCCAAGGTTAAAGCGTTTCAAAAGGAAGATGGCTCCGCGATGATGCGCTTCGAGATGGCTTACGGCAAGGCATACGCCGCTCTTGCCTTGGGTCGCTCTTCGTCTCTCGTCCGCATCCGAACTGAAGAACGGCCGCTGTTCATGCAGTACGTGATCCGAGCCTCCGGCGATCAGATCTTTCCCGAAGGCGGCGGCATGCTGATTCGCGACAACGATGGCGAGGTCATCGGTGCTGTCGGTGTTACAGGAGACACCCAGGAGCGCGAGCGCGAAGCTGGGAAAGCAGGTGCGTCTAGAAAACTGAACTTGGCTCAGACACGACAGAAATTTTTATTAACCGCAGAGAACGCAAAGGTCGCATAGAAACAACTTTGAGTTCTATGCGCTCTCTGCGGTGGGAAAGTTTGTTTTACGTCTTACGCGACCCATTCGGACACCGGCGCCTGCGCGTCTTGCAGCGGCTGGCAGATGACGTCCACGACGGCCGGCCCGCCGTGCGCGAGTGCTTCTTTCAGCGTTTTGCCGAGATCGCCCGGCTCGGTAACGCGCCAGCTCTTCACCCCGAAGGCGGCGGCCACCGCGGCGTGGTCTGTGATTTCGAAGTCTACCCCAAAGTAGCGCTTGTCGTAGGCCGACTTCTGTCCCGCCTTGATCCAGCCATACGTGCCGTTGGAGATCACGATGAAAGTAATCGGCAGCCGATAACGCACCACGGTCTCGAGCTCGCCGCAGGTGAAGCCGAAGCTGCCGTCGCCCATCACCGACACGCACTTCACATTCGGCCGCGCGAAATGAGCGCCGATGGCCGCCGACATCGAGTAGCCGAGCGCGCCGTGGGCGCGGTTGGAGAAGAACCGCCGCCCGGTTTTCCGCGTCGGGTAATAAGCCGAGAAGTAGGGACACGGCGTGCCGGCATCGGCGACCACGATCGCGTCCGCATCGAGCGCCCGGGCCGCGTCCGCGACTACCCGCTCGGGCTTGATTGGTTTGTCGTCGGACTCAGCGAGCGCATGAAATCGTCCGAACTTTTCTTCCTTTGCTTTTTGCACCGCTACGGCCTCCAGCGGCCGCGTCATCGTTGCGAGCGCCTGGTTCAGCGCCGCGAGCGCGAGCCTCGCATCGCTTACCAGCGGCACATCCACGGGATAATTGACGCCCAGCACCGCGGGATCTACGTCCAGATGAATTACCTTCACCTTGCCCGGCGTCGGATGGCGCCAGCGCTCGGTGGTTACCGAGCCGGCGCGGCAGCCGACGAAAATGACCAGATCCGCTTGATCGACGATGGCGCGCGTCTCTGGCGTGCCGCCGTTGGAGCCGACGACGCCGACGGCGAGTGGATGCTCATCGCTGATGGAGCCCTTGCCGCTGATGGTGGTAGCGACCGGAGCGGAGAGCCGCTCCGCGAGCTCGAGAAGTTCCTGCTCCGCGCCGGCGATCACCACGCCGCCGCCGCAGAGAAACACCGGATGGGACGCGCTGCGCAGTAGTTCTGCCGCGCGTCCGATGAAGTACGGGTCGGGAGCGATGCGGCGGGACGGATATTGGCCGAGGGTTGCATCTCCCCAGACGTCGGTCCGATTCACCGAGCCTTTCTGCACGTCGAAAGGCAGCGCGATGTGCGCCGCACCCGGCCGGCCGGTGGTCATTTGGTTAAACGCGGCGCGGAAGGCGCCCGGGATCTCCTCCGAGCGATTGAGGACCGTGTTCCATTTCGTGATCGGGCGCATGAGCGCGCTCTGGTCAAGCTCGGTGAGGGTGTACCGGCCCCGCGCAGAAACGGAGATGTCGGTGTTGATGCAAAGCACCGGCACCGACGACTCATTCGCTTCTGCGAGACCCGGAAGGATATAGGTCGCGCCCCCGCCGCTCGGCCCCTCACAGACACCGACTCTGCCCGAGACGCGCGCATAGCCGTCCGCCATGTAGGCCGCCGACCGTTCGTCGCGCGCGAGGACGTGGCGCATGCCGTGCGGCAGCCGCGCCAGCGCGTCATAAAACGGCAGACTGGTGTCGCCGCACAGGCCGAAGAGGATCTCGACGCCGTGCGCCTTCAGCATCTCGACCACGGCTTCGGCGCCGCTGAGCGTGGCGCCTCGCGCCTCGGCTGATTCTTTCATAGATTTGTAATGACTGTCCGCTGAGATATTCAGGCCGTTTCGAGTCGGTGTTTCGAAGTGAGAGTAGTCAACTGCGCGGTCCTATGTCAACTATCCGGAAGTTGAAAGAATACTTGATTGGTTGACGACTTTCGTGCGTTTGCCATATCCTCTGAGCGTTTTGCCGGACGTGATGTTTAGTATCAACGAAACCACAATTTAGCAGGGAGGCAACTTATGACTTCTCTGAAACAGTTCCGTGCCTGTGTCTGTGTAGCATTGTTGATCGCGGCAGCGAGCTGGAGCCATGCGCAGGAGCCGGCCGCAGATCTCATCCTTGTCAACGGTAAGATCGTCACCGTCGATGATCGCTTTGCAATTGCCCAGGCGGTGGCTGTCAAAGGCGAGCGCATCGTCGCAGTAGGGAAAAACCAGGAGGTCGCCAAGCTCGCTGGCCCGGCGACGCGAAGACTCGATTTGCGTGGGAAGACCGTGATTCCGGGGCTCATCGATAACCACGCGCACTTCATACGAGCTGCGGAGCATTGGCACCAGGAAATGCGGCTCGACGCCATTACCTCGCGCAAGCAGGCCGTGAAAATGCTTGGCGAGCGCGTGCGTGCCGCTCGTCCCGGCGATTGGATTGTAACCTTGGGCGGCTGGTCCGAGGAACAGTTTACCGACGAGCCGCGCGGGTTTCCGCTGGAAGAGCTGGATCGCGTCGCTCCTAACAATCCCGTGGTTCTGCAGGCCGTCTACAATCACAGCTATCTCAACACGGCTGCGTTGAAGGCGGCGAAGATCGATGAAAACACGCCCGATCCGCGCGGCGGCAGAATCGAGAGAGACGCGAGCGGCAAGCCGACGGGAATCGTCCGGGATGCGGGTGGGGTGGCTTTCGTGGCGGCCAAGGTTCCGCTGCCGGATAAAGAAAAATGGATCGAGAACACGCGCAAGCTGGTGGCGGACCTGAATGCGATGGGTCTGACTGCATGGCTCGATGCCGGTGGCCGAGGCATGAGCGCGGAGCATTATGAGCCCTACAAGTACCTCGCCGAGCGCGGCGAGCTCAACGCGCGTGCGTTTTGGACCACCATCCGTCAACCCGGCACGCCGGAGGAAGTAAACAGAGTTTTGGCGGAGATCCCGCAGCAGAAACCGTTCCAGGGTAACGACACCTTCGATAACGTTGGCTGGGGCGAGTCGGTCTATGCGCCGGTGACGACCCAACTGCTCCGTGTTGAGAGCAACACGAAGCCGGAGGACATGGCGCAGATGCGGCGCCTTGCGCTGGCGCTTGCCGAGCGCGGTCTCTATGTCAATTCACATGTGGAGATGTCGGCTGCAATCGACGCTTTTCTCAATGAGTACGAGGCGATCAACAAGGAACGGCCAATTAAAGGGCTGCGCTGGTCGTTCTCGCATCTCGACCAGATCAACGAAGCGCAGCTCGAGCGCATGAAAAGGCTCGGCATGTCCGCCCAGATCCACAGCCGACCGCTCATCCAGGGCGCGTTGATGCACAAGGTGCACGGCGATAAGGCATGGGAGATGCCGCCGTTTCGCCGAGTCCAAGATAGCGGCATCCATTGGGGACTCGGCTCCGACGCCACCGCGGTGACGACCTCCAATCCGTTCTATACGCTGTGGCTCGCGGTGACCGGCAAGATGATCGGCGGCGCCAAGGTGAACCGGCAGACCATCACGCGCGAGGAGGCGCTGATCGCTCACACGCGCAGCAACGCTCGCTTCCTCTTCCGCGAAGCCGATCTCGGTTCGATCCAAAGAGGCAAGTACGCCGATATGTTGGTCCTCGATCGCGACTACCTCGCCGTCCCGGCTGACTCAATCAAGGATCTGAAGCCGCTGATGACGATTGTCGGTGGTAAAATCGTGTACGACGCAAAGAAGCCGTGATGTTTCACCGCTTCCTGCGCCACTGTCCGCTTTCGCAGAATTGATGAAACACGAGACCGCGATTTATTCATCGAATTTCTGACACAAGATTCTAGCAAGGAGGGCATCACCATGGGCGTTGAACCGAGTGCAAAGTTGTTCGAGTGGCGCGAGCCGAAGCGGGGTGAGAAGGCCGGTTTCGGCAAGTGGAAGAATCCCAGGTCGCCTTACGACCTGTTCATGGAAGCGCAGGGCATTCCCATACACAGAGACATCGGCGTTCACAAGGTCCAGGATCTGCCGCTGTCACCGTGGAAACGCTTGGGCGGCCGGGGCATCGCTATCCAACTGCTCGGCACCGAGCACCTGTGGGGAATGTACGTTGTCGAGGTGCCGGGAGCGGGAGCGCTGAACGCCGAGCGACATCTGTACGAGGAAATTTATTGCGTCATCGAAGGGCGCGGCACCACAGAAGTCTGGCAGGACGACAGCCGGAAGAAACTGACATTCGAATGGAGCCGTGGATCGCTCTTCGCCATTCCGCTCAACGCATGGCACCAAGTGGTCAACGCGACTTCGTCGCCAGCGCTGCTGCTGGCGGCGACCACCGCGCCGAACATCATCAATCTGATTAGAGACACCGAGTTCGTTTTAAACTGTCCTTACAATTTTCTTGCGCGATTCGACGCCTCGGACGACTATTTTAAGCCGGTCACGGATATCTACGCAGACCCGGTGCGCGGCCTCGCCATGCGTCGTACGAACATCATTCCCGACATTCTCACTTGCGAGCTACCGCCGGACAACCGACGCGCGTTTGACTACAGGCGCATAGAACCGCACATGGCCGGCGCTAATTTTTACATGAAGATCGCCCAGTACAAGACCGGCCAATACTCAAAGGCCCACAAACATTCCTCCGGCGCCACCCTCGGCTGCATCAAAGGCAAGCGCTACA
>VBKE01000007.1:11301-71303 GCA_005879605.1 Deltaproteobacteria bacterium
CACCAACATTTCGGCACTCATCCTGAAGGGCTGCGTCTGCTCGTCTTCGACGGTCCCTACGGACCAGGCTTCCGTCGCCGTGGAGCGCCCGGTGATGATGCCGCCGACGTGGGAGCCATCGATACGCGGGAAGGGGGCAACGCGGTCTCCTATGTGGATGAGGACCCGCACATCCGAAAGACGTACGAAGCGGCTCTGGCAGCTGAGGGAATGACTAGCGGTATGCCGGCATGGGTCTACACGCAACGAATCCCTCCCAGCGGCGAGTCGGAGCCGGGAGGAGTGTAGAGCCAAATATTAAGGTCGCTGTATGGAACGATAAGAGTCCGCCGATTTAATTGAAAGGCCCGATCTGGAAACAGGTGGGCCTTTTTTATTTTCGGCTCTCGACCTTGGTTTGGGATGAGATAAGATCAGACCTGAACTAAGCTCAGCGAAGACGACTGGAGATTCGACCCATTGGAGTCATGGCTGTTTATAAAGAGAGGCAGAAGATTTCAAATGAAAAATTGAGGCGAGAGGGGGAAATCTCATGACCGTACGATTCGACGCGATCATCATTGGCACCGGCCAAGCCGGCCCGGCTTTGGCTGCACGCCTCTCAGACTCGGGTATGAAGGTGGCTATCATAGAACGCAAGCTATTCGGCGGTACCTGCGTGAACACGGGCTGCGTTCCAACCAAGACGTTGGTGGCAAGCGCCTATGCCGCGCATTTGGCGCGGCGCGCGGCGGAGTACGGCGTCGCGATCGCTGGAGCGGTCAACGTCGATATGAAACGGGTCAAAGCCCGCAAAGACGAAATCTCGGGCCATTTTAATAAAGGCGTGGAAAATTGGATGCAAGGGCTTGCCCATGGCACCATTTATCGGGGCCACGCGCGCTTTGAGAGCCCGCGGACGGTGCGCGTGAACGGGGAGTTATTAGAGGCCGATAAGATTTTCATCAACGCGGGCGGACGAGCGCTCGTGCCGCCGATGCCCGGCCTGGATCAGGTGCCCTATCTCACCAACTCGACCATGATGGGGGTGGATTTTTTGCCGGAACATCTGATCATTATCGGTGGCAGCTACATCGGCCTGGAGTTCGGCCAAATGTACCGCCGCTTTGGATCCAACGTCACCATCGTTGAGAAAGGCCCTCGCCTCATCGCGCGCGAGGATGAAGATATTTCCAAGGCAATACAGGAGATCCTCGAAAGAGAAGGCATCCTGCTCCGCTTGAACGCGGAATGCATGACCGCGCATAAGGAAGGCGACCGCATCGCTGTCGGCCTGGACTGTGCCGATGCGAGCCGGCAGGTGGTCGGATCTCACTTGTTGCTTGCAGTCGGACGCGTGCCGAACACCGGCGACTTGGGACTGGACAAAGCCGGCGTGGAAACCGATAAATCCGGCTATATCAAGGTGGACGATCAGCTGCGCACCAATGTTCCGGGCATCTGGGCGCTGGGTGATTGCAATGGCAAAGGCGCGTTTACCCATACTTCATATAACGATTTCGAGATCGTCGCCGCCAATCTTCTCGACCATAACCGGCGTAGAGTTTCAGACCGCATCATGACCTACGCGCTGTTCATCGATCCGCCGCTCGGTCGCGCCGGCATGACCGAAGCCCAAGTAAAGGCATCCGGGCGCAAGGCGTTGGTCGCCACTCGGCCGATGACGCGCGTGGCGCGCGCGGTGGAAAAGGGAGAGACCCAAGGTTTCATGAAGGTGATTGTCGATGCGGAGACCAAGGGGATCCTCGGCGCGGCGATCCTGGGCGTGACCGGCGACGAAGTGATTCACACCTTGCTCGACGTTATGTACGCCAAAGCGCCTTATACGATCGTTAGCCGCGCGATGCACATTCACCCCACCGTGTCCGAGCTACTGCCGACCTTGCTTCAAGGATTGCAGCCGCTTGCATAAGGCAGACAAGAGTTCATGTCGGTTTTCCTTCGTGGGGCTCTCGCTGTGATGTCTTTCGGCAGAGCTGAGGATTTCCCTTAGAGGAGGAGGCAAAGATGTTTAGCGCTGCGCGTCATGTCTTCATAGTTCTCGCATTCGCTTGTCTAACACCAGCGGCGGCGCGGGCGGAACGAATCAGGACTTCTATTCCCGGCTTGAATCTAAATTATTTATCCGTGTTGACAGCGGGCGCCAAAGGATTTTTTAAGGACGAAGGCTTGGAAAATGAAACTATTGTTATCGGCGGTCCGGCGGGGATCGCGGCGCTGGTGAGCGGCGATGTTGATTTCAGCGGCGCGGGAGGCAGCGGTTTGCGGGCGGCCGCTAAAGGCGCGGCGCTGAAGGCGATCATGTATCAGACTGAGAAACCGACCTGGTATCTGGTCGTTCACCCCAGCATTACTCAGGTTTCGGACCTCAAAGGAAAAAAAATCGGCGTTTCACTTATTGGCGATAGCGAGGATCGATTCACGACACTGTTTGTCGAACGCGGAGGGCTGTCCGCCAAAGATGTGACAAAAATATCCCTGGGCACGAGCCCGGGCGACAGAATCTTAGCGATAAAGAGCGGCGGGGTATCTGCCGTCGTGTTGGACCCCGCGGCAACCGTTATGGCGGAACGAGAAGGATTGCGGAGCTTGGCCTACTTGGGCGATATGTTTCCGTTGCCGTTTCAAGGATACGTGACCACCCATCAAAAGATTGCGGAAAATCCCGCACAGGTCAAAAGCTGGATCAGGGCCATGGTCCGCTCGCTCATATTCTTGCGGGAGCGGCCTGAAGAGGCGGCCGAAATAGCCGTGAAACACTTGCGCTTTAGAAATATCACCAGACCCATGTTGATCGATGCGATTAAGAGCTATGTTCGTGCCTTTCCTCAAGGCATTCCCGGGATGCCCTCGCCGGAAGGGATTAAAAACATTCTCGAATACGAAGTCAGACTGCCGATGAAAATGGACGAGTCGATCCCCGCTGAGAAGTTCCTGGACCTTCGATGGGTTCAAGAGATCAAAAAAGAATTTGAGCAAAAAAACGCGAGCAAGTAGCGGCATTCGTCCGACAGCGTTTACTGCCCTGTAAAATCCACATGTGCGCTCGAAAGCGTTGAATGTCAAAATAAACAATTGATTCCGCTTCGCTGTTTTCCTTCACGTTGAAATTCGTTCCCGATTGAAACGAGTAAAATTTTCACACCTATTTACTTTTTGACTCATCTATTGTCGTAGATTTGCTACACTCACCCTGCGCATCAATCTTTTTTATTGGCACGATCATTGCTCTTTTCATATTAGCAGACGGTTTCACAATTCCACGAATTCTCGGAAGCCGCATTGTTTTCGCAAGCAGAAAGGAGAAGGAAATGGAAAAGATTAAAAGGAAAAACGGTTTATTGGGAACTGTGTTAGCCGCAGTCATGGGAATATTGGTCACTAGTGCCGTGGTTACAACCGCGAGCGGGTGCGTTGTCTGCCGTGACTGTGGTCCCAATCGGCACTTCCGTCATTAACGATAGAGGTATGATGTCGCCGTAGAGCGATAAGTGACAGCGGAATTAGATTAACAAGGCCCGACTTGTAAAAGGTCGGGCCTTGTTGTTTGTGCGATGGAGGTGATAGGTAAAGTGCAAACTGATTTGCACTGCGAAGCAAAAGGAAATCCAAGTTGACGATGCCGCCAGATCTCAATTCGCTGCGTGTCGACCAAATCGGAAGCTTGCTTCGCCCCGCTAAGCTGAAGGAAATTTTTGCCAAATTTGGGCGAGGCGAAGCGAGCGATGAAGAGTTGCGCCGAGCGCAGGATGAAGCTATCCGGGACGTTGTTGCCAAGCAGGAAGCGCACAATCTCCCCGTCGTTACGGACGGAGAGTTTCGGCGGACGAGTTTCATGGAGAGTTTCTCGGTCGTCGCGGGCGTCGAGGAATGGCAAATGGGCGTCAAAACATATCACCAAGTCCTCGCGCGCAAGGACACGAATGAATCCTTATCGCACAAGGGACAGGATCCAATTCTCCTCAACCGGAAGCGAGTAACCGAACGTCTTCGACTGGTTCGTAACGGTTTGCTCGACGACTACCGATTTACGCAAAACCTCGCTCATCAGCCCGCTAAGGTGACGCTGATCGGGCCGGATCGAATTACGCAATGCTACGACAGTGAGAGTTCACGTTCTGTCTATCCTACGGTTGATGAATTTCTTAGCGATGTAGTCTCCGTCGAACGCAAGATGATCGCCCAATTAGCCGACGGAGGTTGCCAGTATATAGGGATCGATGGTCCTGGATATACTGCCTATGTCGATGGCGCTTCCATCGATGCCATGCGTTCCAGAGGCGAAGATTCCAGGGCCAACATGGAGCGTTCCATCAAAGCGGACAACGAGGTTATCGCCAATTTCCCCGGCGTGACCTTTGGCATTCACATCTGTCGTGGCAACCGGCAAAGCATGTGGCACCGTGAGGGTACCTACGACGCGATTGCCGAAAAGCTGTTTAACGGACTCAACCACCAGCGGCTTCTACTGGAATACGATACTGAACGGGCCGGGAGTTTCGAACCTTTGCGTTTTGTGCCAAAGGGCAAGATTGCAGTCCTCGGTCTTATCACGACCAAAGTTGGCCGCGTCGAGACCGTTGACGAGCTACGGCGAAGGATCGACGAGGCCTCGCGCTACCTGCCCATTGAGCAACTGGCGCTCAGCCCCCAGTGTGGATTCGCTTCGAGCATCAGCGGAAACCTCCTCAGCGAAGACGAACAATTTCGCAAGTTCGACGTGATGCTGGAGACCGCGGCGAAGGTTTGGGAAGCATAGCGGCTATCTTGCGCCGCGATCTCGCATTAGCCTAGCCTGGAATATGCACTCGTGACAGCGATCGAGGCGCGAGCCCGCCAGAGCGAAGGCAATGAGCCTGCGCCTTGGAGCGGCCTGCAAACTGAGTTACTGGAGCAAATGCCTGGGAAAAAATGCGAGCGCCGAGCCAAGCACCAAAGACGGATTGAGGCTGTTCGTCTCTATGCCTTCACTCCTCCAGGCTCATCCCTCGATTGACACAGTGTCGTAGTTTTTCCCTCTGACCATGAATAATGCGGGCTAGCAGCCGGACCGACTCGATACTCGTTGGGACTAACGACGGAACCCATCGCGGTCGCCGGCCTCGCGCATCGACCAGGCTGATTTTTGGTAAGCGCAAAATCGTCGATCGGCGTCTACCCGTCGTCGCGTACCCTCAAGATCCACAATGACGTCGAAACAGTGTTCCCGTCCGCGAAATCGATAGCCTTCCACCGGTTGGACCTCAATCTCATTGATGCCCGGGCGCAGATTGTAATGTCGCTCTTGACCGACAAGATCGTTGCCTTCACGGACCGAAATTTCAGTCTCGCATTCACGATTCCCATCCAGCCGAATTCGCACTTTCCAGAGTCTAATCCGTTGTCCCTCGACCATCGGGTCGGGCGATAGATCGAGATCCTGAATTCTTAGCCGATCACCTCCACGGCATGCATTGCGGCCCCGTTCGGCACTCATCCCGTCCAAAGGCAGTCCGATCAGCATCATACCTAGGAATCCCATTAGCAATGTCGTTCTGAAGATATGCATAATCAACCTCCTCTGAGAAATTGTCTGGTGATTAGACGGAATAGGACAATATCACATGTGACCCCTGGCGTCTTTGAAATTTTATCCCTTACAGACGGAGGCTTGTCTTAAAAAACAGACACTCACCGGCCAGTGTCTCATTTTTTCAACACTGAAGCTCATGAAATCCAGCTATTCTAGTGCATTTGAGGTAAAATCTAGCTATTCTAGTGGATTTGAGGTAGGCATGATCGTTGCTCGCCAAGCAATCGTTACTTCCTGGGCAACGTCCGGCGACGCCGAGAAAACTCATCAGCCGGGAGGTACTCTCATCGGATCGATATCGCCGACCTAGGTGTCAGATGAAAATCGCATTGGCCCACAAGCGATTGGAGCTTCGCGGCGGAGCCGAACGCGTACTATACCTGACCGCAGAAGGGCTGCGAGACCGCGGGCACGAAGTACACCTCTTTTGTCAGAGGTTTCGCATTCCTCCTCCTTTAGGTGTTTTCGGGCATTGCGTTCCGGGATTCACCTGGCCGCGGACGGCGCGTCTTTTAACATTCGCTTTTTTGGCTCCACGAATGATCGCCAAATACGATTGCGACGTCGTTATGAGCTTTGATCGCCTGGTTAAGCAGGATATTTTTCGCAGCGGCGGGGGACCTCATAAGATTTTCTTGAAAAAGATGATGAAGAACGGAGGCATCTGGAAGGCGCTTTGGTATTACATCAGCACCTACCATCGTCTCGCGCTGCTCATTGAAAAGCGGCAACTACGCTCACAGGCCAGCCGGAAAATAATCGCCGTCTGCGAGCAGGCGAAGCGAGAGATCATCGACGCCTACGGGACTTCCGAGGAGAAAGTCCTGGTTGTTCACAATGGCGTGGATCACGAACGCTTTCATCCGCGTCTTCGCTCTGATCGAGGCGAGCACATGCGTCGTGAATTGGGTATACCTGCCAACCATCGGGTCGTTCTCTTTCTCGGAACCGGGTTTCGGCGTAAAGGACTGGGGCGCTTGCTTCGTTTATGGGACCGCGGCGAACTGGCGGGGATACATCTTGTGGTTGTCGGAAATGACGCCAAGCTCTTGCACTATCGAAAACAATGGAGCAACAAACAAAACGTAATTTTTGTCGGACCGCAAACCAATGTCGAAGACTATTATGCGGCGGCCGATTTGCTGGTTCTCCCGTCAATTCAAGAGGCGTTCGGCAACGTCGTTCTAGAAGCGTTAGCCTCGGGGCTGCCGGTGATTACCGTTCCTGGAGTCGGGGCAATGGATCGGGTTGACGGGGAACTCAAAGAGGGGATTCTGATCAACCCCGACGATCCCCAAGAACTCAAAACAAAAATCCTCCGCCTGCTGGATCCCATTCGGTGGCCCTCACTCTCTCTAAAAGCCCGGCAAATGGCAGAAAAGTACACCTGGACCGCTTACCTCGATCAAATCGAAGAGTCGCTTTACGACTGTTGCAATGGGTCCGCGCGGTTGTCAGTTCGACCTAAAAGCCACTTTAGCCACATGGCCGCGGCTAAAGAGAGAAAGGCGCGGTAGGAGCACGATATGAGCCCGCTCATCAGTATACTGATCGCGACAAAAGGTCGGCGAGATGAGCTGGAGCGGCTGTTGGACGGTTTGCGTCAACTCGACAGTCGAGAGAGCATCGGACACGAAGTCATCGTGGCCAACAATGCTGCCGACGAGTCGATCGCGAATGCGGTAGAAGAGTTGGTAAAGCGGCACGCGGAATCCGAGCCGGAGCGTTGGGTTCACGCGCGGGAGCCCATACCAGGAAAATCTCGCGCTTTGAACAGAGCTATTCATCTGGCTAGAGGAGAAATTCTCGGATTTCTAGACGACGATGTCGAGGTGACCCCTTCGTGGCTTCGAGCCATCGACGAGTTTTTTCGCCGTTATTCCTTTGACGTCATGCAAGGATCCATTCTCATACCGCCGGCCATGATAGATAATCCAGGGTTTCTGAAGCTGCTCAATCGATATCGAACGATTTGCTTCTACCAAAAACCGGGAATGGAAGTGAGAGAAATCGACAGCGTCAATGCCGCAAACATTGCCGTCAGACGGGAGTTGTTCTCACGCACCGGTCTTTTCGACGAGCGTATCGGACCCGGGCAGTCGGGCACGTCGATGGACGTAGAATTTGGCGAACGGGTGTTAAAAGTGGGCGGACATATTGGATACGAGCCTCGTTCCGTGGTCTATCATAACGTCGATTGGAGCCGGCTCACGGAACATTACTTTCGTCTGCGACATGAGATGCAAGGCAGGAGTCGCCTCATTTATAAGCAAAGCACGTTGCTCACTATTCTTCCAAATTTTTTGCGCGCGATGTGGGCCTTCGGTTGGTATTCGCTGTTGAACAATGAACGCAAGAAGTATCGGGCGAAAGGTCGGTACTTTCATTATCGCGCCATGATCCAGGCAAAAATGAATGCCGCAAGGAGCAAAATCATGGCTTGACCAAAGGCTCTCGGCCAACGCCTGCTTTCTCCTGTAGGGTCGTCGTGCCGTCGATTTTGTTTGAGTCTAAGCCTTTTGTTGGAAACGAATCATGAATCGATTCCGCGTCATGTATATGCTCAAGAATTTTCCGCAAATGTCCGAGACCTACATCAAAACCGAAATCGAAGCTGTTCGTGAGCGATGCGAGATTGCAGTGGTGGCAACAAAGAAGGCTAACCTGCCGGCAAAAAACCATGTCCCGTTTCGGCAGATTGAGGATCTTTCCGTGATCCGCGAACTTATCAAAGAGTTCCGTCCGCACGTTCTCCATAGCCACTGGTTGCATTCAGCCAAGTTGCTCGGCAAGCTTGCAAGCAAGATAAACGTGCCGTTTACGGTCCGCGCGCATTCCTTTGATTCCATCTGGGTAAACAGGTCAACTTTCGATCGACTCCCGTTTTTCCATGCCTATCGTTTGCCGTCGCACATCCGCCGGGCCGTGTCGTATATCAATGGTGATCTGTGCTTGGGCATTCTCGCTTTTCCGTTCGCTCGCCCGCGCTTGGAAGAAGCCGGCATTCACAGTAAAAAAATTATTGATTGCTATCCGGTGGTGAACTTCCGGCATTTCTATAACACCTCACCTAATGGCGATGCCGTTATGAATGTGGGCGCTTGCATTCCGAAGAAGAACATGGGGGATTTTATCGAATTAGCGAGCACAGCTCCGGAGATGCGGTTCAATCTCTACGCGCTGGGTTACAATGTGGAGCAGTTGCGAGAATACGCCATCGCCAGCCGAAGTCCCGTCAAGTTTGTGCCTCCTGTTGAGCTGGAGGAAATGCCCGCTGAATACAAAAAGCACCGATGGCTGGTCTACACGGCGGCCAAGAATGGAACCGTTGGTTGGCCGGTGTCGATCGCTGAAGCGCAGGCTGCGGGTGTGGGTGTCTGCATGGCAAACATTCGCGCCGATCTCCGTGAATACGTCGGCAACGCCGGCTTCTTGTATAACTCTGTGAGCGAGGCATTGGAGATCATCTCAAAGCCGTTTCCTGCGGAATTACGGGAAATGGGTTTTGAGCAAGCCAAGAAGTCCGATGTCTTTGAACATCGGGCGCTTCTCTTTGATCTTTGGAAAAAAGCAAGTTCCTTTCCACGGCTTGACGACCAACGACCGTAATCACCCCGTAACCAAAAATACTGCTCGGAAAAGTGGACACTCTGAATCTGCTTTACACGACTCGGGAGTTCGTCCGGAATAGTCCGTAAGTCGCAAAGCATGATCTCTAATAGGGGAACCAGACTGCCAATATCCGACTTTTAGTTGACACGTAGCAGACGATGCTTCACAATACCCCGGCCTGCATAGGCTAGACGCAGAACAAAGTCGGAAAGGAGCTGACGATGTTAGAGCGAAAAAGGAGTCTACTCTTGGGTTCGAGTTTTCTGTCATTTGCCGTTTTGGCCGCGTGCGGGAGCCCGGCAAACCCGCCGCCGCCCAAGTGGACAGTTGAAAATCCCAGCGCTTCGACCGGAGGGTCGCAAGCCTCGGCGCAAAAACCATCTAGCGCTTCGAAGCCGGACAGCGCTTCCCAATCTAGTCTTGACGCGTTGCGTAGCGGGCAGGCGGCTGCATCGGGCCCTCTAAAGGATGCCTACTTCGCGTTCGATAGCTACGACCTTTCCGAGGAGGCGCGGACCACACTCAAAGCCAATGCGGAGTGGTTGAAAGCCAATCCCGCAGCTCAAGTGCAGATCGAAGGTCACTGCGATGAGCGTGGGACCAATGAATATAACATGGCGCTCGGCGTCAAACGTGCTCAGGCGGCGCTGGATTATTTGAAGACGCTGGGAATCGCCGGCGAGCGCTTGTCTACCATAAGCTACGGTGAAGAGGTTCCGGTTTGCACTGAGCACACCGAAGATTGCTGGGCGAAGAACCGCCATGATCGTTTTGTGATTATGTCCGCGAAACCGACGTCGTGATTGTAACGCATAAGATCAAAAACTTTCTTTGGGTCGGCTTTTGCTTGACGGAGTTTAGAGAACCAACGTAACTGTCTCGAGCGAGGCAATCCTTGATATTTCCGTCGTAACAATTATCTGGGCCCGGTCCTCATGACCGGGCCTTTTTGTTCCCGGCAATTATTTGAACCCCGATTGCATCGCCGTTAGGCCGGGCGGCGGTTTCCAGGCGCGGACGGGCTACCGTCCGGAATAGCTTCGCGACCTGGAAAGATTCTCTGAAGACAGGTTGAACGGCGAGACTTCGTTTTAGCGGCCGTGCTATATTTTATCTGTGGGTGATTGGTACTCATGGCGAGATCAGAAGTTTTCACGGCGAGAATTGTTGCGGCTTTTTTTAAGCGCGAGTGTGCTGGCGTTTGGCCGCGTTAGCATGGCTGCTACAGGTTTACTACGACGTCCCATCCCCCGAACCGGAGAATGGTTGCCGGTTGTCGGTCTCGGCACCTGGCAGACTTTCGATGTTGGTTCAGCGGAATCCGAGCGCGCGCCGCGGCGTGAGGTCATCCGCGAATTCGTGCGGCTCGGCGGTAGCGTCGTGGATTCCTCGCCCATGTACGGGCGATCTGAGAACGTCGTCGGCGATCTCACGACTGAGCTCGATGCGCGTCAGAGACTTTTCCTTGCGACCAAAGTGTGGACCAGTGGGCGCGAGGCGGGTATCCGCCAGATGGAGCAGTCGTTCAAGCGCCTGCGCACGGAGCGCATGGATCTGATGCAGATTCATAATCTGGTGGATTGGCGCACTCAGCTCGTTACGTTGAGACAGTGGAAAGAGCAGGGCAAGATTCGCTATATTGGCGTGACACATTATACCGAAAGCGCATACGACGAGCTCGCCCGCGTGCTTCAAGCCGAAGCGCTTGATTTCGTGCAGCTCAACTACTCCATTGCCGAACGCGCTGCCGAGCGACGATTATTGCCGCTGGCGGCCGAGCGGCACATAGCAGTGCTGGTGAACCGGCCATTCGCGCAAGCGGATCTGTTCAGCAAGGTGCGCGGCAAACCGCTGCCCCGCTGGGCCGGGGAAATCGGTTGCGCGAGTTGGGCGCAGTTCTTTCTCAAGTTTGTGATCTCGCACCCGGCGGTCACCTGCGCCATCCCAGGAACCAGCAGGGTTCAACATTTGGTGGACAACTTGCAGGCGGGCGTCGGTCCGCTTCCCGACGAGGCGATGCGCGAACGCATGGCGCGCGCGGTTGCCGAGCTTTGAAGTCTCCGCGGCGAGGAGCGATGCGGGCTTTGCATGCTGATTTCGACCTCAATCATCATTGAAAAGATCGACCGTCTCGGGAGCGAAAAGTTCGCTCACTTCGAAACGTCGCTCGGTGAGGCCCTGCTCGTAGGAGTAGAGCGTAGCTGCTTCCAACGTGGGAAGATTCTTCTTCACGCCGTACGAATAAAAGTCATCGCCCATAGTCTGGCGCGCATACTCAAGATCTAAATTTAGCCATGGCAGCGGGTATAGACTTTCTTTGAGTCTCTCGAGAGAGTGTTGCTTTGCCGCCTCAAATGCCTTGCAAAGAGCGGTCGCGAGCTGCGGGTACCGATCGTAGACCGCGCGGCGAATCACCACGACGTGCATGATGGGAAAGATCTTGGTTTGGCGGTAGTACTCCGCTTCCGCATCCCGAGCATTCGAGAAAAGACGCCGGATGACGGGCGATCCTCGTCTAAAGCCTCGCGGCGCCGATGTAACGGCTACGGCATCGAGGTTGCCCGCCTCAAGCAGATCATCGAGGGTCTGATCTTTTTCGATGTTATCGACGCGAATGTCCGCTGGCGTCTTGATCGACAGGTGCTCGGACCGGCGCCGGAACCAGTGAATGTCTGCCGGTAAGACATTGTGCTGGTGCTGGAGCATGCCACGAATGAAGAGCAAGGCCGTCATCGAGTAATCCGCTATGCCCACCCGCTTGCCGATCAGGTCGCGCGGCTCTCGTATGCCGGCATTGGCATTGATCCAAATATAAGAATGACGAAACATGCGAGAGGGGAAAACCGGGATCGCGACGAATCTTGTATCGCCTCGCCCACAGGCGATCATGTAGTTGGATAACGACATCTCGGAGGCGTCAAACTCTTCGTCGTGGAGCATGCGCAGAAAAATTTGCGACGGCGGCGATATGGAGACCAATTTAAGTTCGAAACCCGCCGCCGTTACCGCGCCGTCCCGCAGCGCTCGCGTTTGATCGTAGTCTTGGCAGGCAAGAGTTATCTCAGGTCCGGGCATCTTCCTCTCCTTGGGAATTTATCTCGCGATGAACGATTCAAGCGATCATTCTGTTAGCAGAAAAATCGCTAACAAGATAGCTCCGGCAATTTTTGAGACTGATTTTGCTTTCAGCGGTCCCACTCATTCTTTCGCCCACGGCCTAGCGGAAATTTCGCCATTTGTTTTGGCGCGACTCAGATTGACACCGAAATATCGCCGGCGATATAAATTGCCCATTTCTTTCTTCTAAGATGAGAGCGCTTTCACTCAAGGAGAACGGCTGATGTCTACAATGCTGTTGCGGCTATGGATGCTGATCGTCGTCTGTGCGTTGTTCGTAAAACCGATCTTCGCTCAAGAGCGCATGCGCATCGCCTGGGCGGGAAGCACTCCTTCCAACACGCCGATCTGGGTCGCCGACCAAAAAGGCTTCTTCAAGAAAAACGGGCTCAATGCGCAAGTCATCGCCATTAGCGCGAGCACCATCGTCATTCAAGCTTTGCTCACCGGCGAGGTGGATTTCATCATTGCTCCTTCGGCAACACTGGTAACATCCCGGCTGGCGGGCGCCGACACGATCATGGTCTCAACCAATTTGCCTTTGTTCATCGACCATATCGTCTCGCTTGACGACATTAGAACCGTCGAACAGCTCAAAGGCAAAACCGGCGGAGTGAACCGCTTGGGCACGACATCGGATATGACCTTGCGTCTCGCTTTGCGCCGCCTCGGCGTCGATCCCGAAAAGGAAACTAAGATCATCGCCACAGGAGAAAATCCGCAGCGGCTGGCAGCCCTATCACGCAATATTACTCAATTCACACTCCTTGGAGAACCGCTGGTAAGAGAGGCGGAGAAGATGGGTTTTAGAGACCTGATCGATATCGGGACGCTCAAGATTCCCTATCACGTGAACGCTGTTGTCACACGTGAAAAGACGGTGAAGGAGCGACGAGCACTGGTCGCCAAAGTCGTGCGGGCATTCACCGAAGCGCTTCATTACATCAAGACCCATAAGGAAGAGACCAAAGCACTCATCGGAAAGAATCTCAAGACCAATGACCCGGAGGGCTTGGAGCGGGCTTACCAAGCTTACAATGCCGCCTTTCCCGAGATTCCCTATCCAAACGCCGAAGGGGTAAAAACCCTGCTCGATGACATAGCGCCACGGACTCCCAAGGCCGCGACCGCCGATCCGAAGAGTTTCGTTGATCCAAGCCTCGTCCAAGAACTGGAATCGTCCGGTTTTATCAAGCAGCTATATAAACGGTAGGGGCGACCGGTCGCCCTACAACCGCAGAACGCGCATGATTGGGTAGCGCAGGATTAATCTCTTTAGCTCAATTTCGCGCAGCTTGCTGCGTAAAAGTTCTTTAAACAGACCGGCGTTATTTGTTTGCATTGGGAGGTTTGCAGTGACAAAAGGGGCTTTATGTGGCGCTGGTCCTACGTCCTTTGGTTCTTATCATTCGTCCTTCCCCTTCTTTCCCAAACGGCTTTTGCCGAAGTCCAGCGCTTCCGTTTAGATGCGAACGAAAGCCAAATCACCGCGAAGGTCAACGATCCGTTCGGCAACGTCGTAAACGGCGCGTTGCGGGTTCGCCAGGGAGAAGCGCGGGGCGATCTTGATCGGTTGGCGGAGACCGGTGCGGTCAACCTCGTGATAGATGCCGAGAGTTACAACAGCAACATCGGACTTAGGAATCAAGACGTTCAGGAATATTACCTGGAAGTTAAGCAGTACCCTGTCATTCGATTCGACAGCACCGCAGTTCAAAAAAGCGAGCGACCCCAGTCTCCCAAGGAGCCGTTCCAGATCACACTCAAAGGACGCCTTGAACTCCATGGAGTTCAAAAAGAAGTGATCGTCCCACTTCGATTGCTTTATCAGACGGACAAGATCATTGCGCAGGGCAGCTTTCGATTCTCGTTGGAGGAGTTCAATATCTCGGTCCCGCGCCTGTTTTTTCTGAAGTCGGGAAATCAGGTGGACGTGGATTTCCGCATCGTCGGCGAACGCCAACCCTAAAAAGGCGGCACTGAGCGAATGATGAGACTGTTTTTGACCGGAAGTCCGGGCGTCGGAAAGACCACGCTGATTCGCGTCGTTATCGCGCGGTTGGAAGAAGTCACCTGCGCCGGCTTTTATACCGAAGAAAAAAGACAAAGAGGACAAAGAGTCGGCTTCAGGATCGTTACCTTGAGCGGCCGAGAGGGGACCCTTGCCTCGGTGGGAAGAAAAGAGCCCACGCTCGGCAGATACTCGATCCACGTCGAAGAATTTGAAAGGATGGCCTTACCCGATCTCGATCCCGGCACAACCCCAGCGGAACTCTATGTGATCGACGAGATCGGCAAGATGGAGCTTTTATCTCGTGAATTCAGAAGCCGCATCATCGATCTCCTCGCCCAGCCTACGAATCTTCTCGCCACAATCGCGAAAAAGGGCAAGGGGTTTATAGAGCAGATCAAAGATAGAAACGACATCGAACTGGTCGAGGTCACGCGAAAAAACCGCGACCAGTTACCGGACGAGATAGAGCACAAGATCAAAACAGAGCTGGGAAAACTCTAAAGCAAATCACAGGCACATCGCTACGGACTCCCGTAAGTTTTACGAAAAGAATTTCTTCACTCCCAGCCGTAAAGCTTTTTGGCATTTTCGCCGAGAAATTTTCCCTTCGACTCTTCCGAGATATCCTTCCGACCGTGGATCGTAGAAACAACATAGGGAAACATGCCGTCCCAATGAGGATAATCAGAGGCAAAAAGAATCTTATCGTCGCCGATCCGATCGATCACATAGGGCAAGGTGCTCTCCTCGGGCTCAGCCGCGTAGAACCAATTGCCTCGGGTCATATATTCACTCGGTTTCGCCTTGAGCAACGGAGCTTCAGACTGCCGCTTCTCCCACTCTTCATCCATCCTGTCCATCCAGTAGGGAACCCATCCACACCCGCACTCGAGAAAAGCGATCCGCAGCTTGGGAAATTTTTCCGGCACTCCGCCATAGGCCAGCGCAGCGCAGTCGATTAGCGTCTCGAAGGGCCGGCCTATGGTGTGAGCAAACAAGAAAGTGTCGAAGCGGATCTCGCCCGCAGGTCCCTGCCTCGAATTGTGGACCAAAAGAGGCGCATTCAGTCGCTGCAGCTCTTCATAAATCGGCCAGAAGATCGGTGTGCCGAGATGCTCCTTCATGCCGAACGAAGCAACAGCGATGCCGGCCAGGCCAAGCTTGGTAATGGCACGATTGACCTCGGCGACTGCGGCCGGGACATCCTGAAACGGGACGAGACCGATCCCCTTAAGTCGCGGGCTCTCTTTACAAACGCTGGCGATCCAATCATTGTAGCCGCGGCAATAAGCGGCGGCGTAGTCCTTCTCTGGACTTTGTGTGATGGCAAAGCCGGTGGTAGGAAAGAGAACGGACACTTCGATTCCTTCCGTGTCCATATCCCGGAGTCGCGTTGGCACATCGGTAATGTTCATGCCCAGTTTGCCGTACATGCTGGCATCCCATTTGTCCCTGGCTAGAAGGGAGCCTTGTCTTCGGCAATAGGGTTCTTCCATAAAGGCTCGAATGTCCGTATCGCGGTCCAGGACGTGGCCATCAGCATCAATGATCTTTGCGTTTTGCATAACTCCTCCCTGAACTGTATGGCTCGATCACTTTTTCACCATTTACTGTCTCAAGAGAAGCAGGCCCGCGCAGGATTGACCGCAGAATTCAATCGGAAACTTCGCCGGCCACTCTCGTCACCCGCTTATCACAGCGTCCTTTGAAAGGTCAATGCTTCCGCGCGTTCATTCTATTCGTCTCCGGTAGCCAGGCAAGGTCTAGCCAGAGTGGCTGAAATTGAGGGGATTGCTCTTTGATCCAGGAGGTCGAGGGAATTGTCGAGACGCGGAAGTGTTCGTAAGGGCTCGAGCGGGAGTTAAACTAAATAAAGAGGGAATATCGCAACGACGCCGGAGCGATGGAGATTTAGCCCGGACGATTTTTCCTTAGATCAATGATTATTCTTTTTTGTGGCATTCCGGGCTCAGGTAAAACGACCATAGCAAAGATTGTGGCCGAGCGGCTCGCTACTTTAGGCCAGGTGCAGTTGTTGAGTTCGGACAAGCTCAAAACGCCGGTGTACCGGAAATTGTTTAGAGCGCTTGCGCCGGATGAAAAAAGAGCGGAATTCATGATTTTAGACGCCACGTTTTACAAAAAGGAATCGCGCCGGCAAGTGAGAGCCCTGGCACGGGGCGAGAAGGTCGTAACCGTTTATCTCGATTGCTCATTGGAAGTCGCTCTTCAGCGCAATCGAACGCGGCAACCGAATATCTCAGAAAGAGCCGTCCACATCATCTTTCATCAAATGGAGCCGCCGGAGAATCCGAGCCTGAGAATCGACACGGCAACAACGAGCGCTGCGGCCGCCGCCGGGAAGATAGGCGAGTTCATTCAAGATCAAAGTTGATGCGTCTGGTTGGGCCGTTGCTGCTCGGGAGAAAAGCATCTAGCCTACGCGCATCGCAGGTTACTTTTCCGGCTCCTGCTGAGGTTGACTCTCGGTGATGTCTTCTTCATCTATATCGCCATAAGGCCAAGGAAGGCCGAGATCGAGGAATTGGCGTTTTAGGCGTTCTAGCATCTGAATCCGAGAATCAAAACTCCCACCCTTAAACACGCCGTCGTGGCAGTGATATTCTTTGCGTTCCTTATCGTAATGACACCCGTAGGCATCGAGCTCTCCCTCACGCGCGTGCGCGAGAACCGGAGCGACGAGGATTAAAAGCAAGCTGATCGCCGTATGAAGAAAAGCCTGACTCATCATCTATCTCGCTCGACAGCAAAAATGAAACGGGCTGGCCGCTTTATCTTGCATGCGAAATTTCGTCTTTATGCCGAGAGTTTTTCGATCTCACCGACGACGCGCTCCAATTCCTCGATCAAAGGGGCGAGAGCCGTGCCTGCTGCCGCCTGCTTGAAAGCGTCGACAAGCGATTTGTAATACCAGAGCGTGCCCTCTTTTCCGCCGTTGAATCTATCCCAAAGATTCTCGCCCAGCGCCCGGTAATCACCGAGAATCGCGCGCGCGTTGTGTAGTTTATCCGCAGCCGAAACTAAAAGGATAGAAGGCGAGGCATGAGAGAGGCGGGCGATGTATTGCTCCTTCCGCTCTTTCCACGGCGGCTTGGGAATGACTTCGGCGTCCGTGCAGCCATCGACTATCGAGACCACCGCATCGCCGAATCGACGCCGGATCTCTTCCCGCGTGTCTGCTCCGCCCTGGTCTTCTACAGCGTCGTGTAGCAAAGCCGCAATTGTCTCGACTTCGTTCCCGCCGTGCTCCAGCACGATGCCAGCAACACCAAGAAGATGAGAAACGTAAGGAATCGTTGTTCCCTTGCGAATTTGCTTTGCGTGAAGTCGGGCTGAATAAACCAAGGCGTCCTCGAAGCGCTGTGACAGAATCAATGCTTATCTCCTAACCAAATTCCGGGCGGCAAATTCACTCAGGCAAACGTTTTTAGTTTTCAGATCTTGGCTCTCTTGTCTAACTCGAAAGCCGAGACTCAAAACTCCAGCGGCACGAGCAGCTTCTACCACGGCTTTGCTGACAATAGCAACGAAATATAAGCCTACCTCGCGGGGTGTCGGAAGAGATTACGACATTACTTTTGGTAAGATTTATAAAGTCTCCGGGGCATCAAGGTGACGATTTCTCATTTTTGGAATTACGGAAATCTAAGAGAGATATTCAGATCGGTAGAGCGCACTGTTGCACCGTAATCTCACTGCCCAACTTTGCAAAGCGCTACAGATGCTGGGAAGGATTCGCGGCTTCAAGCCCAGCCGAGGATGGGCATAAGCGGGATGAACCGATCCGGAAATTTCGATGGTCCGCGTACCGCGCGTTTGGACCGATACAGGTTGGTTTTTAGGCGCTGCGGTCCGGAATCATGCAGCTTCTACCGCTGCTCGCGACCGATTTCTGGTCAAGGCGCGCAACTCTGAAATTGGGCGTCTCAACACATGTTCGCGGACGGCATCCGGATCCAACGATAAGTGGTGGCAGACCCACGTAAGGCTCCCGATCGATTTGTCGCTGGAAGCGAACCAGGCGCGAGCGGATTTCGCCACGAGATCCGGACCGGAAAGATCTTGCACGGCTTGAACCACTACAGACATCCATAATACGTTTTCGGGCTCAGTCATAAGAACGGCACCTTTTCCTTAATACGTGATAGTGTAGCAAAATTTATCCCTGAATCGTTCAGTTGCGAAGTCATGGTCCGGGCCAGACTTATGGAATTTCTCGCGGTGATGCGGACGCTAGAGCGGGAATCCATCGAAGCCTCTCCCCGGATCAGCTGCCACATGATGGAATGATCGCAATGACCGCAAAAGCCGTTGACCGTCTGCATCCGACGACCGTGCTCCAGGAGCATAACAACGAAGCTATAAGAGCATTTGGGGCATCTACGTTTGGCGAGATATTTTATCATTGGCAGCAATGATAACGTGTAACGCAATCCATGTGCCAGAAAAATTTCGTCATCATGGATCATACTCATGGCGACTAGCCACAGCTTAACCGCCAGTTAGCTTTTACAGTGACAGAAACCGCTGCGCTTTTGGTTGGCAAAATTTATCAAACTTGTAGAAGAACGGGACAAAATTGTTCGTCCGTGGCTGCATGGTTTCCACGCCCACGACAATCGATGAATGAAATAAGGCTCGAATTGCCGGCTTCGTGACTCAACGGCTAGGAAAAAACCGTTAGCTAAGCCCGCGGTTAGTTGGCCAGCGCCTTGAACTTTTGGACCCTTCGACCGCCGACCGTCTCGCCGATGAACAAGTCACCCTTGGAGTTCATTGCTATCGTATGCAGGAACGTGAACTCGCCAGCCATGTGACCGAGCCGGCCAAAACCCGACAGCGTCTGGCCGCTCTCACGATCAAGAGTCCAAATGACCTCATTCAGGCCGTCGGCGACGTACATGTATTTCTGGGCCTTGTCCCGTGAGAAGAGGATCCACCACGGTGACCCGTTGCCCGGAAGGTCTGCTCTCCTTCTTTTAATAAAGATGTTCTTCTTGAAGTTGCCCATCTTATCGAAAACCTGGATGCGCTTGCCGTCCCGGTCAGCGACGTACAGGAGGCCGTCGTTTGCCAGAACCAAGCAGTGCACAATCCCCAGGAACACGCCGCCCATGCCAGCCTCGCTCTCGGCCTTGGTGGCCTGGCGGCCAAACTGGCGGAGGTAGTTCCCGTTACGATCGAAGACCACGACGCGGCGGTTGCCGTAGCCGTCCGTGATGTACACGTCGCCGTTGGCCGGATCGACTGCGAAGCTAGACGGCTTGTTCAGTAACGTATGGCTCGCATTCAGCGCGGTGCCCTTTTCCGTGCCGTCCGACGTGTCGAATTTCCCTTTGGTGCCAATCTGCAACAGCAGTTTGCCGTCATGCGAATACTTCTGAGCTATCGCATCGGCGTTGCCGCCTATCCATAGATTGCCCTCGTAATCGAAGTAGCAGTCGTGAATACCGCTGGGGACCACCTGCGGATCTCCCCAGGAATTGACAACGTTGCCTTCTGGATCGAACTCGATCACCGGCGGCGCGGGTCTCCCAACCTCTTTTTCCTGGGCCGTCAGGTTGTTCGGGTCGGCAGTCCGGTTCACAATGATCACATGGTCATTTGCATCGACGCACGTGCCGCCCACATTTCCGGTCACCCAGTCACTTGGCAGAGGCTTGGGCCAGAAAGGGTCCACTTGAAAGTTGATTGATGTCGGTGACACCTGACCGCGCAGCAGGTCGCGTGAAAAAGGATTCCACATTCCCGCAACGATCGCCGTTATGATCGCGAGCGTACAGACATGCCTTCCAGTTTTCACGGCCTTCTCCTTCGACGATGGCTTGAAATGATAGGCAGCTCCTTTTATTTTAAGGCTGTTAGAGTCTCAACAATCAGCCTGATAGCCACCCGTACTTCGCTCTTAAGAACCCAGAAGAACTGTTGGGAAGAGTGAACCGATGCCCCGACTATCGTTTTGGGGCGGAGAGTAACCGATAAGGTTTCTATCTGTCAAATTTCAATCTTGCTTAGCGAGGACCGGCCCCACAGTACCCGCAAGAAAAATGCCGCCAGACCCTGCGGTTAAGGTAAATCGAGTGAAGTAGAACGACGGGGGCGGGAAAGGGAGGCGGCTTAGACTTTGTCCCTAGATTTCGCCATATGCGCATCGATCCACGCCCTACATAAACCGAGCGCGTACTCTTCAGCTTTTTTTTTAGTCCTGAAAGTCAAGTCGCTGCACTCTAATCTTTGAATCTCTCTCACTTTTTCATCAGGTTCAAATACCAAGCCTCTGCAGTGCCATCCCCTTTCGGGTCCCGGAATTGCGACACCATAAATGGGATGATGCTTATATTGCAGCATTCTTCTATTGCCTTTCGCCAGCAGTATACGGGAGTGACGGCGTAAACGCCAACGAAACGAAACTAAAACGCTACCGTCGGAAAACTTTTTTATTGACAGGAATTCTTTCCAAGCGCGAGATTGCCTCGCAAATATGAATCGCTCGTGAGCTCCCGAAGTGGTTATCGGCTATGCTAATATTAGCGCGCGCATCAGCCCCCTGTGGATCGCGCAAGAGACGAGAGTGGCTTTATTGATCACCTTTACCGCGCCTATGGCGTGTGAATAGCACTAGATTCATAAACGGATGAAGCTGAGCATAGATAGGCTCGAAGCGGGTCGAGAACTGGATGCGTTAGTCGCTCAAAACGTCATGGGATGGAAAAACGTCCATCGGGAGGACATCGGCAGAGGTGGCAAACGCGACCAGTATCGCGGAACAAAACCGGATAAACTCGGTCGCTGGCGCTCCGCCGATGTGCGGCATTACTCGACCTACTCCGCCGACGCCTATCTCATACCGGCTCGAATGAAAGAGCTCGGGCTTTGGGAGAGATATGTGAAAGAACTCTCAAAGATGACTCAGGCCAAGGGCCTGCCGTTCGACTGGGCGACACCGGATCAGTGTTGCCGCGCGGCATTGAAGGTCGTGAAGAATCCCCGCTAGGTGTTGAGTATGGCTTTGCAGATCAAGGCTAGGCACAGGGAGGGGTGTCAGGATTCTGTCGGTCGGGCTTATTTTGAAGAGACTCACTCAATTCATCTTCTTTGATCTTTTTTCTCTTTCTCTCTTAAGCCGAGCTTCGGCTTGTTTGATCCAATAATCGGATTCTTTGTGTGCCTCTGGATCATCGTATCCGAGAAAATACTGGTTCGGATCCATACCATCTTTGCCGATTTCTTCTGTGTTAATTAAATCCTCTACAACGACCAAGCGATTCGATTCCTGTTCGATGCCTCGCGGTTGGGTTCGCGCCGCGTCGCTCTCTCCAACAGCTTCGACTAGTGCCCAGCAAATGATGGCCCGATTGAAAATCTTTATCTGCCGATTTTCTGATTCTTGGCAATGAACCGCTTTCCAACCTACCTGAGCTGGAATGATTTGAATAATTTTCCATCCTTTATTTTCGTCCATAAATCCTCTTCTTCCGGCGTTAAACAGTTTTTTTTATTGTTTTCACGAATACATTATTTCTCTGACTCGACACGTGATCTGCGACTCGTGCTTTCGTATAGCGAGACCTACATCAGGACTCTGAACGACGGGCAGAGGGTGAGGAGGATACTGATTACGTGTACTTGTAACCGAATTCGGCATGTTCAATTGCATCCAGAACGGTGCTTTCGATTTTGTCGAATTCCTTGTCCATAAACCAACGTGTAGGAATTTCAACTCGTGCTTCTTTATATTGGGCGGGATTCTGAAAGATGCACAGAGAGTCTGATTCGGTGGGATCATTGCGCGAAGGCTTCATTATTATCCAAAGCTCATCTTCCTTATCCAAGATCGATTGGAGTATCTCTCGCTTGGTCGACAATGTTACCATAGTTCACTTTTATGAGATCGTGCATCGCAAGTCAATTTAGCCTGGTCATACGGCCGCGCCCATGCACGATCCACATCGAGCGCTTTTGATCACACACCTAAATCTTTCGGCGACAGATGGCTACCCATGCGGTTTAGCAGCAGTGAGCACTGGAAAAATAGAATTTTTCTTCCTCGGCCTAAGACTTGATTTGCTTTAGAGCCGCTCAAGGGCTACAGTGACGGTCATGGACACAGCCATCCGAACAAGTAAGAGATACAGAATAAAGGAATCTTACCGTAACCAGGCCTATGTTGGGGTAGTGAATTTAGACCCTCGCACAAACTCCTGGTCATGGAAAGGTCATGTAGACTTTAATGAGGGTCTTCATTCCATGTTCAACAGCCGTACTTTTACAACCGCGTTGGAGGCTGAAGGCCATATGCGTCAATTCGCGCATCAGTGCATTGATAATCGGCTCAATGCAACGCAGCCATACGGTTTCTAATCTTTTCTGTCCGTGGTTTTTTTTCCTGGTTTCCCGTCTCGCCACAGCGAAAGTAACGATCAGCGCGAGGAAGCTCAAAGGTAAGGCTTAAGGGGCAAACGACGCGATCGCGAAACTTGCCCGCTTCGAGAATTCCCGAAATGTCGAAATGATCTTATGTAACTCCGTACAAGTCGTCATTTGCGATGGCTCCGTGATCTGCGAGTTCTCTGAATGTGGGCTGTAGAGACTGGAGGTGGAGAACGATGGCGCGTTTTTCGTCCGGGGTGATGGGCCGGTTGGTCTCGTAATCGCGGATGAACTCTACCAGTTCGCCGAGTCTCAACACCGGCACCGCAGGCTTAAAGAGCCTAAGCCTTGCACGTGAGTTCACAAAAACCAGCAGCGGAGCGACGCAAGGAATCTTAGCTTGCGGCCCGGTAAACAAGCTACCGATGCAGCCGCGTACGGCCATGCCGTTCCGCTTGGCTTGCTTGCTGAAGCTCCGAATCCGGTGCCCGTTGACGAACCACTGTTCTTCTTCGCACTTGACGAAACCCGAATAATTCTTGGTCTCGATAGCAAAAACACCGTTGGGACCGATAAGCAAATGATCGACGTTGCCCTTATTGCCCGGCAAGACGAGATCGTTGAGCACGACGTAATCGTCGGCCAAGGACCTTAGCGTCTGAGTGACCTTGGATTCTCCCTTCTTCCCCAAAAACCAGCGCTGCCAACGTCGAAAGCTCGCCTTGAAAAGCACCAACAGAAAGGCGATTGCGATGAACCCGGTTTGTGAGGCGTGAAAATGGCGGGACAAGACCCATATCATGAGGACCAAGACGAAGAGGCCGATGCTCATGAAAAGATAAAAGCGAATCCGGCCGTCAGTAAACTGTCCGCCTCTTCTTAAAAGCCTCATGGCAAACGCTTCTGAGAGGCAAGCTGTGTGCCAGGGCAGGCGATGATAGTTCCTGGAACGCCAGAGAACGTGGGGTAAAGTTTCCGGTAACGTAACGTGACACCTTCGTCACGAATTGTGAAAACTGGATTTGACAAGTCTGGCTGCGATCTTTTTCTCCTCCCTAGCTAACACTTGATTTTGACATTTCGGGAATTCTCGAAACGTCATGATTGATTAGCCGCTTTTCCCTTGACCCTCGTTGCGCTACTGACCTAGTGTAGAATGCTCTTATGAGAATCGCGTTGGCACAATCGCCTTCGAAGAAGTGCTTGGCCAGCGGTTAAAAAATCTGCTCTCGGGAGACAATTGTATGACGATTTTAACAACGGTTCGGCTCTTTGGACTGAGCTTAGCTCTTTTACTCCAGACGCCAATCATCGGGTTGGATAGAGACGCCTCAGCTCAAGCGCCAAATCTAGAGGCGGCCAAGAGAGAAGGGAAAGTCGTCATCTACGGCACCGTCGTGCCGCAAATCATGAGTCTCATCGAGAAAGGTTTCGAGGCAAAATACGCCATCAAGGTCGAGTATTGGCGCGCCGATGCCACCAAAGTCGTCGAACGGGCGCTGACCGAGTGGCGTGCCGGTCGGCCCGGCTTCGACGTCGTGACCGGCGCCCGCGGCGCACTGCTACTGCTGAAAGAGGAGAATGTCTTTACCAAATATATCGCTCCTTCGACGGAGAGTTTTCCAGCAAAGTTTAAAGACAAGGACGGCCAGCTCACCTCCTGGCGGGTGACTCCGGTCGGGGTGTTGTACAACACCGAGTCAGTCAAATCCGCAGAGCTTCCCAGAAGCCTTGACGATCTTCTCGATTTCAAATGGCAGGGTAAAATCGGTATGCCGGATCCTTCTCGACACGCCAGCACGGCACAGTTTCTCTGGAATCTGGAGAAGATCAAAGGCGAGAAGTGGATGGATTTTGTTAAAGCCTTGGCGCGTCAGAAGCCGTATCTGATGGAGTCTTACTCCTCGGTTCCTACCGCGATCATCCGCGGCGAGAGCCTGCTTGGGATCAGCTATGTTCAATACGTCGTTCAACAGCCGGGGCCGATCGGCTATGTTCCGATGGACAAGTATTTCACCGATCCGAGCGATATCAGCGTCAGCGCCAAGGCGGCCAACCCGAACGCCGCGAAGCTTTTTATCGAGTACATCTGTTCATCCGAGGGGCAGAAGAAAATTGCCGGCACGGGAGAGTTTGTCCTCTCCCCGGGCGTTTATCCGCCGGCAAAGGAGGCGGAGAAAGTCGCCCGCAACATGGTCTTCATGGATAATCCGACCGCCGATCAACTCAAGAAGCTGCAAAGCGATTTCCGCCCGATCTTTTTGGGGCAATAAAAACAAGGATGAATGAGGACGGATGAAAACGGAGCGGGAAAAACGCCGCTCCTCGGCTTTCATCCGTCAACGAGATTACGTTTGAGGTCAAACTTTGGAACGACCAGCAGCCACTCGACAAAACGATCGTTGCCGAATTTGCTTGCATACAGTCCGAGCAGTCCCAACGGTAAAAAGATCAACGTAAGAAGCCAAACGAGCCATGATGA
Source organism: Deltaproteobacteria bacterium (assembly GCA_005879605.1). Lineage (GTDB taxonomy): Bacteria > Desulfobacterota > Binatia > UBA9968 > UBA9968 > DP-1. Next base: position 36,490 of record VBKE01000007.1, read on the forward strand.
TTCATGCCCCATCCAACCAGCGACGTACGGCAGGAGCGCAATTTCCAAACAGACGCCGCTCGTGAAAACCAGCAAATTTCTTTTCCATCGACGGCTCTGTAGACGGATGGCTTCCGAGTCCCAGAGGCACAGAAAAATTCCATGCAAAAGTGAGGGTTCGTTAGCTTGCATTTAGGTCCATTATCCTTTCACACCTGCCATCAGCTGACTCAATAATCGAAGCAACATCCCTATGAGACGACCCGAAGTAGAATGTTAAAGTTGTCCGGAAAAGAAATCAAGCACAAAAAAATTTCGCGCCGCGGCGTCCTCTTTGCGCCTCAAACGGGCGCTTTCTACGTGAGTCGGCCGCCCGGCATGTGAGGGAAGGCGCTCATCTCATGAGCCAGCCCTAAGGGCGGCGTTTTGCAGAGATAGGCGGGCTTGAGTTGATCGGTGCGGCTCACGCCGAGAAGCCCCATGGTTGTGATGATTTCGCTTTCGAGGATCTCGAGGACGCGCACCAGTCCTGCCTCGCCTGCCGCTCCGAGACCCCAACCTTGAAGCTTGCCGATGGCGACGGCATTGGCGCCGAGCGCGACCGCCTTGACCACATCGCTGCCGCGCACAATACCGCCGTCCAAGACGATTTCCGCCCTGCCCCCAATCGCCTCGACGATCTCCGGCAGCATTTCGATGGTGGCCCGGCCATGGTCGAGCTGGCGCCCGCCGTGATTGGAGATATAAATCGCATCGACGCCGTGCTCGACGGCGATTATCGCATCCTCCGCCGTGGCTACTCCTTTGAGAATAAATGGCAGGCCGGCTATCTCCCTGATCGCATCCATGATCTCCCAGGTAAGTGCCGCCCGATGCTCGTACCCCGAACCCCGCCGGCTCGGGGGGAGCCAACGATCCATCATCTGTCGCTCGCGGTGGCCGTAGTGAGCGGTATCCACGGTGAGGCACAAGGCTTGGTAGCCTGATTTCTTTACACGCGCGAGGAGAGCCTCAATCCACTTCATGTCGCCCTGGACATAGAGCTGAAATATCTTTGGATTCCGGCTCGCGGCCGCAATCTCCTCCAAACTTGGCTGCGTTACCGAGCTGACAAAATTCACCGTCCCAAACGCTTGAGCCGCTTTGGCAACGGTCACACCACCCTCAGGCGTAATTATCTGCAGCGACCCGATGGGCGCCAGCATTACCGGCATCCGAAGCTTGTGATCCAGAAAGGTGGTCGATGGGTCGACCCTGGAGACATCCACGAGAACGCGGGGCCGAAAGCCGAGACTATCCAGTCCGAAGCGGTTTCGGCGCATCGTTGTCTCGGACTCAGCGCCGCCCGTGAGATAATCCCAGACGTTTTGGCTGAGATTGCGGCGCGCCTGAACGATGACCTCCTGACTGGTGACAAAATCGATTGTCATCTTTGCCTCCGATCCAAAGTGATTTTGCAGAAACTAATGGATGCCATCCTGCAATGCAACTAAGATGAACATCGCCCGACAGGGAACAGGAAACCAGGGAGAATTATTACAAATGAAAGCGGAAATAAAAGCGCCGTGAGGAGCCGCGTTAGCGCGCGTGGTTCTCGGCGGATGTTGGACGGTTCGGGAATTCTAAGAAAGTTGAAACGCCTTAGTTGACACCATGGTTCTTTGGCATGGCCCGGAAGAGTGTACGGATTGAATCGCGAAGGGATCAGGGGACCGGAAGAGCCCCAGGACTACGTCAGCCCTGCTCGGGTAGCTTCTCGCCGCTTGGCTTGGCTTCGACCGCTGTCGGCTTCTGGAGGCTTGCCAAGGGTTTTCGACGAGTCTCGTATTCCCGAGCTTTGACTGCGTTCAGGCGCTCCCGGAACCAGGTCTTTTGGGGCCAGGCCCAGGCCTGGCCGTCATATGAGTTAACATCTTGCTGTTTCATAACGATAGCGTCAAAACTTTCAGCAAGCAGCATGCCAGATCCTGACAGACCCTGAACACAAATGTTTTCAACAAAAAATTTAGGGGGGCGAGAGTGGAACTTCTGACAAAAATCGTCAGCTTCAGCCGTAATCGAACATTCCGAGCGGGGGAATGGCCGGGTCGGAAAGGGAATCGACCGCAGGGGGGAACGTAGAGCTATGAAATTGCAAAGGGGGAGGGCAACCTCGGCTCGCGTGAGGAATTAAAGAAACAAGAAGGCATCCCGGCGAAAAATTTGGAGCCACCCGCCGGAGTCGAACCGGCGACCTACTGATTACGAATCAGTTGCTCTACCAACTGAGCTAGGGTGGCTCACATGGGTTTGATGAAGTGGATGATCGCCGCCACGATAAAGGAGCCGATATAGGCGACGATGAAATCAAAAAGGAAGCGAAGTTCCGGCAATTTCTCCAGATAGTCGTGCAACCCGAAGAAAAATACCATGAACTGACCCAAGAATAAACCGGTCAAGCCCACGATCAAAAAAAGTAAAAGCCCGGATCGTCCTTCATAGGCAACGGTTTTGTTTCCGGCGAAACCTGCGACGAAGGCGATCCCCACGTACAACACCGGGTTTCCAAGGAGATAAGCAAGAACTTCTTGCCCTATCTCTTGCATGCTTTCACCTTTTTAGCTGCCACAGAATTCTTTGTGTAGCTTCTTTCGGATTATCCGCGCTCATGATGGCGGAGATCAACGCCACCCCGCGAATACCCCTTTGTTTGGCTTCCTCGATGTTTTCCGGCTTGATGCCGCCGATAGCATAAACGGGTGAGGAAATTTTTTCCACTATTTCTTTGAGGGCGATCAGCCCTTGGGGCTTTCCGTAAGCGGCTTTTGACGGGGTGAAGTAGACCGGACCGAACAGAATCAACTCGGCGCCGCTCAGTTCCGCTGCCTTGGCTTCCGCCAGCGAGTGGGTCGAGGCGCCGATGAATTTTTCAGGACCTAATAGATCCCTCGCGCTCTTGATGGGAATCGACGCGTTGCCGAGTTGGACACCGTCGGCGTCCACTGCGAGGGCCACATCGATACGATCGTTGACGAATAATAATGCGCCATAACGGTCGCAGAGGTCGCGCGTTTTTTCGGCGAGCTCGAATAACTCTTTTCCGCCGAGGTCTTTTTCTCGGAGTTGAATCGCCCTGACGCCGCCCTCCAGCGCTTGCTCCAAGACCCAAAGCAGATCCCGACCCCGCGTTTGGTTCCGGTCGGTGACAAGATAGAGGTCGAAATCAGGCGTCGGCACTTTCGACGTTAGCCCAAAATTCCTTCCAACGGACTGGAAGCGGTGGCGTAGAGTTTTTTGGCGATGCGACCGGCAAGAAACGCTTTTCTGCCAGCCTCGACGCCTTGTCGCATCGCTTCGGCCATGAGAATGGGATCTTTAGCGCCGGCGATGGCCGTATTCATCAAAACACCGTCGCAGCCCATCTCCATGGCGATGGCGGCATCGGAGGCAGTTCCGACACCGGCATCCACGATGACCGGCACCGTAGCCTGTTCCAAAATGATGCGGATGTTGTAGGGATTGCGAATGCCCAAACCGGAGCCGATGGGCGCCGCCAGCGGCATCACCGCCGCGCAGCCGATGTCCTGCAGTTTCTTTGCCGTAATCGGATCGTCGTTAATATAAGGGAGGACAACGAATCCTTCCTTCACGAGAATCTTCGCGGCCTCGAGGGTCGCCGGAATATCGGGGAAGAGAGTTTTGTCGTCGCCGATGACCTCCAATTTGACCATCTTTGCCACTCCCGCCTCGCGGGCCAGACGGCAAGTGCGAACCGCCTCGTCGGCCGTGTAACAACCAGCGGTATTGGGTAAGATTGTGTATTTCTTCGGGTCCAAGTAATCGAGCAGGTTTTCCTTGTTGGGATCTGTGATATTCACCCGTCGGACGGCGACAGTAACGATTTCGGCCCCGGCGACTTCGATGGCCTTGCGTGTCTCGGCAAAGCCTTTGTACTTACCGGTGCCAACGATAAGCCGCGATCGATAACTTGCGCCTGCTAAATTGAACGCGTCTTCCATAATAATTATCCTCCGCCCACGAAGTGAACGATCTCAAGGGTGTCACCTTCTTTTAACATCGTCGAGTCGTGGGCCTCCCGCGAAACGATGTCCTGATTGACCTCGACGACCACGCGTCCAGGCCTGATCCTGAGTTCGTCAAGTAAACGAGCGATAGTGAGCCCATCGCTGATCTCTTTTTCTTCTCCGTTAATACGAATCTTCACTACAATTAAAAAACCGTATTCGCGACCACCACTTCGCAGTGGCCAGGGAATACGGTTTTAAGTTCGTCCCGTTATGCTGCGCAACGCCTACGGGAGCTTGACTCTCACGCTTCCCTACGCCGGCGCTACCCGGATCAGGTTCGAAGGGTTACCTGGTCAGTCGTCAGGCTCTCAGTCTGCTTTAAACAGACACCCCTAGCATTTGATGCACCATTAACAAAGCAGTGGGGGCAAGTCAAATTCATCCTGAGATTTGGACACCTAACTGCAAAAGAGCGTTGAATTCCGTTCGTCAAATTTCAAAGCCGACGCTGGCGTAGCCGACGACCTTTCTCATCGGGCTCACGTCGCCCGAGTGACAATGCTTCAGCAAGTGCGACCGCTTAACGCCGAGACGGTTGGCAGCAAAAAGCAGGACGGCAGTGGGAAGAACGCCACACATGGTGATGTTTTCCTTCTCGACGGTACCCGAGAGTCCCACCGGATCCAGAGCCAGGATTTTTTCCAGGGCCATTTTATCAAGCTCCTCGGTCTCTTTGGGCGAAAGATAGTGGCTCAGATCGCTGCTCGCCAAGATGACGGTTCTCATCTTCGAGTCCGGTTCGATATTGCAAACCTCCGCGATGGCCGCGCCAAGTTCGGTGGATTCTTCCCTGGAAAGAAAAGAAAGCGAAATCGGCACGAAGGTAAAATCACCGACAAACCGCTGAAGAAACGGCAGGTGCACCTCAATGCTGTGCTCCCCGGTGTGGGCATGTTGGTCTTTCTTTAGAAAGCTCACGCGCGCTGCGAAGAAATCGTTCAGCTCTTGATCCACCGGCACATTCCCCAGGGGAGTCTCCCAACTTTCCCAAGGACTGAGCGCCGCTCGATATCCTCGTGCCCAATGATTGACGCCCAGAAGGATCACCCGTCGGATCGAAGGCTCCAGACATGCGTAGAAGTGGGCGGCGCAGGGTCCGGAGAAGATGTAGCCCGCATGGGGGACCATGCCGCCGACGATGGAAGGTGAGGGCGTTTTCGCCCCCTGCGGACCCAAAGGACTCGAAGCAAAACATTCGTCGAGGAGTTGTGCGAGTTCGTCTGCGTCAGCTGGATAAAACGATCCCGCTACGGCAGGAGACCTGATCCGTTCCATGACCCCCGGATGTTCACTGTCTATGGCTCGGCGATCTCGACTTGGAGCGTGCCGACACCTTCGACTTCGCCTTCGACCTTGTCTCCGGGCTTCAAGAAAACCGGCGGCACGCGAGCAAAGCCGACCCCCGAGGGCGTTCCGGTGCTGATGATGTCGCCCGGTTCAAGCGTCATGCCCTTCGATAGGCTCTCGATGGTCGTCGCAATATCAAAGATCATGTCGCGCGTATTGCCGTCCTGCATGACTTCGCCGTTGACGCGGCAGACAAGCCGCACCTGCTGCGGGTCGGTGAGGGCGCTCTTATGAACGAGCCACGGCCCGATGGGACAAAACGTGTCCAACGATTTCCCTTTGAACCACTGGCCATGAATGCGCTGCAAGTCCCGCGCGGTCATGTCGAGACACACAGTGTAACCGAAGATGTAGTCATAGACTCTCTCTCTTGGAATATCACGACCTTTTTTTCCCATGACCACCGCAAGCTCCACCTCCCAGTCGAGTCTTTCGGTCGCCTTATGATGAATGACCTTTCCCATATGACCGATCACCGATGTGGCCGGCTTGGTGAAGAACACCGGATGTTCAGGATACTTGATCTCGAGCGAACGAGCTCTGGCGCCTTCGTCGACGTGCTCTCGATAATTAATGCCTAGCATTACGACGTTTTTTTTCGGATAGGGAATGGGAGCCATGAGTTTTACCTGGCTCGACTTGAGGAGCGCGCCAGCGCCGACGAGTTTTTTCTGCTCCTCGGCGCTCTTGCCCGCGACATACCTTTCAGCTTTGCGGGCGACTTGGACCGCCTTGGCCCCCGCTTCGATGAAGGCTTGCATGCTGGCCAAGAAGGGCGAATTGCCGCCTTTCAGATAACGGCGATTGACCTCTGCCAAGTCAATGATCTGGTCTTGGGCACCGATGAGGCCGACCCGCTGCTGGTTCTTCCGTGCGAAAGTAATGAAGCGCATGGTTTCCTCCGAGTTGGATAATTGGCTGCGAGATTATTTTTAAATTCCGATTCCCAAAAGTTTACAGGAATTGCTGCTGAAAATTTTCTTTTGCGCCACATCATCGAGATTCGCGCAACCCACCGTCTCCACCGGCTCGGGGTCTCCCAGGTCGTAGCCGTCGCGCGCAACCAGATCCCGGGCGCGCTCGTTTCGCTCGAGTTTCAAATTGTGCCGTTTGTCAATTTCCGCCGCGACTCTCTGGCCGTCGCGGGGAACATAATGAGCGTGAACGTCGATGACCATGAGCAATAGGCGCGACCGTTTACTTGTTAATTGGGAGAGCTATAAGAGAGGGGGAAGATTGTCAAGCAGAGCGAGGAATTGGAGCTGGATTTTTGCATTTGTTTTTATCGCAATGAAGTGTCGGTGAATCAAGCAAGTTTGCCTGCCGGAACCGGCGATGGTAGCCTTGGCCCATGCAAAGAAAAAGGGAAGCCCGCACCACGATGCGCGAAGGAGATCGCATCCTGATTAACAAAGGCATCTCCAAGAAGGTATTCATTGTGGCGCGGGTCGAGGTTCCTCACTCCAATGAAAAGGTTTTCGTTTCCAAATCCGGCGGTAAGTACACGATTGGCCTCAAGGTCTGGAAGTCCGATTACGCTTGGAATGAAAAAAACCAAATGTGGATGCCGAAACGGTAGCGACTTTGGTTCGAAGATCAAGATATTTATAGATGGTAACCTTTACAGACGTCTCATGAGCCAGTCTCAACCCGGGGCGTCGGCAATTCCCAAATCAGAACAGCCCGACGTTGTCACTTTTGATTTAAAATGAAACGCGACTTGGCGGCCGTCATGACCGATATCAAAACCGGCAAAGGGCCACGGCTACTGCTGCTCTTTGGCGACGACCTGCAGGTCCAAGAGGCCGGTAAGACCCTCCTTGATCTTTTGGTTCCGGAAAGCCAACGGGGATTTAATTTGGAGCGCTTCGACGGCCGCACCGCGGGATGGGATCGCGTCGAAGCGTCGCTTATGACGCCGCCGTTTTTCCCCGGCAAAAAGCTCGTGTGGGTTGAAAACGCCACCTACTTCATCTCCGGCGAACAAAGAGGCGAGTTGGGCGAGAAAGTTCTCCAACTTTGGAGTGAAGGCAAGAAGGATGAAGCAAGCAAACTGCTGGTGGATTTACTGGTTGTAGAGGGCTGGACGCAAGATCAATGGGAAGAGCTGCAGACCTCGTCGTTGGGGCCGCTCGCCGAGCTGTTGGACATTGACGGGCGGGAAATGCGGGAGGAAGCGGAAGCGCTGTTGTCCTATTGTAAGGGCAAACGGATGGAGTTAAGCCAACACCGCGACTCCGAGGGAAATCGACTGGCTGAGTTGCTCGACCAGGGTCTGCCTGAGTGGGATTTTCTTCTGCTCACGGCCGTTCAGGTGGATCGACGGATGCGACTGTACAGACGTTTGGAAGAGCTGGAGGCCGTGCTTTATCTCGGCTTGGAGCGTGATCGCGCCGGTAAGGTCAGCCGGGAGAATCTTTTGGACTTTATCAACCAGCGGCTACGGCACGCGGGAAAGAATCTAGAGTTCCAGGCGCGGGAAATGATCTTGATCCGGAGCAGCGATGACCTGGGCGCGCTTCGGCAGGAGCTGGAAAAATTGACACTCTTTGTCGGTGATCGGCCAGTCATCGGCGCACGCGACGTGGAGATGATCTTTGCGGATCGCGGCGAAGGTTGGATCTTCGATCTCACCCGAGCCATTGCCGATCGCGACGCCGTGACGGCGCTCTCGCAGTTGGCACGACTCATGGCGCAAGGAGAACACCCGCTGAAACTGTTGGGCACCATTGCCGCCGAAGCGCGTCGACTCTTGTCCGCGCGCCAGCTTATCGAAACGGAGCTGCGCGGGCTTTGGAAGCGGGGGATGACCTACCAACAGTTTCAACAACAGGTCTTGAAGCAAGGCACACCGTTGCTGACACGAAACCCGTACGCGGATTACATGTGCTTTCAGCGAGCGGATCAATTCTCCCTCAGCGACTTGCGCGGCTATATGGACAGCATTTACGATACCGATTTCCGTTTGAAATCGAGCGGCAGTAATCCGCGCCTCGTCATGGAGAGGCTCATCCTCGGGATGTGTTTGGGAGCCGGAAAAAGGATGCTCCCAGCTCAACCCCGTGCCGGCCTATGAGACGAAAAAGAGCGGAGCTCGCGCTTTGTCTTTTTATCCTGCTTGGGCTCACCACGTCGGCGCAAGGCGACATGGTCGTCCAGACCTGCTTCAGTCCGCAAGGGAACTGTTCAGCTTACATCCTTCGTGAAATCGAACAAGCGAGAAAGGAACTGCTTGTCGCCGTTTATGCATTTACTAGCGATGAGTTGGCCAGCGGGTTGGTCCAGGCGAGGAAGCGTGGCGTCTCCGTACAGGTCATCCTGGACCGCGAGTTTGACGCCGATAATAGAAACTCCAAAGGCAAATTTCTGGAAGAGCAAAAGATTCCCGTGCGGCGTGTTACCGGAATGAGATCCGCTGGGCCGGACAAGGAAAACGGTCTCATGCACCAGAAGTTCGCGGTGATCGACCGCAAAACGATCTTCACCGGCTCCTATAACTGGACCCACTCGGCGGACAAACTCAATGACGAGAACCTGTTACTGTTCCGCGATGCCGGGCCGTTGGCGAAGGAGTATCGCAAAGTCTTTTTGCACGTGTGGGAGAGAAAGCAGTGAAGCGATTCTCGCCAACTACGGCGATTGCCATCGGAAGCGCGTTTTTGACCGGCTTGTTTTTTCATGCGCTGTATCAGCGATGGAATCCCCCCCTGCCCGAGACAGGGAACGTTTCTACGGACCGTGTAGGTTCGACTTTCCAAAACGGAGCCGGCGGGCCGCAAAGCTATCGCGTGACTTTTGTGCCGTTTTCTTCTTCGGCTCCGGTCCAGGCCGAACTTCCCCTCCTCCAGGCGCGTGACGTCGAAAAAATCCGCGCGCTCGCGGGAAAGCAGGCGCGCATTCGCGGCCGAGTCTTTCGCGTCGGCCATTCTGAAAAGAGCAACACTTATTTCCTGAACTTCGGTCCTTCCCGCGAGGCTCTCACTGCCGTTATCTTCGCATCAGCTGCCGAGCTTTTTGATAAAAAGCAGATTTCACCCAAAAGTTTTGAAGGAAAAGAGATCGAGCTGCAGGGGGAGATCAAGGATCATCCGCAGTACGGGTTGGAAATTATCCTCGAGAATCCATCGCAGCTTAAAGTAATCGACTAAGGGTGTTGGCAATTCGCGCGATTTAGATAAAATGCAGGCTGATGAGCGACGAAAAAAAGAAATGCATGATTTGCGGTAAGCCGGCAACGATACTCAAAGGCGGTATCTGCGAACCCTGCCAAGATCGTATTCGTAGAGAAGCCTTGGGCGAACAGGCGGGCATCGGCGAGCGCGCTGAACGCGAATTGACCAGGCACGGCGTGCCACCTAAGAAATAAAGTCCCGAAACTTGGTTTGACAGCGCGTTTCATCCGCGATCGACTCCACAGCGAACTCTGTTGAGTGGGAGTCTGCAGATTCTGCCGGTTCCGACTATCCAGAAAATTCGAAACATGGTATAAAACGGTTTTATTCAAGCCTGGCTTGACGCGGTTACAAGCTTCAGCGGGCATTATGCTACAAGGAGGTCTAAAAACCTGCGCCCCTACCGGTGTTTTCTATTCGTTTCCGCGTTGGCCTTTTTCCTTTATTCGGCTCCCGTTTCCTTTGTTTGGTCCTTTTCCCCTGATGAGGATCTGACGGCACGGGCCGCGGTTCTCATGGATGCGGCTACGGGAAAAATTCTCTATCAGAAAGATGCGGAGCTTCGTTTGCCTCCGGCGAGTACGACAAAAATCGTTACCGCAATCGTGACTTTAGAGAGCGGCCACAAGCCGGGCGAGTCCCTGAAGGTGTCCAAAACCGCGACGCGGGTGCCGGCTTCCAAGCTCTATCTTCGTCCGGGTCAGAACTTGACAATCGAAGATCTGCTTTACGCGATCCTGCTTGCCTCGGCGAACGATGCGAGTATGGTCTTAGCCGAGGGAATAGGCGGTTCAGTCGAGCATTTTGCCGAGTTAATGACTCAGAAGGCGCATGAAATTGGCGCGACCAACAGCCATTTCACGAATCCGCACGGGCTCACAGCGCCGGATCACTACTCAACGGCGCGGGATCTCGCGATTCTATTCCGTTACGCGATGAAAAACCCCACCTTCCGCGAGATTATCCAAACCAAGATCAGCTCGGTGAATTCCAGCGTCTTGGTAAGAAAGAAAACCGTCGCGCGCCGCATCTCGGTGCGAAATCACAATCGTTTGCTATGGAATTTCGACGGTGCCATCGGCGGCAAGACCGGCTATACGCTGGCGGCGCAAAAATGTTTCGTTGGCGCCGTCGTGCGCAATGGCGTGACATTGATCGTATCGATTCTCGGCGCGCGGGATCAATGGGGGGACACCAAAAAACTACTGGAATACGGGTTTGACAATTACCCGATCTTAAAGGCGGGTATCCAATCGGGCCGGGGAACCTCAAGTGACCAGCCGAGAGTTCGCCCGGAGGGTGTGGCTGCGCTCATCGTTACGCCGCAACAAGAGGACGAGCCCAAATCCGCGAATGGCTATGTTGTTCAAATCGGCTCTTTTCGCGAGCGTGACCGAGCCGAGTCCTTATTGAAACAGTTCACGGAGAAAGGTTTCGACGCTTTTGTTGAGCGGACACCCCTGAGCCAAGGCGAGACCACCTATCGGGTGCGCATCGGTCCATACCCTGAGTTGCTGCAAGCCCAGCAGACGGCGCAGAAGATCTTCGACAATGGCGGTCAGCAGGCCCTCATATTGCCGGCGCAATCCCCCCGTCAGACCGGCGGAGGAGATCCAAGCTCGTTCTAGCCTCCTTGGACCGCCATCGCTTCACAGCTCGATGACCATCCCGTCTTCGGCCATCGTCACCGTCAAATCAGTCTTACGAGCCAACATCTCTTCTCCCAGGTGGGTCAGAACAAGCTTTTTGCATTCGAGGCGGGATAGATTTTTGCTTAGAGCGAGATAGTTGACGTGATTGCTTGCTGCTTCGTCGTAGAACGAACACTCGCAGAGAAATAGGTCGACGCCGCGCGCATGGTTGACGAAGAGTTCGGTCCATGCGGAATCGCCTGAAAAAAGAATCTGCTTTTGCTCGCAGCCCACTTTTAGACCTAGGGATACTTCGTGCACCTGATGGGGTACATGAAAGGGAAATATCTCAATGCCGGCGATGTTGGCGGATGTTTCCGGCTGTAAGACGTGAAATTGCGTCGGTGGGAGATCCTTCGAAACCGAGCCGCTGCCGTACATAATCCGAAAAAGTTCACGGGCTTTTTCTTCGCTGCCCGTCGGACCTGCGATATGCAGCGGTTTATCGCGCGGCCTTTTATAAAGATATTCCAAAAAAAAGAACGGGATGCCGCCGAAATGGTCGCCGTGAAGGTGGCTCAGTAGGATGGCATCTAACCGTTTCGGGTCGAGCCCCGCGCGTTTCATGGCCAGCAAGGTCGTTGGCCCGCAGTCCAAGAGAAAAAACCGTTGGTCAGCTTCGACGAGATAGCCGCTTTGGTTGCGACCGCCACTGCCGAAAGCGTCCCCGCAGCCGAGTATGCGAACTTTCATGATTTTCTCCGGACGAATCTCCAATCATCCTAGTACTCTCAAGATATCAAGTGTGCAACGGTTGGTTTTAAATTTTTAGAACAGGCTGCAATTGCCTTGAGCGCCAATTGAACCTTGGCACGCCTATGGCGTTTCTCCACGTTCTCACGGGAGTTTCTCTAGGAACTTTCCAGCGAATAATGCCGTATCGCGCACGCAAATGTGATTTGCATTTTACTTTCTCTACGCATAGAGTGAAACTCGTGGCGGTTTCCAAGCGTCCTTTTTTTTCTTCCTATACAACGAGCTTGTGGGTTCGTTTTCTCCGCTTTAGCCTCATATCTTACAAGAAATTGGAAAGTGATCTGGAAAAATTGGATCTGACTCCGCCGCAGTTTTACGTGCTTGCGACCATCGGCTATGCCGGCGGACTACCGTTTGGGGAAATCGGCGCGAAAATGATGGTGACGGTCAGCAATCTCACTGGGATCGTGGACCGACTGGAGGAAAAAAAGCTGGTTACTCGCAAACGAGACGATAAGGACCGTCGGGTGGTCCATGTAGTTCTGACAGAAAAGGGTGCTAAACTTTACAAAAGTACGATTCCGCTGTTTGAAAAAACCGTTTCACAGATCTTTTCTTCGCTCGACAAGCCGCAACAGAAAGAACTTTCCGCTCTCTTCCGTAAACTCAATCACGACTCCTGGGCAAACTAGGTCGACGTTTGTTGACAGAGGTTGTTCATGAATATAAAGTTAATGCATTAAGTTTTCTTATTATCGAATCCCGTGGAAGACGAAGGCAAAAAAAATTGGGGCCTCGGTCGAGTCAAGCAATGGCTCTACGCAAAAGGGCTGGAAGAGCGCAGCAGCGGCTGCGTGTTGTGCGGCTCTTGTTATGGTCACGGGCCGGCAAATCCAATGGAAGATGTTCCCGGACCAAAAACCAAATGTCCGCCTTATGAATTTTATCGCTTCCAACGATTTACGCCGAAATCGCGCTGGCTCATGGCGCAGCGGGTTTTCCACGGCCTCGATTCCATCACGCCGGAACTGAAAGAAGTCATTTACACTTGCACGAACTGTCTCATGTGCCAGGAACTGTGTGGCGTCCGCGATGACGGCTACGGGCCATGGGACATCACCGTCGCCATGCGCGAGGAGATGACTGAAAAGGACGGACCGCTCGAAGCTCATCGTCCACTGTTCGAAGGCATCCATCAGCATGACAATCCCTGGTCCCAACCGAAATCCGCACGCGGCCGGTGGGCCGACGGTTTGAGTTTGAGGAAACTCGGGCATAGCTCCGCGAGCACCCTGTTGTTTGCCGGCTGTTCAGCGGATCGACCGACGGGAAGAGCCGGCGCTACCGCGCTCGCAAAGCTGATGCAGACGGCCGGCGAGGATTTCGTGGTTCTCGGTGACGCGGAAAAATGCTGCGCGCTGTATGCCTATGATCTTGGCTTCCGGCGCGAGTACGAGCGATTGAAAGATGAAAATCTGGCGATGATCAAGAACGCCGGGATCCACAAAGTGGTAGTCGCCTGTGGCAGTTGCCGCCGCATCTGGCGCCAGTACGCCGAGGAGTTGGGACCCGATATTGAAGTTGTCCACGGCGCAGAGTATGCCGCGGGGCTTGCCGAGACAGGCCGGCTCAAATTCCGGCAAACCGTCCGGAAGAAAGTCACTTACCACGACTCGTGTCATTTGGGCCGGGGCTGCGGTATTTACGAAGCGCCGAGAACGATTCTGCGCACGATACCCGGAGTAGACGTGGTAGAAATGGCGCGCAATCGGCGCTGGGCTTGGTGTTGCGGCGGCGGGGGAGGGGTTCCCGAGGCTTACCCCGAGCTCGCGCAGTGGAACGCCGAGGACCGGATGCGTGAGGCTAAAGAAACCGGCGCCGAGGTCGTGCTCACTTCCAGCGCGCTTTGCCAGCGGAGTTTCGCCAGCTGCTCCGCCGACGCTCTTCCGACCCAAGACTTACTTGAGTTCGTTGTTCAAGCCCTCTAACCCATGGTTAAGGAACCTCACTTCACACCGAAAAAAATGCTGTCGATGCTCGGGCTCCAATCCGACTCTCTCGGGCCCTACGCGCTGATTCCCGGCCCCAAAGAGCGCAGCCAGATGCTGCTTGGTATGCTGAAGGATGCGGCAAAGAACTTTTCCTTTCTCGACTACGAGATGCATACCGGAACCATCGATGGGAAGCGCGTCACGGTCGGCAATGGGGGGCGTTTTGCGCCCGACACGGCGATGACGACGGAGATTCTTTGTGCCGCCGGAGCGGAATCTTTGATTCGCATCGGCAGTTGCGGCTCGTTGCAAGATCACGTGAAGATCGGCGATCTCGTGATTGTCACGGGAGCCATCCGCGGCGAGGGCACGACGAGTTATTACGTGCCCAAGAATTTCTCCACCGTCGCGCACCCGGATATTGTGCGCGCGCTTCAACGGGCGGCCGAAAGTTTACGAGTCCGTTATCATCTGGGACGGGTCTTTACGACCGACGCTCTATTCCAAGAGACGCCGGAACTCATTCAGGAATTAAACGAGCAGAACGTCTCGAGCATCGACATGGTCACCTCAAGCTTTCTTACCATCGGCCAATTACGCCAAAAAAAAGCCGGCGCCATTCTCGCCGTGTCGGACGAGTGTCTTCATGGCAAGTTTGCTTTTCGCGATCCCGCCTTTCTCGCCGCCGAAGAAAAGATGATCGAGGTGGCACAGACGGCGCTGCGCTATCTGTGAAACGCTTTCTTGCCTAGCGGTAGAATCATGAAATTCGCGCACAGCCCGCTGTTCGAGCCCGTTTTATGGGAGGGCAGTGGCTTTAAGATCCTCGATGAGACATTGGTTCCCGAACGGATCGAGTACATACCCGTTAGCGAGATCTCACAAGCTCTTGAAGCCGTGCGAGAAATGAGAACGAGGGCTTTCGGCCAGGTCCTGACGTTTCTTTATAGCGGCGCGTTGGTCGCCCAGCACTATGACGGAAAAGAAGCCGAGCCGTTACGAGAAAAAATCGAGGAAATGACTCGGCAGTTCTGCGACGCGCGTCCGACGTTCGACTTCGAGGGGCTCGGCAGCGTTTTCTCCGGGGGGCTCAGTGCATTGCCGGCCGGCGCAAAGGCCGGTGATTGGATCGCGACTCGGGCGCGCGAATTCGCCGCACAAATCGTCAAGGCACGCCAAGCCAGAGCCAAACGGGCGGCAGCTATTATGCCGAGAGCCGCCCGAGTGCTGACGCACTGTAACGTCAGCGGTGAACTCGTGGCGGTCGCGCAGTATTGCCGCGAAATGGGCAAGGAGATATCGGTTATCGCCACTGAGACGCGCCCCTATCTACAAGGAACCCGGCTTACGGCTTGGGAAATTTCGAACGCCGGTGTCCCGGTTTCGTTGATTCCGGATTGTGCGGTTGCGGAGGTAATGGCGAAAGGGGAAGTTAACGCAGTCATTGTCGGATCGGATCGCTGCGCTCAGAATGGCGATATCATCAATAAAGTCGGCACCTACCCGCTTGCGCTCATGGCGAAGGAATACGGCGTTCCATTTTATGCCCTGGTCCAAGATCCTGGCCCATTGATGCGGGGCGGCGACGTGACCATTGAAGAACGCCCGGTCAGTGAGCTGCTCACGTTTCAAGGACAGCCGCTGATTTCTGACGGCGAAGATCAGCTCGTCGGCCGCTATCCGGCGTTCGACGTCACACCTTCTTCTCTGGTTACCCGTTTGATCGGCTTCGACGATCTTTTTACGCCGGAGACCTTTAGAGAAAGATATTTGAAAAGTCCTTTGGCAGCCGACAAGCATACGAAAGAGCCAGGGGAGAAGTATTTGTTGGTCTACGGCCTGCCCAAAAAAGACGATTATTCGTTTCTGATGCATGCGCTCAAGGCGGAACAAGCGGGTCGAATTCTGGTACCGGAGATGCGTCCGGAACTTTGGGGCGCCCGCGTGGTTGCGCGCGAGCTTTTGCTCCGCCACCTCCCGATTACATTGATCTCCGACAACATGATGGGGACACTGTTCGCGCACGGCCAGATTCAAAAGCTCTATTTATTCTACAGCGGGCTGGCTGAATCGGGAGCAAGTGGAATCTGCGGATCTCTACTCGCTGTCCGCCTCGCCCGCGCCCACGGCATTCCCATCGAATTATTGGAATCAGAAAGCGGGAAGGATTCCTCGATAGATAGCGACGTTTCGACCTTTCTTGGGCAGAAGGTGATTCCGCCAGGAGTCGCCGTTTACCGGCTCGAGAAAGAAGTCATCCCTTGGGCTCTGCTCAAGGCTTAACCAGGTGCGGATTCATGACCCGGCTCGAACGCGAGATGATTCGCTGGGGAAAAGTGCTTTTTGAACGGCGGCTCATCAGCGGCTGGGGGGGTAACTTGAGCCGCCGCGTCGGGACGAAAGATTTTTTGATCACGGGCCAGCATGCCCCGTTGGGTTTTCTCACTGCCAAGAATTTGGTGCGGATCGATGGCGAAGGAAAACCGCTCAACAAGAACCAGCGCGCCTCCAGCGAGACACCCATGCACATGGCCGTGTACAGGGGCACGGAGGCCCAAGCGATCGTTCACGTACACCCGCCGGCGGTATTGGCTTTTTCGCTGACCCGCGAAAGCTTTGTTCCCGTGAGCTTCGAGGAGAAATACACCGTTGGGGAAGTGCCCATCATCCCGCAAGATACACCCACGGTAACAAAGCCGGAACCCATGGTAGAGGAGCTAAGATACCACCCGATTGTGATTATCAAGGGTCACGGCACGGTTGCCATCGGCAAAGACTTGCAAGAAGCATTTCTCTTAACGGATTTACTGGAAGAGGCGGTGCACTGTCAATTTTTCAAAGAAAAGACTGCATCGCTTCGAGACAAACTATCATCGGGCGTTGGCACAACCACAGCCCCCGAGGTCATTCCCCCGTCCCCGAGCGAAGCTTACCCGCTCTTCTCGCAGGCTCACATGAGCGCATTGGTTGACACGGCTAATAATGACTCTATGTTTCGGTCCCACGGCAGCGAGACGAATCTTTCGACCTCTCTTTCGCTCCATCTGGAGGAAGACGACACCTCCTGGACCGTGAAGTTTGTCGACGGTGAGATCACCGATCTGGAACCCAGGGTGGATGGCGAATTCCTGATCAGCGGCAAGGAAGAATGGTGGAAAGCGGTTTTCAGTAACCGCATCGATCCGTTTCTCGCCACCCAGCAGGGGAAATTGAAACTCCTGCGGGGCGAGCTCGCGCAACTCTCGCGCTGGTACAAACCTTTTCAAAGGGCATTTTCGCTATGGCAAACAATCCCGGTTCGGTAGGCTTTTTCGCCGCGGAGGTGCTGGAGCGGACCGCTCGGCGACAGCCGCAGAAAACCGCGATCATCGGCAAGGACGAGGAGCTTACCTTTTCGACCCTGAACCGGCGGGTCCACGCGCTGGCTTCCCATCTGCAGGCCGAGGGCATTCGGCAAGGAGATCGGGTCGGAGTTTTTCTCCCCAACGCTACGGCGATTCCGCTGAGCTACTATGCGACGCAAAAGGTCGGGGTGGTGACCGTCATACTGGACGCCCGTCTGCGGGGCAGAGAACTCCAGGGAGTGTTGCTGGACGCCGATCTCAAACTGCTCGTGCTTCATAACCAGCTCTATCCCGAAGTGCGGGAAGTCTTCAACGGAACGGTGAGCCCTCCCGTTTGGGTCGTTAACGGCGAAGGGGATCGGAGTTTTGAAAACAGATTGACTCCCGTTTCAATGCCGCTGAGCTCGCCCCGTCTGAACCCTGATGATGATGCGCTGATTCTCTACACGTCCGGCACCACGGGCGAGCCCAAGGGCGTGGTGCTGAGTTACCAAAACCTCGCCCAGTATCCCCGGGTGATGGGAGAAATGGGGATTACCGATCCGTCCACGGTGAGAGGCTGCATCTTGCCCATGTCGCACATCGTTGGGCCGGTGGTATGTAACGAGGTGGCCGACAAGGGATTTACACTGGTGATTTTCGATCAGATCAATCCAGTGACGCTTTTGGAGGGCATTCAAAAATACCGCGTCACGGTCTTCGAGGCGGTGCCCATTGTTTTCCAGCTTTTGCTGGGCGTGCGAAACCTGCGAGACTATGACACCCGAAGCGTCAAGATCGCGGCGATGATGGGCACGAGTGTGCCCGTCCCTTTGTTGCGCGCCTTCAAAACTGTCCAGCCCCACGTCAAAGTCATCCAGGGCTACGGACTGACCGAGACTTCACCGATGATCACACTCGTCGAGCCGGATCGCGCCGTCGACAAGCTGGGTAGTATCGGCCGCGCGGTTCCTGGTGTCGAAATCAAGATCGTCGACGAAAACGGGAAAGAAGCTCCAGTCGGGGAACCCGGCGAGATTATCACTCGCGGGCCGCACGTGATGAAGGGCTATTTTCGCAAGCCGGAGGCGACCGCGGCGCGCATACGTGGCGGCTGGCTCTATACGGGTGACGTGGGCAAATGTGGGGAGGACGGCTACTATTATCATCTCGGCCGCAGAGACGACATGATCATCACCGGTGGCCTCAATGTCTATCCGGCGGAAGTAGAGAATATGATCTACAGTTACGCCAAAGTCCAGGAGACGGTTGTCTTCCCCATTCCCGATGAAAAGCGCGGCAGGGTGATCGGCGCCGCCATCGTGCCGAGACCTGGAGAAACCATTGTTGAGAGAGATCTCTTGAGTTTTCTTCGTGCCAATTTGGCGAATTTCAAAGTGCCCCAGAAAATCGTTGTCCGTGAAGCCTTACCACGCACGTCGTCGGGCAAAGTGATCCGCGATGCCGACGCTCTGCTGGCGAGTTAACGACGTCCTCTTATGAGCGAAAATCTAAGTAGCGGTGAAGAGCTCCTCGAGCGCGTGAGAAACGCCGCTGGTATCATACTCGGGGTCTCCGAGAATCGCAGTTGGATCGAGCTTTTCTTCGAAGGCGACCTCATGCATACGAAGACCGTCAATCTGCCCGGCGGCCTGATTTTCGACATCTACGTCGAGGCAATTCCCCACAAGGCCACCGTTTACGAACATCCACGCACTATGATCTTTTTCGAGGGTCCCTGTGACGTGGAGATCAGCCGCGACGGAAACAAGGTCATTGTCAAAGGGGCTTCGCCCGACCAAGCGCCAAATCTCGCCTAAATAGCTATCACTTTCACCATCTGCGGGCAGGGTCGGACGCTCATAAACATCGGGCGTCTTCAGCTCATCTATGTAGTATCGGATATCCGGCGCCACTCGAATCGCAGGATAAGGGTGTTCCAACTCATCGATGACAAATGCTCACTTCCCTATCATTTCTCTCACCTTGTGTAACAGATCATAGAGGTTGAAGGGTTTTGTGAAACAAGGCAAGTCGCCGAGTCCTTTTTGCGCAAGCAAATCGGGGTGGCCCGTTATGAGTATGATTAAAATCGAGAGTGAGCGCGATTTCATGCGATCGATGATATCGAATGCGCTAAGTCGAGGCATCAGAATATCACAAATCAAAAGATCGAAATTTTTCTTTTCGAGTAAATCCAGTGCACCCACACCATCGTCTGCCTCATCGACCTCATAGCCTTCTTCACGCAAAAATTGCGCAATGTTTTTCCGACTGCGAAATTCGTTATCGACCACAAGGATGCTTTTGGGCATAGCCGCCCTTTAGGAGCTCCAGACTATTAGAAATGCTTTCCCATACCATGTTTAACGACTTGATCAAAGGCGCAAGGTTCTTCAACCGGTTGAAGTGAAGAGGGTTAAAGGCAAAGGTGTAGAAAAAGGTGATGTGAAAGGCGCAACTCGCGTTTAATGTCCGGCGCTCTCCAATACAGCGAGGGCGGCCTGGCAGCAGAGGATGTCCTGCTCAGGCCGGCTACTGCCGGCCACACCGATGGCGCCGAGGACCGCGCTGCCGTCCACGACCGCAATACCGCCGCTTTCGGGCATGATGCGACCGCGGTGGGAAATGATAAGGCTGCGAAACCATGGTCGCCGCGCTTGAGGCGCCAACTCTGCTGTGGCCAAGTGAAAGGCGGCCGCCGTGTAGGCCTTATTGAAGGCAAGCTCTGCGCTCCTGGGTCCCGCCTCATCCATCCGCCCAACGGCGATGGGAGAGCCGGCCTCGTCGACGACCGCGGCCGTTATTGCCATCCCCTGTCTTCGCGCGTAGGCGTGAGCCGCCTGCACCATTTCCCACGCCTTGTCGAAGGGAACCGGCCCCACTGCCGCTTTGTTTTTGCGAAAGAATGCGGCGTTGATCTCGATGGAGGCCTCATGTTCGGCAGGGATGTCGACATCTTTGAAAATCGCGTCCACCGGGCAAACGATCTCGCACTGCTCGCAATCGATGCAGACTTCAGGGTCGATATAGAACTGAGGGGCCCCGGGCGTGGTATGAATGCAGGCTACCGGGCAGACCTCGACGCAGGCGCCATCGTTGGTACACAGACTTGTAATGACGTAGGTCACTGAATCCTCATGAATAGTTCAAGCCGTTCAAATAGCTCAAATCGTTTAAACGGTTTGAACTGCTTAAACGTTTTGAACGATCCGAACTAGCGGTCCGCCGCCAGTGCTAGATCGGTGCGAATCACGTCCGCCACATGAACGCGCGTCCCGTATTTGGGAGTCACGAGCCTCCCGTTCGGGTTAAGCGCCCCTAGCCCTGCCGCTGCTGCCAGCGCCTCGGCATTGGGGTGCGACGACGCCGCAGCCCGAAACCCGAGCTCTCTGATCCAGGCGCTGAGAACGAAAGTGATGAACAGCCCATTCTGCACCGGCACTTGGCCGCCAATCCCCGCCGCTTGCCGCGGGTCATAGTCGGCCCGAACCGCGCAGATGACGGCGAAGGGATATCCCTCTTCGTCGTCAGAGCTTAATCGAGCAATGCCTACCAGGTCAGCCCCAAGATATCGCGCCAGCTCTTTCACGTGGCCCGACGTGATCTCAGGCGTATGAAGGTCTGCTTTGGTCGGGAAGACGTTGCCTTCAGGCGCATTTCGGATCAGCTCCGTCACCGAATTGGCCAGATCCGCTGGAAGCCTGTTGATGAAAAAATCCCAGTAGGGGTCGTCGTCACGGGATTCTGTCCGCGGCCAGGGGATTTTCAGCGGGCCCAGTCTTAGCGCCACTAGACGCCCCGCTTGACGAATCGGTTGGTGTTCTCTTTTAGCGGCGCGTAGTAGCCGATATCCCCGGCCACCTTCGCCGAATCCGGCCCGTGCGCTGCGGTGCAGCCGGCGACGGTACAGGCGTGCTCGCCAGGCTTGATGCCGGAGTCATAGCCAAGCCAGCGTACCCGCTTCTGGCTCACTACTCCCCAGAAGCGATCGTCGATCGCCTTCAGCGCGTGCACGAGCGCAGGCCGCGCCGGGATAGGGCAGGTGCTGAGAGCCCAGACCGCAAGGCTGCGCCACCAGACGTTGGGTTTGGTAAACGGGCAAACGGTGGCGCAGGAGAGACAGCTTACCCAATGCTCGTGGGTGTACGGTCTCAGCTTGTAGCAGGTGAGCCAGTTGATCTTGTATTTCTCGATGCCGTTGAAGACGACTTTGTCGCCGAACGTGATGCTGTTGGTGGGACAGTTGACGGCGCACTTCCGGCAGATCTTGCAAAAGTCTTCGACTCCGATATCGACCGGCTCGTCCGGCACCAGCGGCAGGTCGGTCATGATCGGATCGGGCATGTGGATGCGGGCACCGAATGCCTTGTTGATGACGAGCCCGTTTCGTCCCAACTCGCCGACGCCGGAGGCCACGCCCGCGGCTTGTGGAGTCACCACGCCCCTGAGCGCAGTGTAGCCCAGCTCCTTGACGTAACCCTCCAGCGCCTTGAGGATCAGGACGCCTTTCATTTGCGAGACATGGTAGGCGGCGTCGCCGATGAAGTGCCGGTGGGCCTGAAGCTTATCGTAGTCCCAGGCGGTCGTCGTGACGATGATATAGGGGAACTTTTGCACCAGCTCCTCCGGACTTCTATGCTCGTGTTCATCCGCCGCCGTCCCATCCTGGACGTAACGGCTGCCGGCGTACAGAAAGGATGGATGCGCCTTCGCGATGGCGACGACGTCCGCGCCCATGTAGCGGGCGACGGCCTTGATGTGGCGGGTCATCGCCGCGGGATCCGTGACGGGCACCTGCTTCGAGTTGACCTTGCCCTTGGATGCTTGATTGATCACCGTGGTCAGGAAATGTCTGCGATCGGCGAAATGGTTCGGGGCCGACACCCGGGTCAGCGGATCTCTGGAGATGGTGTTGCGGTACCAGTTGAACAGCGCCTTGCCCAATTCGCCGCGCTGGTTTTTGGGATGCGGCGACTGGTTCATGTCGACGTTGGCGACCGGACCGACGATACGGACTGAACGGCCGAGGTAGGGCGGAGGTGGGACGCCCGCGCGCGGTTGATTACCGTTCAGAGGTTTCGTGGTTTTCTCCAGTGTCACAGCCATGACAACTTCCCCTTTCGTCGCTATCCATCTGCATACGGCGTAACAATCATTTTACGCCTCCCTACACAAAAACCAACGCCGATGCAATTCACGGGTTGCGTGCCGATTATCGCGTAATCGCCATCGAAGGTGCTCGGCCAAATTGATGAACGGGCCATTATCCGGCAGACGTATCGCCTCTTTAAGCATAGGAGGCGAGAGCGACTTCAGCGCAGCGCTGGTCCTGTTCTTCGGTACCGCCCGCTACTGCGATGGCGCCCACGACGCTGCCGCCTTCGACGATGGGTAAAGCGCCTCCGCCGGGCATGATTCGACCGCTGCTGGAGACCACCAGGCTTTGAAACCAACTCTGCGCGGCTATCCCCGCCAACTCTTTCGTGGGCTGCTGGAAGCTGGCAGCCGTGTAGGCTTTGTTCAGGGCGATTTCGACCGTGATGGGCCGCGCGCGGTCCATTCGGCCCAGCGCAATCATCCTGCCGCTGGGGTCAACGACCACCGCTGTAACTGCGATGTCCAACTGCGCCGCCTGCGCATGGGCGCTTCGCACCATTTGAATCGCTTTGTCTGCAGGAATAGCCATCGTCGGTTGTGATCCCTCCTCGTTGTCGAAGTGTGGCCCCTAGTGTAACAGGTAATGGTATCCGACAGTCAAGCACTCAATCATACAGGGTGTCCCAACGTCAGCCGCACTGAAGCGGGAGTCCCGCCATGAGCTTGCCCTGGACTCATGCGGGGCTTCCCGCAATTTCCATCCCGGCCGGGTAATCATCCCATGGTCTGCCTTTTGGAGTCCAGCTGGTCGGTCGGTTTATGGAACCGTGTTCACATGCAGGTCATGCCGTACGCCAAGATGCGAACCAAAGTATCTGACGATGAGAGCTCCCGCTACGGTCAGGATAATGATGAAGATGCTGATGATACTCGCCGCCTCTCGATTGCTAACGGCGATCGACGACAGTTCGAGAGCCATGAGCGACAGCGTCATGGTATCGCGGGAAGCAAGCAAGACAATGCTGCTGGTGGCGCCGGCGGCGTGGACGAAGCTGGTGACTGCCAAGAGCATCAGGCTGGGCATCAGCAATGGAAGCCAAATTTGGAAGTACGTTCGGATCCATCCAGCTCCGGATACCCTGGCGGCTTCCTCCATGTCCGCTCCGACCTGGACAAACACTCCTTTCATAATATTGACCCCAGTCGTGTTGCCCTGGAGGATCACGACAATGATTAGCGCCCAGATCGTGCCGAAGAGAAAGTCGAGCACCGGGGTGCTGAGGAACAACCACAGGAGCCCCAGCCCCGCGAGAATGCCGGGGATGGCCCCGGAACACCAGATCATCAGATCCAGCGCATCGTGGCCAGGCAAGCGCGTGCGCACGAGGATGTACGCGATAACCGAAAACAACAGCGGGCTGACAATTGCCGCAGTAGTGCCTAAAACCAAGGTGGTGCGCAGCGCCTTCAAGAAAACCGGATCGCTCAAGACCCATTTCCAGTTGTCCAGCGTGAAACCGAGCATGAAGTAGCCGATCCTGGTCATGAAGCTTCCCACTACCAGTATGGACAGCGGCCCGACCGTCAACAGCATCAGAAGAAAGGCGATGAGGCCGAAGGCTATATAGTTCCACCGCCCAAGATCGATGAGTCCGGGACGGAAGCTTCCGGTGATGGTCGTGTACCGGCGCCGATCGAGAATCCAGCGTTGCACGGGAATGATCAATGCGATCAGCAGCAGCGTAATGCTGGCCAATACGGTCGCCTCGCCATAGTTGGGCACGGGGTCGCGGATCAGCGTAAAGATCTTTGTCGAGTAGACAAAGAACCCAAAGGGCAGCCCCAACAGGTACTCGGTTTCAAAAGATTGAAAGATCCGCAAAAGTTGCAGAGCAAAGACCAGGATCATCGGCGAAATCATCAGCGGCAGCGTGACTTTGAATAGGGTTCGCAAGTTGCTCGCGCCGCCCACGCGCGCGGCCTCCTCCATAGCGGCATCCATGTTACGGAAGGCTGGCGTCAGCAGCATGACCTTGATGGCGATGCTATGGCCCATCAGGTTCGCCCAAACGATTCCCGGGACGCTAAAGATGTTGAAAGGACCCTGATCAAAAAGCCCGAGCTTTATTAGGCCAGTGTTGACCAGCCCGATATCCGGGTCCAACAGGGTAATCCAGGCGATGGTCGTGGGAAGGGCGGGCACCATGTAAGAAATCCAAAACATGAATTCTAAGGTGCGACTAAAAGGAATCCGGGTGCGCGCAAGAATCCAAGCGATGGTGAGTCCGATGGGGAAACTGAAGGCCACCGTCAATGACCAAATCACCAGGGAGTTCCCCAGAGATCTAAGCAAACCGGGGCGTAGGAACGCGTTCTGCCAGTGTCGCAGTCCCCACACGCGAGGCTCGACAAACCAGTCGGTAGCTGCGTTGAAGCTATTGATCAGCAGAAGAATGATCGGCCAGATGAGAAAGTAGCCCAGCACCAACAGCGCCACCGCCATGATGAAGTGACCGGCAGTGATGCGGGCTACCGGGACCGGCCTGGCGACACGAAAGTGTTCTAATGTAGGCGACTGCTCCACTTTTTTTTCCTCGTCGTCCTAACTCCCGTGCAATCCAGCCCGTCCGTGCATGCTTTACTAAGGCGACGGATTGTACAGGCGGACAGAGCAACGTGTCAATTATTGCCAGACCGTTGAAAAAGGCCGATCGGCTTCGTTCTGGTTCGTGCGTGGTTTTCGTGCCCGTCGACGAGCACGATTACGTTTTTTCTCCCCGCCCATTGCCTGTTTCAGCCGGAGGCTGATCCGCCAATCTCAGTGGCGGAGCCTCTTGCCTGTTTTGTAATTTTGCCTTATTTTCGCGAAACTGACTTCGGCTGGGTACCCCGATCCGGCCGGCCTGCCGGCAGGCAGGTCACATCTTTGATTCCGCATCATCGCCCGAACTGGTTCTCCCCAGCCGGGCTTTCTTGTTCTGTTCGTAAAAGGGAGGATAGAAAGAAAAAAAGCGGCCGGCTGCACTCGGAAGATTGAACCCCACTGTCTGAAAGCCAACAGCAGACCCCTCTTTATGACTCCATGTATGCCAGGCAAGGAAAATGTTAGGCGGATAGAATGAAGGTTTAGGCGTTCAAGCAAAAATTTAATAGGAGGTGAATTATGGCAGGTTTTGTGAAGGTAGCGAAGACTGATGAGATTGTTCCCGGTCAGGGGAAGATGATCGAGGTTGGTGACAAGAAGATTGCTCTCTTTAATGTGGAGGGCTCTTTCTATGCTATCGATGACACTTGCACCCATCGCGGTGGGCCGCTTTCAGAAGGGGTGCTTGAAAGTAAACAGGTAACCTGCCCCTGGCATGGTGCGACGTATGATGTAACTACTGGGGAGGTCCTAGGTCCTCCGGCCCCCCAAGGAGTTGCCCGTTACAATGTCCGAGTAGAGGGTAGTGATATCGAAGTCGAGGTCTGACAAGGGGTTAGATCTTTTGTTGAATAAGTCAGAGACGGTTGAGCGAACAACAAACAATAACAGACCCTATGGCTGGCTTTGGGAAATCGCAGGCGCTACTAACCCCATCAACGACATTCTCTCGCCCCGTGATAGCCAGCGGGCCGCGCAGGCTATCCGGCTAACAACCCGCTGGCTGCGCAGCTACAAAACCAATTAAGTACGCAGGGCTTAAAACCCACCGCCTCCTCGAACCGGAACCTTTGAATTTCGGCGAACAGAGAAGCTCAAAAGGTTCCTGACACCTTTCTGTCCTCTCGTTTAGGGATGCTACAAACTGCTCAGCTCGCCACCTACTCAATTAGCCACTAGACCATCTTGCGCATCTCCTCGATCGAGAAAGTCCGGATAAATTTCATTTTCACGTTGCCTAACGACTGCACGCTCGACATGAACTTGTTGATAGGCTCAGGGCCCTCCGCCTCGATGATAATTGCAGCATCATGCGGTCCGCCTGGCGTATAGAAGATGTCTTTGACCTGAACGCCCAGTTTCGCCGCTTCGGCCTTGGCCGCCTCGGCTCGATCAGGCGAATCTTTGATTGTGCGTCGGCCTTGATTCGTATAATCCACCAAAATAACTCCTCTAGGCATAAAGCACCTCCTTTGAATTTATTGAGACTCTCTTGTAATTGTGAGCGACACGGAAAACGAAATGCATTGCTCGTGCATCTGATTGACTTAGGTCCCGATTCGTCAGACTACGGGCCTTGTAGCTGGTCCTAGAGGGAACCAAAAAGCCAGCACACCCTGGCGATAAATCGCCGGAGCGGCTGGCTCTATACTGTTCTTTTCATTTCCCCCTCCGAGGAACAGTTTGTGTTCCTCCGGTTTGGCCTCAGATCAGCACCAGAAGCCTTCTCAATGATGGGGGAGGATTGTTACGAGGCGACAAATATCACATGGAGGAGTGCTGTCAAGCAGGTTCTACTGCAATCGCCGCCTCAATTTAATTCCGGTAACTTGCATGTCTAAATTGTGACTAAGTTTCCGAAGCTAACTTAACGCTTTTAACACATTGTACCGTGCTGCAACTTGCAGCCCTGATCCGTCCGCAATAGAATCGCGTCACTAAGAACCGCGAAGCAATTCTTGAGACAAGAAGGAGGCACCCAATATGGCAGTGACCGTGAAAAAGATCGTGCTGTGGCGAAAAGAGGTTGAGAATAGTACCGGAATTCTTGCCAACGCTCTTGCGCCGCTTGCCAACGCCGGCACAGACATCCATGTGGTGATGGCCTATCGCTTTCCGCGCCAGGAATACAAGGCTGCAATTGAGCTTTATCCGGTTACGGGGAGGAAGTCCGTTACTGCGGCCAAGGAAGCGGGATTCAGCGCCTCAGCAATCCCGGCTCTGTTGGTCGAGGGCAATAACAGGCCTGGTCTTGGCTATGCAACCGCGCAGGCCATTGCCGGTGCGGGGGTGAACATGGATTTTCTCGTAGCCCAGGTGGTAGGAAGAAAATATTCAGCGGTTTTTGGATTTGAGTCTGACGCAGACGCCACAAAGTGCGCTGCGATAATCCGAAAGGCAGCGGCCGCTAAGAAAAGGTAAACGATTGCCGCTTTACCGGTTTGCCGCGGGACAGTAAAGGAAAATTACAGACTCTGCGTAAAGAATAACGTAAGCGACGACGATCATGAATAACGCAGAAGTTTGGAGTTCTTTCGGATTTTGGACGCTCGTTGTGGGTCTCGTCGGCGACGTTGCGGTTCTCACGATTCCTAAACACCGGGACCGACTCGAAAAGATACTAAGTGCGTTTTTTACAATTGTGATTATCGTGGGTGTCGCGATCGAAGGTAAAGCAGACTCCGAGATTTCACGATCAACGGATCTAAAGATAGCGACACTCGAACGCGATGCCAAAAGATTCGAAAAAGAAGCAGCACAAGCTATAGAGCGAGCAACTAACGCTGAATCGCATCTCGCTGAGGCTAGAGAGCGAGCAGCAAACGCGGAAACCGGCGCAGCTAATGCTGTCAAAAAAGCAAAAGAGGCGGGAGAACGAGCTCTCAAATTTGAAGCGTCTATAGCATCGGCGAATGCACGCTCAAAAGAAGCAGAGGCGCGCGTTGCAAAAGCACAATTAGATTTAGCGAAATTGGAGGCACCGAGGACGCTTACCGCCCAGCAGCGGCGCCGTATAGTAGACAAATTGAAGGTATTCGCCGGACAAAAATTCGCTGCTTTTGTGACTCCAGTCCGAGAAGCAACTAACCTATTGAATGCGATAGGAGAAGTTCTAATATCTTCGGGATGGGTGCTTGTGCCGACCACAAGTCTTATTACGATTGGAAAGGCGGGAATCATTTTGGTTAACGGAGTGAAAGTCCAAATTGCTCCGAGCCGTGATCATGATTTAGGAAAAGTCTCTCGTGCGCTTACGGGTGCTTTAGTTTCTGAAAAAATCGACACGAAAACAGAAGTTAATGCAGAGCTAGAAAAAACTCCCGATGTAATTAATGTGATTGTCGGAGATAAATGGTAAAAAATATGACCAGATACAGTCAGAAAATTCTCTCTTTCTTGTCGGTCTTGCGGCGAATACCATCTGCAAAGCGCATCCCCATTATCGGGCTGCCAAAAGACGCGTTGCGAGACGGGGCAAGGAGACACCGGCCTCTCTTCGCCCGTATACCACCCCTTTATCAGCGTAGTCCAACACCCGGATCATCCAATCCGGTCCAGCGTCAACGGAGAGATTCCGGCGCGTCTGGCCAGTCTTGCTCAGCATTTTCGCCTCGCGAACTTGTCTCAGGCTATTTCTGTCCATCGCTAAATCCTCACATTTCTTCAGCGGAAGTTTCTCACGCTAAAGTTTTTGATACTTACCCAGCTCCAGCCTTTTGACTTTCCGCTGCTTAATCCACTTGGTCAAGACGCGATGAGTAGAGGTCCTTGATTTGACCTTGGCCAAATTAGCTACGGTGCCGACAGCAAAAGAGCCGGGGAGCTGCTTGAGCACGGAGTTCCAGTCGACCGGTTTTCGACGGACTTTTCTGTTTGCTTTGGTTCTCGTGGCCCCAGACTGGCTGCTAAGAATACCCTGCACTTTCTGATACCTTGCCAGCTCTTTCCTTAAAGTCCCTAGCTCCGAACTCTTTTTGGATATCTCTCTCCTAAGGTCAACAATTGTCTTGTTTACGGCAGTCCTGAAATCAAAAGCCATATAGAAATCCTCCGTCGTACTTACTCTGCTAGCACCTATCTATATAAGTTGGTGACAATATGCTCAACTGGCAGCGAGCAAAGAAGATGTACGGTCCCTAAAGAGAAAAAAGGCAAGCGAATTTGCTTGCCTGAATTGGCCGGAAAGAACAAAGAACTATTGTAAAGGAGTTCCAAGCAGCGTCCCGGCGAACCGTTCCATCTCAAGCCTCTGGAGCGGCGTCAGACGTTGCGCTGCATTCGTGGAGGCTTTAATCACGCGTAACCGACTTGCCTCTGGCAGGCTCCGTTGTCTACCGCCATAGGTCCAAGAAGTTCTAGCACCGATCACGAACAATTCGAAACTTGTGATGCAGGATCGCGAGCGGAACAAGATTCTTGGGACGGTAGCTCCAGATCGCATTCATTCTTTGCTCAACCGACGTATGCACTAACGAGCCTGCCGGAATAGAACGTGGCCGCGCGAGATTCACCCGAACTGAATTCTTCCAAATATTTCCTGGCCCCGGGTGGTGTATGCGGACAGCCTTTGGCCATATCTCAGCAAGCCACCAAAAACCGTGGAGTGATTTGTGAAGAGGCCCGGTCGGATTAGGCGCGACATAATGTAATTTGCTACCGAGAATTTCAGCTTTCCGCTGCAGGTCAACTAACAAGCCCGCGGGTTCCCCCTCGCACAGCATCCACTGAAGTGCGAGCTTTGAAAGCCCACTTTCTGTCTCGGGATAGCTACCACCAACATCAGAATGGACACCGGCGAACCACACTTGTTCGATATCTTGACCAGGAGACGCTTCCACAAAAAGATTTTGACGATAAAAGGCCCGGCGCTCGTCAATTGAGACGGCGTGCCTGGCAATATCGATGGCCGGATTCTTTGCAGTAAACGGAAACTGGACAACGTTGTAGATCCATCCCACTGAGCTGACGGTGTCCCAAACACCTATAAAATGCACCTTGCATTCGCGAGAAAAGGTTTTTTTAAAGTCGGCAAGCACGGCGAAATCGATACTGCGCCGCTTTAACATTCGGATAGCATATGGAATCAGCGCTTCATTGCCTGAGGAGAGCAACCCAACTACGTGGAGCATCCCGCAGAGCGCTCTGGCGGTGTAGGCACCCCGACTGAAACCAAATACGTAAATCCTGTCCTCAGGTTCATAAGTCCTCATTAGAAATTGATAAGCATCTGCCACATTGTCGGAAATGCCATATCCGAATGCCAAACCGATTACGCGTGTCCACCATTTTCCAATCCGGGTAAGTGCATTCCTTGCTCCCATCGTTCCAACACCAGGGTGATAGTAAGCAATTTGGGACGCGTTGCAGGTCAATGTCTTGTAGAGCTTTACGACATTGGAGTTCTCATGGCCGAACTGATTACCGGTCCCGTCACAGCAAATCACGATGTTTTTCGGCATGAGGGTCCATCCTTCGAAGCATCACGGTACCTGACATTGTTCTTCCCTTCATGTTCCGGTTGTCTAACGCAAGACTCCATGTTTATATCACAATCCCGTTAAACAATGTTTGGTGCTTGCGTCTCGCTGCCACGAACTGTTCGCTAGCCAATTATTCCTTCCGGCCAAGAAAAAAAGGCAAGCGGATGTGCTTGCCTGAATTAAACGAATAAAGAACTAATTTAGAGGTGCTTCCAGCAGCGTCCCGGCAAACCGCTCCATCTCGATTCTCTGGAGCGGCGCCAGTCTTTGCGCGGCGTTCGTGAACGAGTTGATCACGCCGAACCGATTTGGCTCCGGCTCAACTAGGTAGCTCGATACCACTTCATCCGTTAGTTTCTGGGAAAATTTTCTCGCCTCCGCAATTTTGCGGATCGTCTCGACCGGATCTTCTATCGGTTCCTCGCGGGTCTTTAGAAACGTATCCAATACGAAACTGGCAACGCGGAAACCCTCACTCACCGCCTCCGCCATTCTGCGGGTGAGTTCGTAAGCAGTAAGATGAATATGGGCGTGCCGGAAGCTTTTCTCCCGGCTCACGATCAGATCGTTGGTACAGGGTTTCCTAAAAACAAAAGGTTCGACCGCTTCCGTATGACCGTTGGTCGCCCAATTACATGAATCATATCTCTTCGAGCGCCGTGCAGACATGAACTTCGGTATATTGCGGAATAAAGCGCGCCCACTTAAAAACTTTGCCGTCCTTCTTTCTGACGAAACGGTAGGAAATTTCGCCGCGCTCCACGGGCTTCCCATTCTCGCCGATGTAGTCAAAGCCATCTCGTAATTCACGCGCGCATATCACATAGATTCGATGCGCCGGCACTTCGATCCATTCAGCCATGTTCGTTAGACCTCCATTCCGCCACCGGCAAAAAAGCACGGCTCATGGTTTCATCACTATCACGATCTGTCCGTAAGTCCAGGGGCGGGCGGGGTCTGTTGATTTTGATCTATGGAGGCGAGCGCCGCTTCGGCAAGCCCCGAGGGAGCACAGCCATACGAGTGATTGCCCGAGTTAGGCAGACCTCCCACCAGGAACAGAATTAAGACAATCAACAATAACAGGCCCATAGTCACTTACTTCCGTTTGGATCAAAATTAGGCCGACTCGGGAGAGGTTCTGTCTAGTATTGGACCTTCTTGAAAAAGAATTATCGCGGGGCCCGCAGAACTGCGTAGCCGCCGCTCTAGGCGATCTGAGCGAGGTAATCGGTGAGTTTGTTTTCTTTGATGATGAGAAAGCGATCTCCGTTGGTCTCGATCAGCCCAAGGTTATGAAAGCGCTGCATAAACAAGCTGATCCGAGGCCGGGTCGTGCCCACCATCTCGGACAATTCTTCATGCGAAATCTTCAGCTCGATGCGAATGCTGCGCGGATCCTTCTTACCCATTGTCCGGGCCAACTGTAACAACGTCTGGCCCAGCCGCTGTTCGCTATCCACCGTCACTAGATTGGCGATGACCTGCTGTTGGTCGGCAATGCGCACCGCCAGATAGCGCACGAAGCCCTCAAACAGCGAATCACGGCTTAGACGCCCCAAGAATTGAGCGCAAGGTATTTGTTTTAACATCGTTTGTTTCATCGCCGTCGCTGTTTCAAGACGCGCGCCTAAGCCGGACAGGCATAGCTCACCGAAAACGTCTCCCGCACTGTGAATGGCCAGCAGGCACTCTTTGCCTTCGGACGAGAGCATGAGGAGTTTGATCTGGCCGCTTTCAATAAAGTAGACCATCTCGTCCTGATCGCCACAACTGTAAACGTTCACGTGTCGCGCGATCTTGACGGTGCGAGAATCTTGCGTCTCGCGCTGCAACGAAGCGCACAATTGCTGTTTGAACTCGTCGGCTTGAGGAGTCTGTTGAATCGTCATCATGTCTCCTTTCGATGCCCACGATGATTATAACACGGGTGCCGATTTGAGGCTAAATGAGCACCGGCACTCCTAGAAGTGCGTAATCGACAAGTGCGATATGGCCCGGACTAAGCCGGGATGATTAACAACAGGCAAGGGAAATTGCCTCCTTAAAGCGCTAGCATCAAGATTTCCCGATCACACTTGTCCGTATCTCTACAAAAGGACTTTAGCGGCTTTATTCACATCACGCGGTTTAACCCAGAGAATCGCTCCGTACCGCCCGGCTCCCGCTGTAATCACGTGAAGCGCTGTTATATTGATACCCGCACCAGACAGCTTGGTTACTGTGTCCGCGACTGCACCCGTCCTCTCATCGCCCTTAACAAGAAAAGTCGTTTTCGGACCGATGAGCCTTACTTTAGCCTTCTTTGCTGCCGTCTTGAAAGCCGCTTGATCCACGGGCACGAAATCGAGTTGTGCCCGTCGCCCTTTAGGAAAGGCCACAAAGGCTGAGAGATTGACTCCTTCATCTCTCAGGGCGTTGAGAACCTTCAAACCCTCTCCCGGTTTGTCGGAAAAAGCGCCAACCTCTGCGCTGCATTCGTGAATGCGTTAATCACACCGAAGCGGTTTCCTTCAGGCTCTACCAAGTAGGTGCCACCAACTCTGTTCCGACTTGACGGAGTCTTCCTCAAACCGCGCAGGGCTGATTGAAACCTAGTCCCTCATAACAAACCCCGGTCCGAGAAACTGTAGAACCGTTCGCCTCCCATGATGATGTGATCCGGCACGTGAATGGCGAGAATCTCACCGCTCTCCTTAATTCGGCGCGTAATCTCATTGTCTTCCTGGCTTGGTAGAAGTATCCAACGAAGGCTTCTGAAGGATTGCTCTGAATTTAGACGTCACAGAGTGTGCTATGGCTGCGGGTAAAGCCAATAAAGCATCCAATAGACAACCACACCGGTGACCGACACGTAGAGCCAAATAGGAAGCGTCCGACGGGCAATCAGCATATGTTTATCAAACTGTTCGTTCCAGGCACGATAAATTGTGGTCAACGCTAATGGAACGATAACAGCGGCTAAGATGATGTGAGAGATCAGGAGCGCGAAATAGACCGGTCGAATCCCGCCCTGTCCAGGAAAGGGTATCGAGCCAACCTTGTAGTGGTATATCAGATAGGAGACAAGAAATAAGGAGGAGGTTCCAAAGGCCATCAACATGCAGGTCTTGTGGGCCCCCACCTTTCTCCGTCTGATGAAGAGGTAGCCGACGGTGAGTAATATGGCGCTTGTCCCGTTGAGGACGGCGTTGAGAGCGGGTGAGGCCGAGACTTCGTAATCTCCTCGGATCTGGGCCTGTCGGCCCACCAGAATGAATCCCACAGTCAAGAGCACCAGAAAAGATACAATACCAATACCCGAGAGAAACAATCGATCTTTCATTCTGTCATCACCATCTAGAATAAATCCTCGATCAAATAATCTTTCCCAACCCATTAACACAGTGGGTAAACTTTAAAAAGCATCCGGCCATATAGGAATTGTCCAGTGGATGTTACTGAGGCGACTACCCGCGGAGCGGTCCCAAAGCACGATAATCCGGGGATGGCTCTTCATTCTGGTGTTATGAACACAATGGATACTACTCCTTCCAAATAAGCTGGATCTCAATTACCCGAAAGAAATTATGATCGACGATGAGGTAATTGAACGAGAAGACAGGGCATTAGCAGCGTAAGTGTAGCAAAGACATAACTGGCTGATTGAGGGAGAAAACTCGGAGAATGCAAGGGTAGAGTTGACATGGACACGCGCCACGATCGCGATTCCCGGTCCCGCCCCTTCGGCCTTTTTTCCGTTTGACGCCCCCATTTCCGCGAGTAGAATAAGCGGCTAATTAGCTCGGTTCTGTGGCCCAGGACGTGAGCTTTGTTTTGGTTTTCACCCAAACACGAATTGCGAGCACGCTCACGCAGCACGAACACGTCTTTTTCCCGTCGCGAACACGCTTATTTAATCTCTTGGCAGCCAAGCTCATTTCGACTAATATTTCACTGCGCCGATCCGGGATGTGGCGACTTCGGCTCTGCCGGTTCTCTGAGGGCAAATTCTTCCGGTCAGTGCAGACTTCTATTGCTTAAAGCGTTGATGGATCTAACTCCCTACCACGCAAAATACTTTGCTCACGAGCTGACGAAGCGGTGCTCGTAGGACAACATGGAGAAGCTCGCCGGCGCGGTTGCCAGCGCGCAGGTGGATCTGAATCCGCACCAGGTGGACGCGGCGCTATTCGCTTTCAACTCACCACTTTCGAGGGGCGCGCTGCTCGCTGACGAGGTTGGTTTGGGTAAGACCATCGAGGCGGGACTTGTCCTTTCGCAGAGGTGGGCTGAACGGAAGCGGCGGATTCTGGTCATTACGCCGGCCAATCTGCGCAAACAG
>VBKE01000164.1 GCA_005879605.1 Deltaproteobacteria bacterium
ACGCGATGGCCGGTGCCGCGAACTTTGCATGGACCAATCGTCAGTTGATCAGTCATTCTGTGCGCGGTGCGTTCCAACGTTTATTTGGGGAGGCTGTGCACCTGCCCGTCATCTACGATGTCGCGCACAATATTGCCAAGATCGAGACGCACCTCGTTGATGGAAAGAAAAAGCGCGTCCTGGTTCATCGCAAGGGTGCAACCCGGGCATTCCCTAAACAGCCGGTATTCATTCCCGGCAGCATGGGAACGGCTTCATACTTTCTGTTGGGCCAGGAAGGCGCCCTATACGAGACCTTCGGCACCGCCTGTCACGGAGCGGGCCGCGTATTGAGCCGGTCCGCAGCCAAAAAGGGTGTCACGGCGAAGGAAATTCAAAAGGAATTGGAGTCCCGCGGTATTATAGTTCAATCCTTGACTCGCGAAGGGCTTACGGAAGAGAAACCGGACGCTTACAAGGATATCGAAGCCGTCGTTGACGTTGTTCAAGGCGCGGGGCTTGCCTCGCGCGTCGCGCGGCTCCGTCCGATTGGGGTTATTAAAGGTTAACTTCTGATGACGATTCAGGAAAAAATCCAAGCGCAAATGTCCGATGCGATGCGCAACAAGGATCAGCTGCGGCTCAGTGTGCTGCGCATGATGAAAAGCGCCGTCAAAAACAGGGAGGTTGATAAAATGAAGCCGCTCGATGAGAACGAAGTGATCGCGGTTTTGAACACGCTGGTCAAGCAGCGGAAGGATTCCATCGATCAATTTCGCAAAGGTGGCCGCGAAGAGCTAGCGCAAAAGGAAGAAGCCGAGATCAGGATCATCGAAGAATACTTGCCGGCTGCGGCCTCAGAGCAGGAGATCCAGCAGGCAATTGCTCACGCCATAGAGGAAACGGGCGCGGCTTCGATGAAGGATATGGGAAAAGTGATGAAAGCCACTCTCGCACGTCTCTCCGGCAAGAGTGCAGACGGATCTCGCGTCAGCCAATTGGTAAAGGACAAGTTGTCGGCATGATCGAGGGTCCGAGCTCCGAAGTTGAAAACCGGGATATTCCGAATATTCCGCTCGAAAATTTTGTCGTGTTTGAACGGCCGGATGTCCGGCTCGATGAACTCACCACTTTTCAAACAATCGCCGTGCGCCGGAAGGGAGCATTCCGCGAATGGGTTGAAAGTCTGGCGTTCACGGTCATTTTCGTTCTTGTATTCACAAGCTATATCGCTCAGGCAACACAAGTCCCAACGGAGTCGATGAAGCCAACGATCCTCGTCGGTGATCATTTTTTTCTCGACAAGATCGCGTTTCCGGCAAATTATCCAGCGTTCATTCGGCATTATCTGCCGCACCGGTCGATCAGGCGCGGCGATATCGTGGCGTTCAAGTCTCCGACCGACGGCAATATCCCATTCGTCAAGCGAGTCATCGGAATGCCGGGCGATACCGTCGAAGTACGCAACAAATCGGTGTTTGTGAATGGCATTCAGCTGGACGAGCCGTATAAGATTCACGTCGATTCGACGGTCTATGGCACCGATCCGTGGACTCCGGAGGAACTAAAGATACGCGACAACTATGGTCCGGTGACGGTTCCTGCCAACAGGTACCTGGTAATGGGCGATAATCGCGACAACAGCAACGACAGCCGTTATTGGGGCTTTGTCACCTGGGACGAGCTTATTGGAAAACCACTTTTCGTGTATTGGTCGTATGAAAGCGACCCGTATGTACCAGGCGACAAGACTCTTCGTGAATCGCTCGACAGCTATCTCGCCATTGCCTTCCATTTCTTTGACAAGACGCGGTGGTTTCGCTTCGGCACGATCGTTCGATAATTGAAGGAATCATATGAAACAAGCTCAAGGTAAGGATGTAACAAAATATCGCTGGGCGGACATTCCCGAGGAAGAACTGAATCCGCTGTTGACTCGAAAGCTCATCACGGGCGACCGCGTGATGCTTTCAGAACTCGTACTCAAGAAAGGATGTGTCGTTCCGGCTCACCACCATGAGAACGAACAAGTAAGTTACGTCATCCGTGGGACGTTAAAGTTCGAAGTGAACGGAAGAGAAATCATTCTTCGCGCCGGCGATGTCCTTCACATTCCGTCCAATGTCGTCCATTCGGCGACTGCCTTGGAGGATACCCTCGATATCGATATTTTTTCTCCGCCACGGCAAGACTGGCTCGATGGAACCGACCAGTATTTGAGGGGAAAATAGAACGATGCGGATTTCCAAAGCTGTTTTTCCTGCCGCCGGCTTGGGCACGCGTTTTTTGCCGGCGACAAAAGCCCAACCGAAGGAGATGTTGCCGCTGGTCGATAAGCCTCTCATCCAGTATGTCATTGAAGAAGCAGTCGGAGCCGGCATTCGCAACATCACGATCGTCACGGGACGGGGAAAGAATGCGATCGAAGATCACTTCGACGTCTCCTACGAGTTGGAACGCGTCCTGGAAGAACGCGGAAAAGAGAACCTGCTGAACGAAGTGCGCCTCATTTCGAACATGATCAATGTCAGCTACGTGCGGCAAAAGGAGGCGCTTGGCCTGGGACATGCCATCTGGGTTGCTCGGGACGCGATCGGAAACGACCCATTCGCGGTGCTCCTCGGGGATGACATTATTCATTCGCAGGTTCCGTGCATGCGCCAGATGATCGATGTCTTCGAAAAGCTCCAAGGTTCGGTCATCGCAACTTGCGAAGTCCCTCATTCTGAAATACACCACTACGGAGTCATAGCCGGAACCCCTGTGGAAGGCTTCGGCGGCCGCGTCTACCGCGTTCAGGACGTCGTCGAAAAACCGCCAGCGGAGGAGGCGCCTTCCAATTTGGCGATCATCGGCCGTTACATTCTGACGCCGCAGATTTTCGGTTTCCTCGAGAAAACACGCACAGGAAGCGGCGGCGAAATTCAGCTGACCGACGGTATACGCCTTCTTCTCGAGCAACAGCCTGTCTATGCCTACATGTTCGAAGGCAGACGCTACGATGCGGGCGATAAGTTGGGCTTTCTCAAAGCAACCGTCGAGTTCGCCCTCCGCCGCGATGACCTCGGCGCCGAATTCCGGACATACCTGAAATCATTAAAACTTTAGAACCCGCCAAAAACAACAGCCCCGGCGGTGAGCCGGGGCTGTTGTCTTACGGAAGGTTTCTTTAAAAAATCAGAGAAGAAACAGTAATAAGCGGGGCTGTCGCAAAAATGAACAGCGGGTGTGTTGATTGGGTGTTGAGTGGAAAGACTACTGCATAAGCATCTCGTTTGGTTGTTACCGGAACTGATAATTTTAGCTGGACGCTTATTCCTGTCAATACCTTTTCCGATTCACCTCAGCGCTTGTCCTTTTGAGTGTGAGATGGAAAGAGTTGTTGCTTATTTAAGCGCTTTGAGTCTTTCCGCTATTTTTTCGCGACAGTACTCCAGGTTCGTCTGCGCGAGCCTGTTCGAGCTATTCATCGTTGTGGCTCGCAGCAACGTTGCTTCTGCCTCCTGGTAGCGCTCCGCAAGCACCAAGGTCCAACCAAGGTCACTCACGTAGGCCGGATCATCTGGATCCAATTCGACTGCTCGGCGGCTCGCTGTCAAAGCCTCCTCGATGAAACCCTCATGACCCGCACAGCAACCGATGCCTTGTTGAAAGGCGGCAACGTCCGGAAATTTTAGCGAGGCCGCGCGGAATAGTTCAAGACCGTCGAAGTATTCTTCAATATCGATTAGGAAGGCGCCCGCTTTATCGATGATCATCGCGAGGTCTTCGGTATCTTCTGGCAATGACAGCAAAGAGAAAAGCAACCGTTTCCCCGCGGCCCGGCGCTTTCGTTGATATTCGACAGACCCCATGCTAAGAATCGCAGGGGCGTAGTCCGGTTTAAGCTTTAACGCCTCGCGCAGTGCGGCCCGGGACGCAGCTTGGTCGCCAAGTGCGCTACGAAAAATACTGTCGGCGTGCGCGGCTTCCGCCCAAAACGGCCCTTCAGTCCGAGAGTCTCTTGACCTCATAAGCTTCATCCGGGACCCTTCAGCGAAAGCCAGGAGGCATTGAAGCATTCTGATGCTCAACCGAGAAGTCCTGTTTCTCTCCTTGGCTAGCCATCGGCTCCCGCCCGGGCCGCTCCTCGATGTCTGTATCGACGCTGTGAACCGCCTGTTGAATGATGCGTCTCGTAACGGAATTGAGGTGTGAACAAAGTGTCGTGTTCAGTTCCTGAAACTCGGGCCACAGGACCTCATCAACAAACGAGGCTGCCACTTTCGCCCGCACAGTTGTTCGACGCTGACCGGCATATCGATATGGCTTCAGACCATAACGGCGTAGCAAAGCGACCAAGAGTGACTTCGACCAACCGTCCGGTAGCGAGAAGCGAAACTCGACTGGTTGCTCGGTCTGTTCCAGTTCGTCGAGGCGCCGCCGAATTCGCTCCAATGCGCTTTCCGCGGCTTGCCGTTCTCCAGGATTCGTCGTTCGCGCAAAAAGCGTTTCAATTTTTCGCAATTTTTCGATGAGACGGCTTTCTTCATCCGCACTCACGTTCCACATTCCCGTACCTCCCTCGTTCTCGCCGAAGTCACTTCCGCATCTAATCCGATAACCCGGACGGCAGAGGTCCATCTCGGGACCAGAACAATCATTTCGTAAACGACCTGCCTGAAATCGTCAGCGCCATCGCGGACGGCTTCATCAATCAATCGGTCAAGCGTTTGCTCGCGGATTTCCTCTGGCAATAAAGCAGTATTCCAAGCCACTAAACCCATAGTGATCAGGCTGCGAAACTCATCTTCAGACTGAGCTTCTTCGGTATACGGTTCGATGAAGTCGAGCAACACCTCCGACATCTTGACTCTGCCAGTGGACTGGACACCTACCTTCGTGCCTCGCGGAAGTCCCTTGCTGATAAGATTTCTTTCGAAGTCCCTAAAGACCCCGTTCTTTTCTCGCTGCCTTTGCTTTTTCGATTTTCGAGACGCCATTCGATGCTCCTCGCCATTCCGCGATGTGTGGCGGAACCGTGGCGCCAAGAGTCTGCCAGAAGCGCCCTCGCGACCTCGTATGAGTGAAGCCCGTTTTTGTTGCCGTGAACACTTCCGAATCTAATCCGAAAACCAGGACGCAAGAGGTCCATCTCGGACTACAACAAAAAATGAGCGCTACCGCTGGAGAGTAGCGCTCATTTGGGGAGCGGTTGTCTAAGAGTTCCGGGAGCAAGCTACTTGGGAACAATAAGTACCGCTTACGACGCAAAACGTTGAGGTTAATCGGCGTCTTTCACTTGGCACAATTGCCTCCCATGGCAAGCTGAAAGGGTGATCGTTAGCAACTTTAGCGTCGCCAATCTGTTTGCGAACGACATTCTCTTCAGGGCTTGTCGTCATCGACTGTCTCGAAATGTCGACTCGGCTCCATGCGTTCATGGAGCACGCGGACGATCTCGATTAGTCCGGGCTGGATTTTTCGATAGTACAGTATGTGCACCGGCCTTCCCACCTTCATCTGTGGAGAATCGACGCGCGTGTGCCGGATGTGGAAGCTTCGCAGACCGGACGAAAGCTCATCTCGGGACCGTGTCAGGGGACCTTCCGGATCAGCGCCGATCTTTCGCATTGCTGCGGCGAGGACGGCTGCGTAGCGGCGCCCGCCTTGCCTTCCCCATCTTTCGGCGCTGGTTGACAGAATGCTGGCGAGATCCTGCTGTGCTGGCCGCGCGAGACGAAAGCGCGCCATGGAGTTAACGCGAACTTCTAGAGAATGTGGCTGTCAGTCCTTCCAGGTAGTTTTGCAGTTCTGCCTCATCGATTTCGGTAAACTCGCCGCGTTTAAGCGCGTCCACGCCGGCTTTGATGTGCATGCGCAGGGCCTTCAGCTTAAGCGAGTCTTCCCTCCGGCGTTGCTGGAGCGTGCGCAATGCGTCACGGACCGCTTCACTCGCATTCTGGTATTCACCAGCTTCCACAAGCTTTTCGACAAAAGC
>VBKE01000165.1 GCA_005879605.1 Deltaproteobacteria bacterium
GGCTACGTAGTGGGCTACTCGTCCGCTCAGCAACAAGTCGACCGGAAGGGCCTAACATCGACAGTCAAGCTCGAGGCAACAGATTTCGGCTATCTGAGCGAACTCAACGGCAAGTACAAGTTGCGCGTCACCGAAACCATCATTCAACCGGGCGGATACGTAGGCGAGCACAACCACGTCGGGCCGGGAATTCGATTCCTGGCCTCCGGTGAACTCACGTTCGCTGAGCAGGGCAAGACAAGGACCTACAAGGCGGGCGACTATTTCTATGAAACAGGAGCCATTACCAATAGCGCTTCCAGCACGGGGAGTTCGCCCGTGGTCAATCTCATCTTTGAAATACTACCGGTGGACTGGAAGGGAAGTTCGACAGTGCCCCCGAAATCCAAATGAAACGGAACACATTCGTCCCTTCCGGAACTTGGCCCTAACCGTCGCTTCCACACGGCCCGCTCGCGAGCAAGCTCGCGCGCGCCGATGAAGCGGGCCGTTGATCCCTTGGTGAGAAGTGGAAGACCGCGACAAGTTCGTTGAGGTCGAGGCCATTTTACACGTATCGAACTGGCTGTGCTGGAAACCAAGGCGGGGGGCCATGAAAAAAAGTTTTAGGCTTCTTTTAATTGCGATTGCAATTGGTGGCGGTCTAAACACAGCCGCAGCGCAGCCGCTGCCGATTCGAGTGGGTTACACTGCCCTTGCTGGCTCGTTCTCGCCGCTCTGGATGGCAAAGGAGTTAGACCTGTTCGAACGACACGGGGTCCAGTCCAGCCCGATCTACATGGCCTCGACACTTGCTTACCAGGCCATGCTGGCCGGGGAGACCGACTTTACGGTTGGTGCCAGCGTTCCAGCCGTTCAGGCCCGCGTCGGCGGAGCGGATCCGCTCATACTAGTTACCTATATCAGTGGGTTCACATTTTCCATTATAGCCCGCCCGGCGATTCAGCAACCAGGCGACCTCCGCGGCAAGCGCATAGCAGTCACGAGATTTGGCGCGCCGACCGACTTCGGTGCACGAACTGCACTGAAGCGGTGGGGCCTGATTCCTGTCAAAGACGTGACAATTATTCAGTTGGGCGGCCTCCCGGAGGCCTTCGCTGCCCTGAAGGCAGATTCTGTGCAGGCCGCCGTTTTGCCGCCACCCTTCTCCACGGAGGCTAAACGTCTGGGGATGGTCGAACTTATTGATTTCAACCAGAGTGATATTGAGTTTACCGGTTTAGGTCTCACCGGCACAGCGCGCTATATGAGCGCCCGTGGGGAAGCCACCCGCCGGGTAGTCCGGGCGCTGGTTGAAGGGATCTGGGCCTTCAAGGGCAACCGGGAGGCTGCCCTTCGTGCCATTCAGAAATACACGCGCTCAACAGACCGAAACCTCTTGGAGGAGACGTATCAGACCAACAGGAAGGTTGTCCGGTTAGTTCCTCGGACCACTGAGGCGGCGGTTCGAAATGTCCTTGAAGCGCTCGCAGATCAAAACCCACGAGCCCGCGGTGCGAACGCGCAGGATTTCTACACCAACCGCTTTATTGATGAGCTTGAGCAGACAGGCTTCATGCGCGAGTTAGCCGCGCGCTATCCCGACGCCCTTCGCTGAAGCATAGCCCGGACTATTCATGGATCAGAAGAAAAGATTACACAGTATAGTCCGAGGAGTGGGTCTCGAAGGAGTGGGCACAGGAGAGAGAGCCACGCTGACTTCTATGGTGCTTGGCAAGATGTTTCACATTGCATTACTTATTTCAGGCTTAACTTGGCGCTTCAGGTCGATCGCTATTAGCGACGGCTGGGCTTGAATGTTACGCAGGCGAGTCATATACACGCGTATCATGACATCGGGAGCGAGCACATGGTCCCCACGGAGCTGATCGAGGCCAGGGTCAAGGAGGTAGAAAACAATGGCACTTCAAATACGACGGGTAGTCACCGGACATGATGCAAACGGGCGCGCAGTCGTCAAGATCGACGAAGTCTCCAAAAATCTCGTCTCGGGCCGGCCGGGAGCGACGGCCTGTGTGGTCTGGACCACGGAATCTTTTCCCGCAAACAACACAGGCGACGCCGACCAGGGACAGCGGCAGGTCGGTACGACATTGAACAACGGCACGGTCTTTCGCGTCGTCGAGTTTGCGCCCGGGGTTGCGCCGCGGAACCACCGGACGGATTCCATTGATTATGCTGTCATCGTGTCGGGTGAGATCGACATGGAGCTCGATGATTCTGTCGTCCATTTGAAGGCGGGCGACGTGCTCGTGCAGCGCGGCACGATCCACAATTGGGTCAATCGCGGCACTCAGCCCTGTGTGATCGCTTTCGTCCTTATCGACGCCAAGCCGGTCGACATCGACGGTAAGGTCCTGAATGCCGTAGGGTAGTTCAGCTAGTAAAACAACAGAGAGGACAGGTCTTGAATTGCGCATGGAGAGGGACGCGCATTCCGCTACGCTCCATCCGCGCACCTCATGCCCGCTGACCGAGCAACGA
The DNA here is from genome assembly GCA_005879605.1 of Deltaproteobacteria bacterium. GTDB lineage: Bacteria > Desulfobacterota > Binatia > UBA9968 > UBA9968 > DP-1. The sequence goes on from VBKE01000165.1 coordinate 2,485, forward strand.
ACTAATCCCAGAATCTCCTTGCGGCCGTCAAGGGCAAGGGTAGATCGGGCTTCGGCTCGAACAAGTGAATAACAGCCGGCCTTTCAGGCGCGCTGCTCTCAACCTACCTCTAAAGCTCTCTCAAAAATCCTGACTGCTTTACTTCATCGACAAAGCGGCTGTCGTGGAATGCCTCGGTAGAAGCATTCATCGCCGCAGCGCGATCGACGATACCGAACTTGCCCATCAGAAGCGCCACTGTCGCGTTGGGATTCTCTTGGAATCGTAGGGTCCCGACTAAACGCGCTAAGGGCGTCCACGGTAAATTTGTATAGTCAACGAGCATTCACGTCCGACTTCTTGTAGAATATTCGGCGATAGCTAGCGTATCGCTAATCGCCAACCGTGAGAACCACCTTCGAATTTATTCTGACGCCGGAGCACTTCTCTAAAGCTCTCACGCGTAACAATCAGCGCATGATGCATGCCTTGTCGTTGCGCTGGCTCGTGCAAATCACTTCGTTGGTGATATCGGCAACGTTCATCTTCTTGTTCGCTTACGCGCTGAACGGCAGCTTGGGCAGTTATCCTACCGTATTGAGACCCGTCCTGGTGTTGCTGGTTGTGGGAGGCGCCGCGGTCCTGCTCAATATATTTCTCAAGCGCCGAGGCTTTATCAGACTCGCTCAAACCAAGAATCATTTGGTGGGCGTGCCCTGCCAATTGACCATAGAGGATGCCGGGCTGCTCCACCGCTCGCCGAACTGGGAATCGTTGACCCGATGGTCGGGGTTTGTAGGAATTACTGAAGCGGAAGGCGTTGTCCTTCTGCTCGTCGACAACGCCTATTTCTATCCCCTTCCCGCCTCCACCTTCGCCTCGAATGAAGAGAAGGAAGCCTTCGTCGCCTACGTGCGGGACAAGATTGCTGCGGCATCTCGCGAGTATCCCAGCCAGTCGATGGTTTTCGCCCCGCGCGCGACATCGATAGAAACGACCCCCCTTGTCATAGAAACTGGAAATAGAAAGTCAGAAAGCGGAATCCTTTTAAAGAACTTGATAAATGCTTTCAAGCTCGCTTTCTTTTGCCCCATTGCCGAAGACCGTATCTCGGTTGACTGGTGGCAGGTCGCGGTCTTTGGATTCGCCAGCTTACTTATTCCCGTTATTTACGACGCTGCCCTCATAGGACTGCATGGCGAGTTCGAATGGGACGCCATTCCCTCGGCAATGGCTCACCTGCCCATCATCCTGTTCGCGGCGATTGTCGTTGCCTATGCTCTCGGTCGAAGCGAAAAAACGCTGCTGCTGCTGCAAATGTTCCTGATGATTACTGTGGGCATTGATCTGGTGGTTTATATAACCACTTTGGTTGCTGCCCTGCTCTACCCTCAATTTTGGACACGCCTGTTGAGCAGCGTATATTACATCCTTCTTCCACCCCTTTGGCTCGCCGCGGCTTGCGCAACGACGGTGACAGGCTTGTTCAGTGTTGCCAGCGCGCGCAGAAAAATTGCCTCCGCGGTCTGCACAGTTTTACTTGCCGTTCCACTGACCTGGATGGTTCGCGACCGCAGCCTTTGGCATGAGGCGAGGCAGGGGCAACAATCCGCCGAGGCGGGAGCCAATGAGGAACTGCTCGGCGAAGATCTGTTTTACAACCAGCCCAAGCTTCTCGAGCGTGAACTCGCTGCCGTTCGGCCGGGTCGCCGCGGCACGATCGACGTTTACTTCATCGGTGTAGGCGGTGACGCCGAACAAGACGTCTTCATGAAAGAGGTGGATGCCGTAAGCCGGCTCTTCCGCGAGCGCTTCGGCGCCGAAGGCAAAATCATCAAATTGGTGAACAACCGCAAGAGCGCTGCCACTTCGCCCATCGCCAGTGTGACGAGCCTGCGCGCGTCACTGAAGCGCGTCTCTGAAGTCATGGACAAAGACGAAGACATCCTCTTTCTGTTTCTCACCTCTCACGGAGCACAGACGCATCGCTTATCCCTCGATTTTTGGCCTCTGCAGCTTTATGAGCTCTACCCGGCTAAACTCCGCGCCTTGCTGGATGAATCGGGTATCAAGAACCGCGTGGTTGTTGTCTCTGCCTGCTACTCGGGAGGATTTATCGACGCGTTAAGGAATGAAAACAGTCTGGTGATTTCAGCCTCCGCGCCGGACAAGAATTCCTTCGGTTGTAGCCAGGAGGCGGACTGGACATATTTTGGCAAAGCCTATTTTGACGAGGCGCTT
>VBKE01000166.1 GCA_005879605.1 Deltaproteobacteria bacterium
CGGACTTCGTTACTATTGGTGTCGATCCATATTAGGAAGGCTTGTCCCTTGTTCGTTCCAAGGTTGTAAGAGTTCAAGTCTTCCAGAAGCTTGGGGTCGACTAGCGCTTCAGCTGAACCGCCTTCACCGGTGTTCGGATCCACTAGGTCGAAACTAATTCTGCTGAGTTTCTCTTCCGGGATTGCCGAGTAATGAAGCACGTAGAACCCTCGGCCATTGAGGCTCAATAAAACTGGCCTCTCGTCAGTCTTGATGGTCAATCGTCCTACCGCTCAGAAATAATGCAGAGTATTAGCCGTTTTTCCCCCGCAAGACTGTCTTGTCTGACTCTCTGTCCCGCTTCCAAGTCTTGTGTCGCAGGAAAGAATTTTTTTGTAAATTCTAGGAAGGGTCTTCTCGCGATCTGAAACAGTTTTGGGCGAAATTGTAGACTTATCCCGCAGAAATGGCTGATCAGCCGTTTTTCGAGAAGCATCCATCTGTATCATTGCAAGCGTGAACTAGGCATCATATGAAATGCCTGTTCCAGATCCCGGATCAGGGCGGATTCTGAACGATTTCTTTGCTGAATCTGCGATGAATTTTACGATGATGGTATCGCCCCGTTCTCCGGTGTAAGAGGGTCTTTTCGGATATGGTGGCGCCGGGAGTGGGATTTGAACCCACGAGGGCCTAAGGCCCATCGGATTTGCGCACCAACGCACGTTTAGCAATCCGACGCCATACCTGGCTAGGCGATCCCGGCGTTCGATGAGCCTCGCGTTCAAGCTGTAAATAACTATGTTACGAACTTGTGATTCGTTTCCAGAGAGTTTTGGAGACCTTTGAGGGTGGGTGTTAAGCATGCTTTTTCTAGAATTGGAAAACGTACTTTTTCCGTCTTGTCGGGACGTGTTTGGCCGTTTGTGGACGTTGTCGGGATTTTTCTGAGCGAATAGTATTCTTTGACTGTCTCGCTTAGTTGGTTAGAGATGGTTTATTTCGAGGATATCTGCTACGGTCTGCTGCCGCGCCGAAGCAGCGTACTGGACTTCCCCTACCGCGTCACTCAAGTCCTTGAGAAACGGCTAACATACGGACATACGGCAGTCCACATGGACTTCGAATCCGACTTTAGGACCGTTTCGTGTGCCCGCTCCGTAGGATAGCTTATCGTCAGCTGGTGGGGTATTAGGGTTGAGCGATGTGAGTTCGGTGTCTGCCTATCAAGACTCGGGTTAGTTGATTACTGGTAGGAATCTTTCTTCTGATACGGCTGAGCTGAGCCCGCCGACAATCGACAGTTGACAGCCGAAGCAGAGGCCGTTGATCTGAACGGCTTACTGGCTTAGGCAGTTTCCGGTTCAAAAAAAGGGGGTGGGTAGATTGGAACGAGTGGTCTTGCTAGAGTGTGAAGTAGGCCGTGATGGGGTTGTCTCTTCCGACGTCCCCTTCGGCGGTCAGCACGCCGTTGATGTAGATTTTCCCATGCCATGCATAGTTTGGTAAGAACCCGGAGGCCGCATACTGCACATAGTGGCTGCCTGTTCCCATTTGCACTTCTACCGTATCGTCGATACATGCAGTAGACTTGTCGAACTCGTATCCCGACTGGTAGGGTGGCCACCATGGATCAGGAAGAGCCGTGTCGATCGATCGTCCATGAGACCTGTAGATGGTATCGGTAGTCGGACAAGAGTAAATTCTTATCGTTGGATAGTAGTGCAAAGTAATGCTACTGATCTGGGCCCAATCATGTGCATACGCACAGAGGAAGCAGGTCTGCCAGAGGTGTCCATCGAACTGGATATTATTGATAGAAGCGGTCGTTGCGTGGGGCACTGTCACGACGAGGAAGACTTCCTGAACGCCCTCGTTCCTCTCTTGAGGTAGACCCTGCTTGTTCAAGCCGAGCTTCCACTCGAAATTCGTGCTTCCTCCAGCCGGACGGATTGTAAAGAGGTAGAGTGCAACAGAGTACTGATTCGTCACTTGATATCCTGCGTCAATTGCACCCTTCGATGAAGCGCAGGCGCCGAGTTCTATACAGCCGAATATCTGCCCCTCCAGTGACCCGCTAATGCTGTACGTTTCCGTTACAGTAACGATTCTGTTTTCTGTAAAGTCATATACGGATGAAGGATTATTCCAGTCGTACCTGATAGCTGCTGGTGCGTCGACTGCGGCGTAAACTCTGTTTGCGGGACCGTTCGAATCGTCGACGCCGCTACTGTCTAGTCTCCAGTTAGTATTGTCCGGGTTAGGGGTCGTCTTGGATAGTATTCTGACCACGTAGAAGTCTGCATCTTTTGAGGGCGATGACATGGCAAAGTAGAACTCAAGGAGAGCGTGAAGCTGGTTCCCTTCTGCTGCTTGGATATCGAGAAAGTACTGGTTGCCCACCCAGCTTGCGCGAGCTATGGAGTCGCCGGATAATGTTTGCACCGGACCGTTTACGCTTACTTGAGTACCGGCGTTCAGCTGCGTCATACCTGGGTTTGAGGTGATGTCGGCACGAGCTGGATGTATACCAGAGACGACCAATGCGAGTAGCGCTAGCGTGAGAATGGATACAGCGCGAGTTAAGTGTCGCATGTTTTTCCGCTAGAAGAATACTCGTCTCCACTTTTAATCCGGCAGGAAATTGTTCTCCTGAACATTGTTTCTGAACATGCTTCCTGTCACGATTATCCGCAACGATGAGCATTTTCATTATAATGGACAGACTTGAGGAATTATTCAAGCAGCTTGCGGACGAAAAATGGCACCAGGTCGAGGAAATGACTAGAGAACTCGGATGGCCTATCGGGAGGACGCTTGCTATCGTCGATTTTCTTGCGGCGCACGGGCTTCTACTCTACCGAAAGGAGACGCGATCAGTGAAGCTCGACGATCAATTCAGGGAATTACTCTTAGGCTAGGAGAAGGTATGACGGATAGGCTCCTTTCAACCTCCTCTAGAAAGTAAAGCAGTCTTTCGCCATCCGCTGATAATCCGTAGACCGTAATGCCCTTGTTGTCAACTTCCTTCCGAAGTAGTCCTTTATCCAATAGAAACCTGATGTATTGGTCGCCTAAACGGAAATTCAGGTTCGCTTTGTATACGATATGGGTCTTCGATGGTTTGGACATGGCAAGTGACAATATTTCGTAAATAATTGCCGTTGCATCTCTCCGTCTGTCGAGAAACGTATCATGATTGTCCGGGGCTCTAGGGAGCAAGGTCGAATGGGTTCTTGCATAAGTCAGGGCAATTCCCAATAATCCTGTCATACGACTGAGGTTGTGCAGATAAACAGTGGGTGTACAGTCGGCCGTTGCGCCAGCATCTGTGGGCTTTTGTATACTTTTCACAAATAACGCTGCGATTGCAATTAAGAACAGGGCCAGAGTCGAATGTTTTGCGAACTACCCGATGGGTAAATACATCAGAACTCGGACTAGTTGATGACTGGTAGGAATCTTTCTTCGGAGACAGCCGAGCTAAGTCCGCCTATTATCGGTAACTGATAGCCGCAGCTACCACACTTATTTTGCTCATCCAAATTCCATCCAGTAATATCGAATCCGTAGCGCTTGATGGCTATCGAGTTGCACTCGGGGCAGTAGGTGTGCTCCCAAGGATGACCTGGGACATTTCCCACGTAGACGTATCGTAGTCCTTCTTCTCTCGCGACTTTGCAATGCTCTTCCAGCGTCTTGACTGGCGTGTGTGGAATATTCATCATCTTGTAATCTGGATGGAACCTCAGGAAATGGATTGGATAGTCAGGACCCAGATTATCATATAGCCACCTGCTGAGCTTGCGAGCATCTTCTAGTTTGTCTCCTACTTCTGGGATTACCAGGTCAGTGAACTCCATGTGGACCTTGGTCTTGTTTTTGATCTCCAGTATGGTCTGGAAGATCGGTTCAGCGTTCGCAATCCCGATATATTTCCTGACAAAACCTGTCTCAGCGTTCCCCTTGAAGTCAATCGTGATGCAATCCAGAAAATCATTCATCATACCTACCGTGTCCGGGGTGTCGTAGCCGTTCGAGACGAAGATATTGATCAAGCCACTCCTCCGCGCCTCTACACCTACATCGTGTGCGAACTCCATGAATATCGTCGGCTGATTGTACGTGTAGGCGAGACCCTGACAGCCATGGCTCAAAGCCAACGTCGCAACCTCGGGTGGCATCATATCTGTTCCCTCCACTTTCCGCCGCTGGCTTATGTCGAAGTTCTGGCAGTACGAGCAGAGCCAGTTACATCCCGTCGTGGCTATGGAGAATATCTTCGAGCCCGGCATGTAATGAGTAACGGGCTTCTTCTCTATCGGGTCAATGTGTCCGGTAATCACTTTCCCATAGACCAGGAGGTTGAGTTTGCCACCAATATTCTGCCTGACGCCACACAGTCCAACCTTCCCCTCCGGAATGTTGCAGTAGCGAGCGCATGCTGTGCATCGGACCCTCGCGTCGGCAAGTGGCTGGTACAGCTGCGCCTCTCTTATCATTTCAAACTAGTCTACCGGGCCATACACGACCTTTCAACCGCTACGGCCCAAGCGATTCTCGGTCAATCAGCTTGAAATCCCTTTCCTTACCTCCTATCCGGTAACGTGAGTTGATGGGATGAAGGCATACTCTGGAACCGGCGATAAAGGTGAGACGAGTCTCTACGGCGGGACCCGGGTTGAGAAGGCGGACCCGAGAGTGGAGGCGTATGGCGCTGTTGACGAGTTGAACTCTCAGGTGGGAGTTGCAAGAGCACACGTCAAAGCGAAG
>VBKE01000167.1 GCA_005879605.1 Deltaproteobacteria bacterium
TGCGATTCACAAGAGCAACCTGGGGGTGAAGGCAACGCATTTGTTTGCGGGCAGCCTGCAGGCGTTTCATCATTACTGCGCTCATACGCTTGAAGAGCTCGTACCCTAACGAGTGGTCCTTCTCACAATATTCCCGCAGAATTGTGTCATAGAAAAAGAGCGCTGTGGTTGGTTCGATCGCGCGCGCCGTGAATTGCCAGACGTATGGCGGAAACATCCATGACCAGCCCAGCAAATCCCCCGGGCCAATCGTTTCTATTACCGTCGCTTCGTCAAAGTCGTCCCTGGATTCGAGCACGACTTTGCCGCTCTCGATCAAGTAAAAGCGATTCGCGAACTCGCCTTCGCGCAAAATCGTTTCTCCTTTTTTGAAATGAGTTGCCATCGCGCAGTCCGTGAGCAGCGCGAGTTGCGTGCGATTCATCCCGGCGAGGAAAGGATGAAGCGCCACGCGCGTGGCTAAGGGTTCGATTTCTGTTGTAGTGTTCATCTTTATCTTTGCTTTTTTCTTCATGATCTGCTTTCGCCCGTTTAAATAAACTCGTGCTCCTTCTCGCGAACCACAAGAACGGGACACGGCGCGGTGCGCACGACGCGCTCCGCCGTGCTGCTGATGCACAGATGCCGCCAGCTCGTGTAGCCGTGGGTCGCGATCATGATTAGATCGACGTCCAGATCCCTGGCGGCTTTGGCGATCTCATTGGGTGCATGCCCAGTGCGCACCGATGACGCAACAGAGTTCGGACGATCGCGCGAGCTTGCTGCCAGGGCTGCCAACTCTGCTTTCGCTGCGGTGATGTCGTCCTCCAGCTGCGCAAAGACATCGACAGCGACCGGCGTGCCCGCGATGACCGTTTCCGGCTCGACGACATGCAGCAGAACGATTTCGCATCGGAACTGTTCGGCAAATCGCAACGCGTACTGAAACGCGTGTTTCGACATCGCCGAAAAATCAATAGGCACTAGAATTTTTTGAAGATTCAAAATCTGCGGGACCACTTCGGTCACGCTGCCTGATTCGGTAAATTGCGCTTTCATTTGCGTGTATTCTCGATGCTCTGTCGATGGACGGCTCGGCAGCGCTTGCCGAATGATGTGCATTTCTTGCGCTGCCCGCTGTCACCAATGCGCAAGAAACGCTCGGCGAATCACAAACCATGCCAAGCACCTCGTGTGCGCGCCCAGCAAAGTGGATCGAGGAAATGAAGCAGCATGGCCAGTAAGGATCATGTTTTCACTCTCGGCATAGAGGAGGAATTCCAAATCATCGATCCGGAAACGCGCGAGCTGCGTTCGCACATCCAGCAAATCCTGGCGGACGGAAAAATGATTTTGAAAGAACACGTCAAGCCAGAGATGCACCAATCGGTGGTGGAACTGGGCACGGAAATTTGCGGCGATGCGCGTGTTGCCCGACAACAAGTTGTTCATCTTCGCAGCGAACTAGCGAAACTTGCAGAGCGTGACGGGCTCAAAATCGCTTGCGCTGGGACGCACCCGTTTTCGCACTGGATGGATCAGCTCATCACCGCCCACGAGCGCTACGCAACAATCGTGAAAGACATGCAACAGATCGCGCGGTGTAACCTCATTTTTGGTTTACACGTGCACGTGGGAATTCCTGATCGCGAGGAAGGGATCGACATCATGAACCAAGCCCGATATTTCCTGCCGCATTTGTATGCGCTCTCGGTCAATTCGCCGTTTTGGTTGGGACAAAGCACAGGCCTGAAAGCGTATCGTCAAATGATCTTTGATCGTTTTCCGCGTACCGGCATTCCCGACGCGTTCGAAAGTCTAAGCGAATATGAAGATTATCTGAAATTATTGGTCTCGACCAACTGCATCGACAACGCGAAGAGGATTTGGTGGGACGTTCGGCTGCATCCGTTCTTTAATACGATTGAGTTTCGTATTTGCGATGCGCAATCGCGCGTGGACGATACGATTGCGCTGGCCGCGCTGATGCAGGCCATCGTTTTCAGACTCCAAAAGTTGCGGCGGGATAATGTCACCTTCCGCAATTACCCACGGCGGCTAATCGATGAGAATCGCTGGCGCGCGTCCCGCTATGGGCTCGATGGCAAGCTGATCGATTTTGGTCGGAAGTGTGAAGTGGACGAGCGCGAGTTGCTCGACGAAATGCTGGACTTCATCGGCCCGGAAATCGAAGAGTTGGGGAATCGGGCGGAGATCGCGCACATCGAGCGGATCATGCGCGAAGGCACCGGCGCGGATCGGCAGCTTATGGTATGGGAACGCACTCAGGACATGAAAGCCGTGGTCGATCAGATCATTGCGGAAACAAATGAAGGTTTGGACACGATCAAAGGATCGATTCGAGGCTGATGCGCTTTAGCCGGTTCCGTTGGCAGTCTGATTGGGGCGACGGATCATCGCCGCATCGGAAATAACGAGGTGTAACTCGAAAGGCCTCGCACGTATTGCGCGCGTTCAAAAGCGCTCGGATCCGGACAATTCTGTTGACTCATCCTACCTTTGATTTCGGTTAGGGAACCGAATTGATGGTCCTCCAGCCATGCAGCGGTTTCCATCTCAACTTTTTGGATATGCGCAATTCCGTAACGCATCAGGGCGCTGCAGAGCATCGTCACATCTGCGCCGGCCATCACCATCTTGATGACATCGTACGCCTGATAAATTCCGCTAGTCGCGGCGAGACTGGCTCGGATTTTTCCATAGAGAATGCCAATCCAATGCAGCGATAAGCGCATGTCAGCGGGAACACTGAGAGTGAGATTGGGCGTGACCTCCATCTTCTCGAGATCAATGTCAGGTTGGTAAAATCGGTTGAACAAAACCAGTCCGTCTGCGCCGAGCACATCGAAACGCTCGGCCATGTTTGCAAAATTGCTAAAGTAGGGGCTAAGCTTCACCGCTAACGGGATTTTGGTAGCCGCTCGTACGGTTCTCACAATATCAATATACGTTTCTTCGATTGCACTGCCGGGAACTTCCGGCTGAGTGGGTATCCGATAGATGTTGAGCTCAAGCGCGTCGGCCCCAGCCTCGGTGATTTGACGCGTGTAACTAAGCCAACCACCAAGAGTCGTGCAGTTTAGGCTCGCAATGATCGGAATTTTCACGGCGCTCTTTGCCCGTCTGACATGCTCCAAGTAGACTTTTGGTCCCACTCGAAATTCCTGCCCAGTCGCCGCATCCCCTTCTGTTTGTTCTTCGAACAATGAATACAGGACGACGGCAGATGCGCCGGCTTGCTCCATCTGTTTGATTTTGCTGAGATCCTCAGAGAGCGGCGAAGCTGAGGGGACGAGTGGCGTGCGCAGCTTCATTCCCAGATAAGTAGTACTGAGATCCATAACTACAAGTGACGCAGCACCGTCACCCTGAGTATATCGCGGTCAGCCGTTCTTTGCGATCCACTTCTATCTAGCTATGCAATGGCCGTCGGCTTTTTTCCGTTCGGTGAACCTTCCGTATCCTCCCGTCCAAAGAGCAAAGTAACACTCAGACCCAGCACACTGACGACCGCCATCATTCCGAGGACCGCTGGAACGCCAAACTTACCCTTTAAGATTGGCAGGACGAACACACCCAGGGTCGCTCCGATTTTAGCAACACCAGCGGCGAAGCCACTAGCGGTCGCCCGCAATTGAGTTGGAAAGAGGATTGGTGCCAGGGTAAACGTGGTAGAATTAGGTCCGGCATTCATTAACAGGTTGAACAGAACAAATCCGGCGAACACCAGCGGAACGTGTCCCGCGCCTGCGGGAGAATTCGATAGGTACACAGCCATCATCAGTAGGAACATGCCAAAAGCCATGCTCGCAAAACCGATGGCCTGCATGCGGATGCGTCCGAATCGTGGAACGGCCCAGATGCCAAGAAGGAAGCCGAAGAATAAGAACAAATCGATTGCACTACTTCCCCTGGCAGCAGCCATGTCGTGAGTGATGGCGTCACCTCCGCGTCCGGAGATATCAACAGCACCCAAGATAACGGGAGTAAACAGTCCCACGCCGTAGGTGGCGATATCCATCAAGAACCAGGGGACCGCGACAAGCACCGTGCGAGCTCGGTAGGCGCGCGAGAAAAGAATCGCCATCCCTAGCGATGTTGCCGGCGCGACCGAACTTGCGAGGCTTTGGTTTCCGGCATTGCTGGTAAGTTGTAACACGGCCTCGCGTTGCTCGGGCATGATCCGGATGAATGCCTGCGCCGCCTCGGCAAGTCTGCCTCGAGACATCAACCAATGTGGGCTGTCTGGTTCCGACAGACGTAACAAAGCAAAGAGAAGCGCATTGACGCCTTCGGTCGCCAGAAAAAGCCGCCAGTTTTGGGCCCCATTCACATTTTTCAGCAGCACGAGCGTAATCCCAGCCGCGAGCAACATACCGACCGACTGGCAGGCAATCGTGGCCACCATCATTCGCGCACGACTGCGTTTTGGCAATACTTCCGAAACGTAACTGCTACTGACGGGGAAATCGATGCCGACTCCCACCCCGACGAGGAATTGCCCGATAAACAACATCGCTGGTCCCTGGGCTAACGCGCTGGCTGCCGCGCCTGCGCAAATAATTATCATGTCGCCAAGCATCAACGGCTTCCGACCAAGATAATCGGCCATTGGCCCGCCAATTCCGGCCCCAAACACAGCACCGAGCACCAGACTTGCGCCGATAAGACCGACCACGTCGGGGTTGAAA
>VBKE01000424.1 GCA_005879605.1 Deltaproteobacteria bacterium
CCTTCATGGTCGCCGCGATTTGTTCAATAGCGCTATGAGCTGCCGTCAAGGTCTGATGGAGGTCGCCTGACGCGATTTCGACGTTATGGTCGACTGTAGTCGTCAGCCTCCGAAAGTCAGAGATCGCGCCGCGAAGTTGCGGCATGGCCTGGTCCATCGACTGGAGAATCGATTTCACCGTGGGTGAGTTGACGCTGACCAGTTGGCCGACTCCATCGCTGGTTTTCGCAAGTGAGTCGATCAATCTTTTGAAGTCGATAGCATCGATCTTCTTGACGGCCCGGACAAGGACTTCGTGGGCCTGTTCCAGCTCGGTGGGGACAGTTGGGATCTCCTCGTATTGAAAATGGTCGCCCGCCGGCTGGACGAAACGTAACGGGGTTTCTGGAAACCAATCGAGCGCCACGTAGAGCACTCCTGTGACCAAGCTTTCGGTCTGAAGCTGGCCGCGTAGATCCTGCTTCACGAATTCCTCGATCGTGTTTGGATCCATCGCCTTCTCTCTGGTGACGCCACGGCGTATGACCTTTTTGAGGTCGATCTCAATAATGACCGGAATCTTATGCACTTGGTTGCCCAGTCCCATTTCCAACTTGATATCTTTGACCGACCCGATCTCGACGCCCTTGAACTTTACCGGCGCTCCGATGTGCAAGCCGTTGACCGAACCGTCGAAGTAGAGGACGAATTCTTGCGTTTTGCGAAATAGCTGCCCCGAGCCGAAGGCGACGACGCCGATCACCAGTAAAGCCACGGCGCCAACGACAAAGGCTCCAATGAGGGTCGGGCTGATTTTTTGGCTCATAGTCGTTCTCCCACTCCGCGGGTCAAAAAGCGGTGCACTGTGGGATTTTTCGAATGGGCCAGGAGATCCTTCGGGTCGCCGCCGGCGATCATCGTCCTTGTTTCCGCGTCGAGGAATATGCTGTTGTTGCCGATCGTGAAAATGCTCGCCAGTTCATGCGTGACCACCAAGACGGTGGCGCCCAAACTGTCGCGCAGGTCCAGGATCAAATCGTCGAGCAAGCGCGAGCTGATCGGATCGAGTCCCGCCGAAGGCTCGTCAAAAAAAAAGATTTCAGGATCGAGCGCCATGGCACGGGCCAGCCCGGCGCGCTTTTGCATGCCGCCGCTGATCTCGGACGGATAGTAGTCCTCGAAACCTTTCAATCCGACCAAGGCGAGCTTCAGCGATGCGATCTCCCGGATTTGGTCCGGGTTTAAATCCGTGTATTCTTCCAAGGGCAAGCCTACGTTTTCCATTAGCGTCATCGAGCTCCAGAGCGCGCCACTCTGAAACAAAACGCCCACTCGTGTGAGAACCTCCTGTCTTTTGGCTAGACCCGCTTTAGTGAAATTTTGGTCGCCGTAAAAGATCTCTCCCCCGGCTGGTTCGTTAAGGCCGATTAGATTTCTGAGCAATGTGCTTTTGCCGCTACCGCTGCCGCCCATAATGATGAAGATATCGCCATGATTGATCATAAAGTTGAGGTCACGCATCAACACGAAACTGCCGTAAGCCATCGTGAGATGATTCACGGTAATGGCCGGTTGCTGGTTTCCATTTGTAAGACCTCCGAGCATGTCAGATCCCCAGGACGTAGAAGACAACGGCAAAAACCCCGCAAGCTCCAACAATAGCGACGATCCCCGTAACAACAGCGGAAGTCGCTGCATCACCGACGGCAGAGGAACTGTTACCGCATTGAATACCGCGCAAACAGCCGGACAGCGCGATCAGCACGCCGTAAACCGAGCTCTTGAACACGCCGCCGAAAAGATCCGTCAAACTGATCGCATGGATGGTCTCGCGAACGTAAGTGGTCCAGGAGAGATCGAGCATTTCCACAGCAACCGTAGCCCCGCCCAAGACACCGACGAAGTCGGAGTAAACACACAACAGAGGCATCATGAAAATTAACGCAATCACCCGCGGCAGCACCAAGAATTCCAGGGGAGAAAATCCCATCGTGGTGAAAGCATCGATCTCCTGGGTCACCTTCATCGTGCCGATCTGGGCGGCGAAAGCCGCCCCGGTTCGTCCCGCCATAATGATGCCCGTCATCATAGCGCCCATCTCATGGACTATGGCGATGCCGACTAGGTCCGCCACGTAGATCTGAGCGCCGAACTGCTTCAGTTGTACGGCACCGACGAATGCGAGAATCACGCCCACTAAGAAGCTGATCAACGTGACGATGGGCAGCGCCTGAGCGCCGCACTGCTGGACTAAAAGAAAAAGGTCGACCGCGCGGAACCTGACCCTCAGCCGCACAAGCCGGAAAAATGTCACGGCCATCTCGCCCAGGAATTTCAGCATCTCCCCCAGCGAATCGCCGGCGCCGATAGCGGTGTGGCCTACGTGTTCGAGAAACGTTGCTTTCGCCGCCTCTTTACGTGCGCCCTTTTTTTCTGGTACTGCCTCGGCCAAAGCCAAGAGCCGGCGCACCCCGGGCGGCAAACCGCCACGGTCCATATGAATTCCGTGGCGGTAGCATAGTCCTGAGAGTTGAACGACGAAGACTATAACGCTGCTGTCCCACGATATGAGTTCGCTCGCCTTGAAAGCGACGACGCGTATTTGTGCGGACAATTGCCGTTCGCAGTCCGCTAGAAATGCAGAAGAGGGTTCCCCTCCTAACCGCCACGCTCCCGAAAGACGCACCACGAGCGTACTATCGTCCCTGTGGTCAAAAGAGAATTGATTAAGTGCGGCCTTGATGTCCAAACGCGCTCCTGCCACGGAGGGTTTTTGATTCTCCGCTGAAAACTTCAACAGCCAGTCCCAATCTCCGAGCTTCCGCGGCGCAACTCGCGCATACTCTTAAATTGATGACATCGCTAGAAACGCAGTACACGACTCTTCGATCATCAAAGCATCTTTGGCATTGAAAAGCTGACTCTTGAAATCCGGGGAGCATGATTTTTCATTGGTCGTCCTCTCTCAGACTCGCATTGACAGCAATTGCAATGCCGAATGATGCGCAGCCGTATCGTTTGTCAGCACGAGAAACATATGAACTGGGAATTTTCCGGTGCCAGAAATAATGTGCTAGCGGGCTGGCAGTTGCCGGCCAGTTGGCATCCCGCCGCGTTCATCTGATCTCCAGAATTTCGCATCCAGTGTTGTTGTAGATTAGAGTTATTGCGAGCACGCTTGTCCCGACTGCTTGGAGTATTTCCAAATGCTTCTGCGAAGTTCATGCAACCGAGTTTGAAACCAAGTCTCCTTGGGCCACTGCCAATTCACTGCGACCAGTCGATCTCCGTAATATACGCCGCCGTTAACTTTGCTCTGAGTAAAAATAAGTTGCCATAAAGTCATAGCTATTCCTTTTACGATTGACACTCGCTCTAACCGCTAGTTGATCTCACAATGAAAGTCGTTCATGCCCATCTGGATAAGCGCTTCGCCCAGGAACAACTGTATTCAAACGCCGTCAAAACAAGCGCCTGCTCGACACCTTGAACGGCCGCGCGTGCCAGCAGGTCAGTTACGATGAGAAGGAATGCTGCTAAAAATGAAATGTCGATCTTCACTATGACTACCTTTCTTTGTTTCTGCAGGCACCAAGGGCAACAACCGTGCCAAGCCGCGTTTTTCGTTAGTGCGATTTATAATTGACGAGATTAAAAACACTTACAGGCTGTCGCGTCGAGATAATGCGACGCGACCACAAAGAGGGTGACGAGGTGTCGTCAAGAGCCGAAATCACGTCTCGTCTGAGTTGGCTTGACGCACCGGGCGATGCAACACCCGTGGAGCACGGGAGCCGACTAGCATGCGGAGTTTAACCATTCGATCCATTTAAAACGTTGAAAACGTCGAAACGATTCGAACTGCTAGAGGAATTCATTCCGTGTGGTGCTAACAAGCTAGCAGTTGCCAGCCGATTAGCCCTTGCCACCACCTCCACTTCCCAAGGTAGGTCGATCCCAGCGCAGTTGCGTGGGTAGCTTCATGCAAAACGTAAAAGCGCTGCTGCTGCTTTTGACCGGTTCTGCTGCCGCTTCATTTTAGCAATCGAGGCTTTGGAACGTGCTTTGCACATCGGAAGTAAAAGATTTGTCGTGAGTTGAGTGTTACGCAATCGAAGTATTGATGGATCAAATCAGCAAGCAACGCTCCCGGGTGCTTTTTTATATTTTTTTCCGCTTAGGTTATTTTTAAAAGGATGACTCGCATGCGTCAAAAGACACGCCGAATCGAGATTTACGTTTTCACTTTCATGTTCTCTCTTGCCTCTCTCACGAGCGCTAATGCAGGCGCGCCGCTGGATCTCGTGCGCACGACTGTCGATAGAGCGATTCAAATCCTGAAAGATCCCAAACTAAGTTCTCCCGATAAGAAGAAAGAACGGGTGGATCGCTTGAGGGAGGCACTTGCTGCAGTTTTTGATTATGAGGAGATGGCCAAGCGGGCGCTCGGTCCCCATTGGCGGCAGAGAACCCCGGCGGAGCAGGAGGAGTTTGTGAAACTGTTCCGAGACTTCTTGGAAAGAGTCTACTCAGAGAAGATCGGTCTCTACGGCGGCGAAAAGGTGCGCTTTGGCCGCGAGGTCATGGATAGCGAATTTGCACAGGTTGAATCAACGATCATTCAGCCCAAAGGTGAGGAGATCGCCGTCGTTTACAAGTTGCGGCAAGTGAATGGTCAATGGAAAGTCTACGATGCCATCGTGGAGAACATCAGTATCGTCAACAATTACCGTTCGCAGTTCGATCGAGTTATCTCCAGCTCCTCTTACGAAGAGCTTGTAAAACGGTTGCGCGAAAAAGTTGGCTAGCACGTGAGCCTCACCACGAATGACTTCTCCTTGACCGCTCACCCTGAGCTCGTCGAAGAGTTCTTCTAAACGCCGATTGTCACCGTACCTGCTGGCGCTCTGCAGGCGCAATCGTGACCTGGCAGAGTCTATCTTATGTGGAGCGCTCCGGGCATCACGCGTTGAGCGGCGGCCCCGCGGCGGCAAGACTTCGCCAGAATAGTCGCAAGCGGAGCAACGCTCATGCCAATGATGGGTGCTGGCGATGGTGTGTGCTTAAATGCCTGTGTTCCGACGAGTCCGTATGACTAAGACTAAAAACCGGACTGAACAGACCGGCAAAGTGATGGCGCATACGTACCTGGTGCCAACCTGGGGTGTTAGCCGGCTAGCAACCTCGCCAGCCGATTGGCACTCATGGAATTAATCCAAGGTCGTGTACATATCGGGGCGAACGATACCGAGCTTCTTCATACGAAACTGGAGGGTGGAGCGATTCATTCCCAGATGCGTCGCCGCACCGTTTGGTCCCGATAGAACCCACCTAGTCTCTCTCAGTGTCGCCAAGATATGCGCACGTTCGGCGTCTTCCAGAGTTCGGTGCTTCCCGTTAGCCTGCCCAGGTGTGCTGCGGCTGTCAAAGTCTGTGAGCGGCACCCGCAGCACCGGTTCGGGGGAGAGAATCACCGCGCGCTCAATGAGATTCTCCAGTTCGCGGATATTTCCCGGCCATGGGTATCGGATCAAGGCGTCCATCGTTTCCGAAGGGATCGTCTCAATTGTCCTTTTCATCCGCCGGGCGAAGTGCTGTACAAAATGGCGCACCAATAGGGGGACGTCCTCGGCTCGCTCGCGCAGCGGAGGAACCCGAAGTGGAAATACATTCAAACGATAGAATAGATCGGAACGAAACTTCTGTTCCTCCACCAGGGCGGACAGATCGCGATTGGTGGCGGCGATCAGACGCGTATCCGTTCGCAGTGTCCGTGTGCTCCCCAGTCGCTCAAACTCTCGCTCTTGGAGCACGCGTAGAAGCTTGGTTTGAAGATCGAGCGGGACCTCGCCAATTTCATCCAGGAATACGGTTCCCCGATTGGCCAGCTCGAAGCGGCCGATGCGTTGAGCGATGGCGCCTGTGAACGCGCCTTTCTCATGACCGAAGAGCTCGCTTTCGAGCAATCCTGTCGGAATCGCGGCGCAGTTGAGCTTCACGAAAGCATTCGAACACCGGGGGCTGAGATTATGGATTGCACGCGCGATCAGTTCTTTCCCTGTCCCGGTTGCACCATAGATAAGCACGGTGGAGTCCGTAGGTGCGACAATTTCGACTTGCATGAGCACCCGCCGCAGCGCCACGCTCTTCCCTACGATTTCCCCGAAGTTCAATTCACTGCGGACTTCATCTTGCAAATAAAGTTTTTCCTGCGCGAGTTGGTCCTTGAGCGCTTGAATCTCGCCGTAGGCAAGCGTGTTCTCCACGGTCAGCGCTATTTGGTTGGCCACTTGCCTCAGGAACTCGACATCTTCTTCGTCGCAATAGGCATCGGGTTTAACACTGCCGGTGATAAGGCTCCCGATGCGTCGATGCGCAGTAGTCAACGGAAGCGCGCAGAGGGACCGAATCCCATGCTGTTCAACTAGGGTCGTCGCGCATGGGAAGCGAGTCTCTCGCTCCAGAAACGGAATCACCAGCGGTCGTTGACGCTCGTACACCCATTGGGTCAGCGCCTGCTCTGGAGTCGCTCCATCGGTCATCCCATAATCGAGACCATCGGTCATCGTCAAGTGCCACTGGGTCTTGTTCGTTGCTTCGTCGTACTGTGAGATTCCGATAAAATCATAACTCACGACCTGGCGCAGTTCGCTCGCAAGTTGGGAAAACAATTGATCGGGTTCGCGCTGCGCGGCAACGGCCGTGGAGATGCAGATGAGGGCTTTGTACCGTGCCGTCGCAGATTGTTCTGCCTGTGCGAGCCGCAATTCCGTGACTTCGCTCTCCATCACCGCTATCCTCTCTTCAGCGCGTTTCGGACTTATCCCGGTCGATGGTTTAAGCCTCACTGACTGAATCTGATTTCCCAACGTGTGGCGTACTGATGCACCATCATCTACGATACGGACAGGAGCAACTACTTCACTCATGAGAGCACCCTCTTCGTCCCTCTCCGTCGACTACGACTGCGAGGTTTAAAAAAGATCGGACTCGAGTGTTATAAACTGGTTGCCTTTAGTCTCCGGTCTTTCGGTCCTTTTCTCTCGCAATCCATTCGCGGATATATGCGGGGCAATTCGCGAGCGTGATGCCTTTCGCTTCGCAACTGGCTAGAAAGCTCACTACGTCGCGATCCACGAGTCTCACCTCGTTCAAATCCAGAACTAGGC
>VBKE01000249.1 GCA_005879605.1 Deltaproteobacteria bacterium
GACAAATGTTCCGATCCTGCTCCCGTCGCCAATTGAGCATCCATAAAGATTGACGAAGCGGAAGATCTTGACGTCTTTGCCTAGCTTCACGTCGGGGGCGATGCGTGAGAATTCGGGAACCGCGCGCCGAGACTTCCTCACAGCCCTCATATCGTTACTCCGTCTCCGCCCGCGGCAAGACGGGAGTGGCGATTACGATGGCGTTGATTTCAGGATCGGAAGGGATCTCTTCCGGCTCTTCGGTAACGTTGATGGATGGGTAGCGTTTCTTGACCAGTGCGCGGCGTTCCGCTCGTTTGTCCGAGCACCGCTTGATTTCAATGCCCTCAATCTCGGCAAAGTTTCTGACCAAGTTCGGGCCCCGGTATCCATAGCCGATCACTCCGATTTTCATTCTATAAAAGCTTTGTCAGTTGCTGCTTCTCGACCGATGTAGCGGAGATTTTTTATGCCAAAAGCGGGTTGAGTCTTAAAGTCGGTTTTACGCAATCGCGGCGCTCCAAAAGGTGAGTTATACAAGACTACAGTGAATTTTAATGGATAACCCTTTATGTGTAAAGGAAAAGATTTTGGCGTGTTGTAGCAAAGTAATTATGTCAGGGTTGATAGCGACACGATTATTGCTTCAACTTTTGTGGGCGCCTGAGCCACGCCGGCAGGTAACCTCTTGCTCCGGCTACATGTTTGCAGAAGCTCCAGTCAGGTTTCTTAGCAGCGTTAAGTTCTCTTTATCCTCTCGTAAATCTGGTCCCTTGGGCGTCTCCAAACACATCGGCAGACCCCAGAAACGCTTGTCGTTTAGCAGAAGGCGAAAGCCATCCAAGCCGATGTGGCCTTTGCCGATGTGCTCATGGCGGTCGACTCGCGAGTTGAATTCTTTCTTTGAGTCGTTGAGGTGGAAGACCGCTAGCCGATCGAGGCCGATCGCGTCATCGAATTCCGCGAAAGTTCGCTCGTAGCCTTCTCTTGTCCGAAGGTCGTAGCCCGCCGCGAAGGCGTGTTCCGTGTCGAAGCAGACTCGTAAGCGATCGCTTTCCTTCGTCGCGTCGAACATTCGGCCGATCTGTTCGAAGCGGTAGCCGAGATTCGAACCCTGACCGGCGGTGATTTCCAGAGTGATCTTGGCGTTGTAGCCGGGACAGGCTTTATGGACTTCGTCTACCGAACGGGCAATGGTTTTGATCCCTTCCCGTTCTCCCGCTCCCAGATGCGAGCCGGGATGGGCGACGAGATTTGAAATGCCCAACATTTCGCATCGTTCCAACTCATCGATGAATGCCAGTACCGAACGTTTTCGCAAATCACCATCCGGCGAACCTAGATTCAGCAGATAAGAATCGTGAGCGATAACGGTCGTGATGCCGGTCTCTTTCTGGTTGTATTTGTAGCTTTCGATTTCCTCTTTCGCGTAAGGTTTGCTGGCCCACTGGCGCGAAGATTTGGTAAAAATCTGAATAGCATCACAAGCGACCGTTTTACCGAGGAGCAGCGATTTATCCACGCTGCCGGCAATGGACATGTGGGCGCCGAGAATAGGGCCGCGCGGCGATTTGCGCTTCGGGCCCGGCGCAGAGCGAGTCATTGGGCGAAATGCCTCTTCTCCACCAGCGGTAGCGAGATGCTGCCGGCGCTGAGTAATTTATCGTGAAATTCTCTCAGATCAAATTTGTCGCCGAGCCGCGTCCGCTCTTGTGCGCGCAGGCGATTGATGATCGACCAACCCAGAGCGTAGCCCATAGGGCCGGAAGGAGACTGGCTGTACCAATTGAGATCGGCGCAGGCTTGAGCGCGGGGGAAGTGAAGCTCGCGCACCATGAGGTCGGCCGCTTCGTTATAGGACATCCGGCCGGTCTGCGTCTTGACGTCGATGATGATCCTGAGCGCGCGCCAAAGCCGGTCCTTGAGCATGACAAAGCGGTGCTCTTTCGATTTCAGAAAACCTTGCTCTTGCATGAGTTGTTCGCAGTAAAGCGCCCAGCCTTCGTAGAATACCGACGACTCGTTCATCAGACGCGGCAGTGTAGAAGCGGCAGGAATCGAATTCGCCACGGAAAATTGGAGATGGTGGCCCGGATAGCTTTCGTGGACGGAGGTATTTTCTAGACCGACCCAATTGTGTTCCCGAAGGAGATCATCTTCGGTCACGGGAGTGACATAGTAATAGCCGACCTGATCGGGATCCTTCGGCGAGGGCGAGAGATAGGCGGCAAACGGGATTTCATGGCGGCGAAATTCAGGCGTCGGTACCACGTGCAGTTCTTCCTTGGGCGGAAACGAGACGAGGGTCTTTTTTTTGACGAACTCGCGCGCGGCTTTCATGGCCTTCTGATAGACGGAGAGGACTTCGTCAATTGAAGGATGCTTCTCCTGAATGGATCGAGCGACTTGTTCGATATCTTTGCCCGGAGCCAATTCTTCGGCCAGCGCAATGAGTTCTCGCTTCGTGTTGGTGAAAAGATCCTCGCCGAGGGCAAGAAGACTTTCGGCGTCGTGATTTAAAAAATGCTTCTTCTTGAGCAGCAAGTTATAATGTTCTTCGCCAACGGCATAAACGCCGTTGCTTCTCGGTAGAAGATCCCGTTCAAGGAATGCTGCGAATTCGTTGACCGCGCCCTTTGTCTCCTCGATTGCCGTTTGAAACGCGCTAGCGTCTTGCACTGCCGCTTGGACTTTCGGATGGCTCGGCAAGTTATCGAGGAAACTGACGCCGCCCTTTGCCGCTTCGACCGCCATCTCCGTCCAAAGTTTTGGCGGATTCGCCGCGGGCCGACTCAAGTTGGAGATCCCCTGCTGAATAAGCCCGCGGGCGCGACTCAGCCGACTTAGGAGATTGCCTTCGAGATTATTGGTTGTCCGAACCGTAAGAATGTAGATCGCATCGACCGGCAGATAGGTGTCGGGCCATTTCAAGCGGTAGTCTTCCTTTGCGTGCTCATAGCTTTGAACGGTAAGGCGTCCTTCGAGGAGCGTGTAGTCAATAGCTTCGTCGGGGTGGAGATGTTCGGTTGATATCTCCCGTAGGCTGTTCAGCGATTCTTCGACGAACGCCTTTTCGGTTCGATACGTCTCGTCTGAGTAATCATTCAACAGATGATCGTAGCCTTCGATCCCATAGTAAATGGCATCGGTAGGATGCAGCTCAAAATATTTCTGAAAATAATCAGCGCAAAATTCGGTGAATGCAGACATGCAGGTGAATTATCATCTTAATGAGGGCGGTGCAAATTTTGACCGAACACAGGACGGATTGGTGCCTCCGATTTTCTCAGCGTGGCTCCGCGCGGTCTGCGCGCGCTGCCGCTTCATAATGGATTCAGCGCAGAGTACGCAACCCGCAGGCGATCGGCGGCGGAAGTCTTCATCGCAAAACCTAACGTTGCTGAAACAACCAATGCGACAAAGCCAATTCGATGGACTTTTATATTCATGGTAACCGTGTGGATATAGCAGACCCGTTTTATCGTCAAGGGATTGTATTGCGACTGGTTGGTGTTTTATAAGGCGAACAGAGAAGGAGGAATGCAATGGCCAATCGTTGGTTATTCAAGACGGAACCTTCTGTTTATTCGTATCAACAACTGGAGAAAGATAAGAAGACCACCTGGGACGGAGTGAAAAATAATCTCGCCCTGAAAAATCTCAACGACATCGCGAAAGGCGATCAAATTCTGATCTATCACACGGGTGACGAGAAAGCCGCGGTCGGAGTAGCGCGCGCATTGAGCGGCGCTTATCCTGACCCGAGCCAGAAGAATCCAAGGATGCTTGTGGTCGATATCGAGGCGGTGAAGCCGTTGCCGCGACCGGTTACGCTCGCAGAAGTGAAAACCAATAGCAAACTGGCCAATTTCGATCTCGTGCGCCTTTCACGGCTATCGATCATGAAGGTGAGTGAGGAGCAATGGAATATCATCGAAACGATGGCGGGGCGATAGATGCAGGTTGAGCGTTGTTCAATTCAATCTCGGCGTAAACGGATCCTGCTTGACAACCCGTTCCCATGTGATAGTGGTCCGTGCGTAACAAGCCAATCACTAAATGCCTCCTACAACTTTGCCAAGATTTCCGAATGATGTGAGGCTCGGTAGCGGGGATGTCATCAGAACAGTTTAAAGCCAACCGCTGGGCGTTTTATGCCAGGTGCGTCGGCTTTTTGGTTTTCCTCGAATTGTAGATCTTTTGACTAAGAAGGAGATGGAGCTATGATTCAGACCATCGGTATATATCACATCGGTATCCCGGTTGACGACCTTGATCGAGCGGAGGGTTTCTACTCCAAGGTTCTGGGCATGAAGGTGGCGGCGCGAATCGGTGAGTCAGGTGCGCGGCTAACACGGCTCACGTGCGGCGATGCGGATGTCGTGCTTTTTCAGCGTCCTCGCCCGCTCCATCGCAACACTCTTAAGGAGGACGGCATTGCCCACCAGGCTTTTGAAGTAGCCCCGGAAGCTTTTGACGAGGCGCTCGAGTTTCTGAAGAGAGAAGGTCATTACCACGAAGGCCCGGTGGTCCGGCCCAGCGGTCGTGCTGTTTACTTCTTTGACTCTGAAGGGAACTACCAGCAGATCCACTGTCGATAGCCGGTGCGTGGCGAGATTCAGCCGACTATCTTTGAGCGAAGGTGCTGTGCGACTTTTATCGATTCGGTTAGCTATTGATCAACATAACAGCAAATCAGGTCATCGGGTGATATGGGGCGATCGTGCTGGTAAAAGCCGCGCGATGTGAATAAGGCTAAAGTTTTTTGTAAGGGAAAAAGATCCTTAGGATTGTTCGGTTTGGATCATTTTCCAATGTATTTTTGAAAGGGGGAAATCGATATGGCCTACAAACTCGAAGGAAGTCTTCTCGAAGTCTGCAATTGTGAGGTGCTCTGTCCATGCTGGGTCGGTGTTGACCCGGATAACGGGACTTGTGATTCGGCACTGGCGCATCATTTCGAGAAAGGGAAAATCGATGGCGTGGATGTCGCCGGGCTCACTTTGGGCTTCATTGTTCACATTCCCGGAAACATACTGAAGGGTAACTGGCGCGCTGTTGTCCACATCGATGAACGCGCCACGAAGGAACAGGAAGAAGCGCTCCTCAACGTTTATACCGGCAAACAAGGCGGCCCGATCGCGGACCTCGTACAGTTGATTAGCGAAGTGGTTGCCGTGGAGCGCTCGCCCATTACCTTCGAGGTTGAAGAAGGTAAGGGGACCCTGCGGATCGGGAGCGTCGCCGACTGTGAGATGGAGCCTTTTCGCGGTCCGAACGGTGAGGTGACAACGCTCCGCGATTCCATATTTTCGACTATTCCCGGCTCACCTGCATATGTTGCCAAGGCGACGAAATTCAAAATGAAGAATCCGGCCTTGGGGCAAAATATTGATCTTCGAGACCATAACGCGATTCAGGGAAAATTTATCTTCCAGAGCTAATTCCTCAGCTGGCATAGGGAGCGGATAGACAACAGCTGCTGCGAGCCGTGGCTGTTTTAAGGAACGGTATGGCCGAGCGTAAAGTTTTCCTCTGGACCATTAGCTCACTGGTCGGTCTGGCATGGCTGGTGTTGTGGATATGGAATCGATCCCCCTATGGCCGTTACCTTGGCCACGCACAGCTGGGCGAGATCGGCCGTGATGGCGGCACGGTTTCGGTTTTCCTGCCCGTATCCCTCTACCTCGTCGGTTGGACTCTAATGACGATAGCCATGATGTTGCCAACCACGCTCCCATTACTTGAGATCTTTCACCGCTTAACCGCGCGGCGGCCGGAGCATTCGCAGCTCACGGCTCTGGTAATTACTGGCTACCTGAGCGTATGGGCGGGCTTCGGTGTTGCGGCCCATTTAGCCGATTGGGCCTTGCATGAGATCGTGGAGCGCAGTACATGGCTTGAGGCGAATGCCTGGGTCATTGGAGCGGGCACTTTGCTGTTGGCTGGGAGTTTTCAGTTTACCCGTTTGAAATATCGTTGCCTGGATAAATGCCGGGCGCCCTTGAGCTTTGTCATGGAGTACTGGCGCGGTCGCCATGATCGCCGAAATGCACTCTTACTTGGAATCAATCACGGCATTTTTTGTGTGGGCTGCTGCTGGGCCTTGATGCTCTTGATGTTCGCTGTGGGTGTCGGGAATGTCGGATGGATGCTAGTGCTGGGTGCAGTAATGGCCGTGGAGAAGAACATGCCGTGGGGACAGAAATTGAGCGCTCCGTTGGGAGTGGCCCTGCTTGGGTGGGCAGGCCTAATTTTGCTAAATCATTCCTGGTCCTGGCAAAGCTAACTCCGCTGCCAAGCCTGCACATGAGCGATGATCATTTTACGGTAGATGGCACCCTGATTGAGGCTTGGTTATTTGACTGACCCGGGGTTTTCCGTTGCCCGTTGGCTTTAGCCCGCTCGAAGAAGGCATCCTCACGATGGACATAGCCACGGATGGTTTTGCCGTCCACGACGGCCTGTATCCGGAAATAATCCCCTTTCGTACTCACGACCTTGATCTGAGTTCGCGGTTGCAAGGTGGCTATAATCTCTGCATCTGAACGGGGCCTACGTCGCACGAACGAGAAGGGTCCGACAACCTCAAAGCGTCCTAAAAGTGATTCTCTTGGTTTGGTTTGAATCTGTCGCTGTTGAACTTCTGATGGTTCTGCGTTTGACGGCGTCGGTTGCGGCTTCGTAGGTTTCAACTTGGGGAAATCCGGCCTCGCCTCCGTCAAAACAATACTCTGCGCCGGTGGTGCGGGGTCTCTGTTACCTCCTGTCTGTGCGACTTCAGTCGAACCCTTGCTGCTAGTACCCAGGCCTGCGAGATAGTATTTGATTTGTTCCGAATAGAGCGCCCCGCCAGTGCTTCCAAGCATGACCAGCGCCACGGCGATCGGTGTCAAAGCTAGGCCGCTTTTCTGTCGCCGAACAGGTTCTTTTTGCCGCTCGACGGCCTCTAAAGAGCCGTTGCACAGTTCATCGGCCGTGCTTTCAATGACGGTTGCCGATGACTCGCTGGCGAGTTGAAAAGAGTTTTTTAGGCCGAGATCACGGGCCACCTCCTGAATCATTTCTGTGGTGACCTTTGTTTGGGATCCGGCAAAGGCGAGAAGCAGTGCGTTATCGCAAATAATGTTGATGAGTCGGGGAATCCCTCCCGAATAATAGGCAATCTGGCTCACTACCTCGGTGCTGAACAGATCCTTGCCTTCATAACCCGCTTCCTGAAGTCTAAAGTCGATATAGCGACCTACCTCGTCTTTATCAAGCGGGGCCAGACGGCAGTGAAGGACCATTCGCTGTTTCAGATGGCGGAGGCTCAGTTGACCGAGTCTTGTCGCAAGCTCGGGTTGGCCGGTTAAGACAATTTGCAGCAGTTTTTCCTTCTCGGTTTCCAAATTCGAGAGGCATCTGATGCTTTCAAACATCTCATCGCTTAAGTTTTGAGCTTCATCGATCAGCAGAGCCGCGACGTGGCCTTTTTTATGCAGCGTAATCAAATAGTCGCGGAGCTGCTCCACAGTCGCGAGCCTGTCCTTTCCATCGGTTGCCAAGCCCAGTTCCTTCGAAATGAAGCGGAGCAGTTCGGTGTACGTGAGTTGGTCAGACGAGACAAATACAGGGTGAGTTGTTGGTTTTAAACTGCGCATCATTTTACACAGCAGGGTTGTCTTTCCCGTTCCGACCTCGCCGGTCATGACGATCAAGCCCTTCTTCCACTCAATACCGTAGCGCAGATTGGCAAATGCTTCCTGATACAGATCGTTGCTATAGAAGAAGCGGGAATTTGCAGTGGCGGTGAAGGGTGACTCTACAAACCCGAAATGTTCATTATACATATGAGACGAATCTCCCCTTTTGAATGGGGTGCTCGGTTGTGTAGATACAATCGTCGCTTTTAGTGTTGATGTTGAACGTGTTTGGCCGGGTCAACAGAATGCATGACTTCTACCCTTCACGAATCTCGCGCGGCCGAGTGCGTGGCTCTACCAAATAAAACAGGATTGTATCTTTGCCACAAAGTGACACTATGTGTCAAGTATGAATTAACACCCATCTTTGGTCTTATATACCAAAGGCTCGGTGCTCTCGGGCATTGGCATTAACGACGAATTAGTTCCGCACCTGAAATGGTTGCTAGCAAAGAATGACCTCGAAGCACTCTTCCCCTCATTCCCGATCGTCGATACGCTTACGCTGCCGCTGATCGAAATCGGCGATGAGAAGGAGGCGGACCTAGGACGCCTCTTTTCATCAAGCAGGAATCGCCTAAAATGCTATTTGCGAATTCCCCACGATTTGACCTGTCACTTTTACAACGCTTTGTTAGCCTTCACGTGGACATGCGTGTGATAGCGGCGAGCAATGTTCCGTTAAAGGAAATGGTGACTGAGGGCAAGATGCGGTCCGACTTTTATTATCGGATCAACGTCCCGTGCATCTGGTGCCTCTCCGTCAACGAAAGATCGATATTCCGCTGCTGGTCCATGATTTTCTGCGTCATCATCCGATTGCTTCGGCAAAGGGTATCAACGCCATCTCCAAGAAAGTCATGAATGTTTTGATGGAGTATACCTGGCCGGGCAACATCAGGGAGCTTCAAAACGTGCTCGAGCCGATCGTCTCGGCTACGGGACATATCATTGAAGTGGTGGACCTGCCCGATCTCGCGTATGACCGTCAGCCGAACGAAGGCAGGGCCGCCCTCTGGATGAATGGATGAGGGAGTAGGAAAAGCAATATCTTACCCAAAAACTGAATGCCTTCGGAGGAAAAGTCGGGCCGACCGCAAAGAGCTGTGGAATCGGACTGCGGACGCTCTCCCGCAAAATGCAACTCTATAAGCTGGATTCAAAATCATTTAAAACCTCGACACCTAAATCCGGCACCGATTAGGACACGGCTCAATCTTTTTTTACCTTTTCTTTTCGCCTTTGTAGCAGCGCCTGTGGAGAGCCAGTCAGCATTAACTTTCAGGAGTGATCAGTCAAGGCTGCTAGACTATTGAGTCACTTTATCACTTTTATTCCTTGACTAAGCCCTTCGGTTAAAGGTAGCTTCGGCGGGTTTAAAGGAAATCACCGGTTTACTACCATCAAGAGGAGGAGCGTTATGCGTCGCTGCTTGGTACGTGTCTTATTGACGCTAGGGTTGCTGTTAAGCGTTTCTACTGCCGGCCGGGCGGCCTCCTACGTTTTCGATCCGATCGATGTCCCTAACGCGGTTTTCACTGTTGCCGAAGGAATAAACAATCGTGGCCAAGTCGTAGGGGCGTATGCCGATGAGCTCTTCGGTCCTAACCATGGATTCGTCTACAACGGAATAGGATTCACCACAATCGATTTCCCTGATGGTTCAGACACTATAGCCTTCGGGATCAATAACCATGGCCAGATTGTGGGCTCATATCTGAGCCAGGGACAACATGGCTTTATTTACAGAAGTAAAAAGAATGTATTTACGTCAATTGATGTTCCCTCGGCCGGCGTCTTTCTGACCAGGGCGAACGGCATTAATAATCGTGGCCAGATCGTAGGGGAATACCTCGATAACTCTTCTAGCAATGAACAGCATGGGTTTGTTTATGATAATGGCCTGTTCACCTCCATCGATGTCCCTGAAGCTTTTGCCACCTCGGCCACTGGGATCAATAGTGTTGGCGACATTGTGGGATTCTACGAAGATACAAACGGGCTTCACGGTTTTATCGATAACGGCAACGAATTCACCACCATTGATGTTTCCTTTCCCGGCGCTTCTAACACCTCTGCGCTAGGAATCAATGATCGCCGCCACATCGTCGGGATCTACCAAGATGATGAAGTCAGGATTCATGGATATATCTACAAAAACGGAGTGTTCACCTCTATTGATTTCCCCGACGCTTTTGAAACGGTCGCCCTCGGAATAAACAAACGTGGCCAGATCGTAGGGTTTTACGCAGACGGCGCGGGAGTTCATGGGTTTATCGCGACGCCTAAAAAGAAAGTAACTAATGTCGCCAGAGTTTCTCAATCCGATCCCTAGCCCCGGCTAAAACAGAAAAGGTAGCAGGTACGGATATTAATTATTCAAGGTGTACCACTTGGGCGTGGCTGAAGCGATGGAGAAAATTGGACTGATTGTGCAACATACGCCGGCTCTTAGTTGATCAATCGAAAGTGCCTAGACGTTCGAATGAGTCAATGACGCATGCTGACCATCAGAACGCCTCCACGACTCTCATCTCTCCTTATGCTGAATGCCGCACACTCGCATTCTCTGACACGGTCCCATATCTTACGGTTCTCCCGGCAAAGGTCCAAAGCTTGCCGGTAGGCGGCGGTGATGTGTGAATTTTTCGTACGCGGAGGCGATATCCAAGAGCTTGGCTTCCGCGAATGGTCGGCCGACGAATTCCATACCGACCGGCAGCTGGGCCGGCGTAGGACCGACGAGCCTGCTTCCGTTGGGGTCCGTTGGATCTGGCGCCCGATCATAAACCACTCTGGTAAACCCGGCAGGGACGACAATAGAAGGGAAGCCGCTTTCCGGGCTCAGGTTGACGCCCCAACTCCCACCCGCGCCCCTGAATACATCCAAATCGGTTTTCAGAACCGGTTCATCTGGGAGGAGTGTCGGGTCTGACAGAGCGGTTCCAGCCTTTAGCATTCTTGGCTCCGTCCGTGTGTCATACGCCGCCGGCAGCCTGCTCGGTAAGATGACAGGGGGAGGTATCGTCGTGTTCACGAAAACCAAGGCATCGAGGTTGTTGCCCGCCATCACCTTGAGCAGAATCTGTCGCAGAGTTTGTATTCTTAAAAGGTGATCGGTCTGTGTGGCAGTATCCAAACTCTTGGCGGTCAGGCCGAAGGTCGCCTTCAAGACGTCCATGTGGCCGGCAAAGGTCGGGGTAGCGAACATGTCGGCTGTGCTCTTGAACTTTGGATCACCCCGCGCGCGCAAGTATCGATTCATTGTATATCTGCCCTCTTCGCCGCGGCGCTGCGCCGCAAGCATCCGGAGATTAGCGCCGCGGAGCCCGGATGGAAATAGGGCGTGATCAAAGAACATCGTGACGATGTGATCGATGGGCTCGGGAGGAGCCTTCGGGAAAACCGACGGAAAGTTCTTCGCCAGAAGGCTCGGCTCGAGATAGGGCACCAGCTCTGCGATAGTGTCTTGAATATTTAGCGGGTCGATAATGGTCGCGCCCGCCTTCTTCATGTCGGCAATCGCTTCGTTGGCAACGCGAATGGAATCTCGATCAGCGAGAGTGACTTCGATCATTAGATCTCGCAGCACGCCCAGCCTTTTGCCGGCAAGGCTCTTCTCGTTTGCGAAGCGACGGTAGGATACCTTGGGGCCGGCAGCGGCTGCCGTCACAGCATCCTTCGGGTCATACCCCGCGAGCGTTTCCAACACCACCGCGGCGTCCTGTACGGTGCGGCAAAGAGGGCCGGCTCGGTCTCTCGTGAACGTCAGAGGAAAAATTCCGTCGCGACTGACCAAACCCTGCGTCGCAACGATCCCTACGATATTGTTGTAGGAAGCCGGATTTCGAACCGACCCGGACGTGTCCGTTCCCAATGCGCACATCGCCAGGTTCGCGGCCACGGCTGCTGCGGAACCTCCGCTCGAGCCTCCAGGAATCCGCGTCGTGTCATAGGGGTTACAGGTCTGGCCTCCGAATGTGCTACGGCCGATGCCCGCCGGCGCGTATTCGTCCAAATTCGTCTTCCCGAGGATGATCGCTCCCGCCTCCCTGAGCTTCGCAATTACAGTTGCATCACGCGGCGGTCTGTCATTCGCGTATGCCGCGGCAGCGCCGGCCGTCGTGCGCATGTCGAAGGTATCAAAAAGGTCCTTTATGGCGAAAGGAATGCCGTGAAGCGGCCCGACCAGCTTGCCGGTCCGGGCAAACTCGGCGTCGAGCTCTCGAGCGCGGTCCAGAGCATCCGGAACCTTTGGATCATCCGAGCCGGTGTGGGTGCGCTTCATCCTGCCGGGCAACCCCAGCGCAATCCGTTTGTCTTCCTTTAGATTCAACGTAATAAACGCGTTAATCTGCCCTGCGTTTGGAATCGGCGTGATGTCGCCAAGCTGCAATCCGATAGCGGGATCAACAGCGCCCTGCACACAGGTGCCGCTATACGCCTTAATGCGCTTGAGGTAGAGATTTACTAGTTGCGTGGCCGTGATTTGCTTCGTCCTGATCGCTCGGTGAACATCGGCGATGGTTGCCTCGTCAAGCCGAAAGCCTCGGCCTTCCGCTGCGCTCGCGTCCGGCGATAAGAGTTTTGTTCTCTTCCGGGTCATCGGGTTATCGAGAATGGGCAAGGACACCAGGAGTCCAATGTTCAGCACCGCAACGGCTCGAAAAAGTTTTTTCCCGTTCACCGTCCGATTCTCCTTGATGTCATTTTAGTTGAGAACCGCTTTGCTCCGTTTACCTATTCCGTTTCACGAAGACGATTCACGAACAGGCTTCGCGATTTCGCGTCACGGACTTCCGAACAGGCCGACGAGACCCGTCGCGCCCTTGGTGTGGCCGGTCAATTTAGCAAAGAGCTCGTCCCGAGTGAGGCCCGGCGGCAGTTCCTTCGGATCCAAATCGGTGGCGATGAGTGTGAACGTATAATGGTGCGGCGCTCCCGCGGGCGTGCAGGGTCCCATATAAGTCGAGGCTCCGGCCGTACCCTTGCCGCCGACGTATTTTTCGGACGGCTTGCTGGTCTCACCCTCTGCAAAACCGGTCACTGAGGCAGGAATGCCATAGGCAACCCAGTGAATCACACCCGTTCCGCCTCTGCCTTCCGGATCGACCATGGTCAACGCGAAACTCTTTGTTCCAGCCGGCGGATTGGACCAGGACAACGGCGGCGAAACGTTCTCACCGACGCAGTTCGGATTGGACTTGTTGTCGCCGGCATTTTTCTTCGCAAGCGGGGTCCCATCCTTGAAGGCCGAGGACGTCAACATGAAGGGCTCGGCCGCATTTCCGACCCGACCCGCACACCACGATGCCAGGATCGTCGCGGCAGCGAGGAACAGATTTCCGAGACGCTCTCTGCAGCTTCTTTTTACTTTTGTCTTTTTGCTTAGCATAACGTTTCCTCCTTCAGGTTTGTTGAGTGCCCCAACCGTGATTTGAAACGCAGACTAGCCGAAAAGTTGGTGTCATTACAACCTTGACGCGGCTTCTAGCGGCATGAGGATCAAAGCTTGGCAGTCTCGTCTCGCCGACCAGGTCAAGAGTGTTGGTTCGTGGGTTCGGAGGGCGAACTCATCTGCAAGATACGCAGGAAAAACTATTATAGAAATCGTGGACAAACTTGGGAGACTTCTACTTTAAATCAGAGTTAAACAATAACAGGCATCCGCCTCTGGTCGTCTATGCCGGACGGGTCGCACATCCTTTCGACGTTTCGAGAATTCTCGAAACGTGGAAGTTCCAACTTTCTTCTGGCTTACGCTCACGCCTTTCGTCTCATGTTTTTTTCCATTTGACGCCCGGATTCCCGCGAGTTAAATAAGCGGCTAATTGGCGCGACGGTTGGGCTCCTCGATCTAGTCACATCTTTGATTTCTGCATGATAGCCTGGAGCGGATTTCCCCAGTCGAACGTGCGATTTGCGTCTATCTAAGACACTCATCCAAGCCCTTTTTGTCTATGGGTCAAAACAATTTCCTATTCTTTCCAGGTAAGGAGGCGGTTATGGGATTACTCAGCTCTGAGGAACTGAAGCAGTTGTTGCCCGCAGAGGCGTTCGCTTTTCCATCGCCGATTCCGACGCAGTCGGTGTCGAGCGACGAATTCATGCCGGCACCGCAGACCACAAAGCAGCGCGAGTTCGAAGCACGGATCAAAAGCTACGGGAGCGAGCTGGCGCGCCATCAAGGCATGAGCCGCCGCGCCTTTTTTAAGACCGCCGCAGGCATGGCGGCAGCATTCGTAGCGATGAACGACACCTACGGACCGATTTTTGGCGTATCGCGCGCCGAGGCGGCGATCCCGGAGAAGGCCAGTGAGCGCGCGAAGAATTTGTCCAAGCAGTTCATCATGGACATGCACACCCACTTCTTGCGCGACGACACCCGCATCCAGAACTTCCTCAATCAGCGCAAGGCAGTCGGCCAGGCGGGCTGGAATCCGGCGCTCGCGCAGAAGGAGCAGACGCTCGACGATCTGAAGTTCGCCAACTACTTGAAGGAGATCTACTTCGACAGCGACACCAAGGTCGCCTGCATCAGCGGCTCGCCCTCGGAGGTGCCGCAGGACTGGTTCCTGACCAACGAGATGAAGGCGCAGGCGCGCGCGACCATCAACGCCATCGCCGGCACGAAGCGGTGCTTCGCCCACGCGATCTTCACCCCCGGTTATCCCGGATGGATGGAAGCGATCGACCACGCCCTGGCCGACCTCAAGCCCGATTCGATGAAGGGCTACACCATCGGCGACAACACCAACAAGAGTCTGAGCAAGCATCCCTGGCGGCTCGACGATGAGAAGCTCGTCTATCCCGCCTATGAAAAATTCCTCAAGGCGGGGCTGATGAACGTCTGTATCCACAAGGGGCTGTTCCCGCCGTCAGTGGAGAAGGATTTCCCCCACCTCCTCGAGTACTCCGACGTGCGCGACGTGGGGAAGGCGGCGAAGGACTGGCCGCAGATCAATTTTATTATCTATCACGGCGGATACCGCTTTGCCGGCGGCGGCAAGGCCGAGGATGCCTGGGCCCAGTTCGAACAGACTGGGCGCATCGAGTGGGTCTCCGACCTCGCCGAGGTCCCGGCGAAGTTCGTCGTCAGGAACGTCTACGCGGATGTCGGCCAACTGTTCGCGCAGACCACCGTCGCCGAGCCGCGCCTGTCTGCAGTTATGCTGGGCATACTGATCAAGGGCATGGGCGCCGACCACGTCTGTTGGGGAACCGATGCGATCTGGACCGGCGCGCCGCAATGGCAGATCGAGGCGCTGCGGCGGCTGGAAATCCCCGAAGAACTGCAGAAGAAATACGGCTACAAGCCGCTCGGGCCGGCCGACGGGCCGGTGAAAAACGCAATCTTCGGCGGCAACAACGCGCGGCTGTACAATTTCAAGCCACAGCAGCGCGCCGAGATCGAGCACGATAAAATAGCCTACCACAAGGAGATCTACGAGCGCGTCGGTGAGGGCCGCACCAACCTTACCTACGGCTATATCTACAAGCCGACCGCGTAGCCGGGTTTTTGGCGGGCTTCACCGCGAAGAGGGCGCAAAATCATGAAGCGAATTATAGCGGTGCTGCTCCTGGTAATTGCGCTTCCTGCATCCGGGCTCACGCAGGAGAGAATCAAATTTCCTGTCGGGTTTCGTCCACGGTCCTCTGGTTCGGACATCTATGGGCGGCATGCGTCGCGGATATTTTAAGCGCGAAGGACTGGACGTACAGGTCGTGCTGATTCGCGGCACGACTCAAGGCATACAAGCGCTGTTGCCCGAGTCTCCGATAAAAAAATCCGGAGGTAATGCGAAGATTGTTTTCCAAAGACAGATTGACGAGTCCAGAACTGCACCTCACCGACTCAAAACATTCGCCTGTGTTTCCTGAATTGCCGTTTCACATTGGCGGCATGATGCCGTTGACGCCGGCGGCGATCCGTGTCGCTGTGATCGTTCCATCATCGCCGCGAACGGCGGGAATGAAGACGCCGACTCCCGGCTTAAGCAGCGAGCGATCCCCCGGTACGTTCTTGACGATGGGCGTTCCAGGGGGAATGAACACCTTGGCTTCGCCTCCCTTATATTTTAAGGTGAGCATTTGTCCCTGGACCTTTTCCACGGACGTCTGTTCTACTTTTTCGACGTTGGCGTTGGTCATGGTAGAGCTTGGCGTTAAATCCCAAGGCCGGTGCCCTTCGCCGGTGCCGCGCCCTTCTTCGGGAAAGATGTGGACCTCGAGCGCTTTGAGGTTGCCGTCGTTCTGCTTTTCAGCGGTTGTTCCTATATAACTGCCAGACGTGATGTCTGAAAGTTTCGCGGCGGCCACTCCGCCAATCCTGACGTCCTGTGGCAAACGAACCAAAACGTCCCCGGACGAGGTGGTTACCTTGAGATTTTGGCCTTCGACGCCAGATATCTTTCCCCGAATCGTAACGGGTTTTCCTTTTGGCGGTTCGGCCTGGGCGAGCTGAACAGAGTCGCCGCCGTGAGCTGCTTGTGAAGCGAACAGACCCGCAAGAACAATAAAACTTGCAGTAAAAATCCGGGACGAGATTAATCGCTGAGTTTTCATTGATTTCCCTTTCTTTATAGGCACCGCTAATTTATCGAGTAATTCTCCCATATCAAACTACCGGTTCAACTCTCCGGTCCTATTCTTTTTGTATAACGCTTAGCGGGTGGACTCAACGGGGGTCCTGCTCTTTTCATTTTCCGTTGTCTGCCGGGTGAGACCGTCGCCGGCAGCCCTTACCACATCACGGCGACCCTGAGCGCCACGGTGGCGGGAGCGCTGAACAAATTACGATATCACCAACGCTCGATCTTTTTAGTTCCTGGTAGCTCTTTCTCTGCTTAGCTCCTTTTACATCGTGTCGCATGTCAGGTATTGCCTCGCGCGAATTCTTGAAGATATATTTGGCAAGAGTCTTTTCGTTCCGTGGCTGATGAATTCACACGGGCGGCGGAGATAGGAAAATCAACCTCAAAGATCCGGCCAAAGGAGAAACTGCATGGCGAAACCACAATCAATCATCGGCGCCCGCGTGGGTCGGGTAGAAGGCGCCGAGAAGGTCAGCGGTCAGGCCGTATACGCTGCGGACGTCCATTTCCCGGATGCGTTATGGGGAAAAATTCTGCGCAGCCCGTATCCTCACGCGCGCATCGTCAGCATCGATACTTCGAAGGCCTGGAACGTCGAGGGCGTGCGTGCTGTCGTCACCGGGAAAGATGAGCCTGATCACTATGTAGGCAAGAGCATTCGGGACATTCCCGTCCTTTGCTGGGACAAAGTCCGCTACATCGGCGACAAAGTCGCGGCGGTGGCCGCTGAGACGCGCGAAGCTGCGGAGGACGCGGTCGGCCTTATCGAAGTACAATACGAGGAGCTGCCGGCGGTTTTCGATCCGTTGAAAGCGATGGAGCCGGGTGCGCCGACATTGCACGATGACGCATCCGCCTATGACGGCGCGCCTCAAGCCATCATGGTCAGGGATATTCCCAATTTGTGTAACCGGCTGACTTGGAAGAAGGGTGACATCGATGAAGGATTCCGCGAGTCGGACCGGGTCATCGAACACACCTTCCGGATTCCGCTCCGCCATCAGGGCTACATCGAACCCCAGGCCTTTCTCGTGGCCGTCGAAGACGACGGGCAGGTTCTGGCATGGTCATCCAGCAAGAGTCCTTTCGGCACCCGATCGCAATTGGCCAAAGCCATCGGCCTGCCTCCCGACAAAGTTCGCGTCCACGCGGTCACCGTCGGCGGAGACTTCGGCGGCAAGGGCGGCCCTGGCGATTTGCCGATCGCCTATTTTCTTGCGAAGCAAGCGAAGCGGCCGGTGAGAATCGTGGCGACCAATAGCGAAGAGCTGACTTTTACCAACCCGGACCACTATTCGGTGATCACCGTGCGCACGGGAGTCAAGCGCGACGGCCGGCTCGTGGCCCGTTACGTGCGGGCGGTTCACGGCAGCGGCGCTTACGCGGGAATGAAACCCGGACAGGCGAGCATCGGCGGCGCCGGGACGGCCGGTCCTTACCGCATCGACCATTGCTATATGGAGGCTCTCCAAGTTTATACCAACACGGTCCCCTGCGGATTCTGGCGCGCGCCCGGCGCCGGTAAAGGCTGGATTGTCGTGACTGCCGAACTCGATGGAAGCTTCACGATCTTCACGGTGAGCGGCGATCAGGGAACCGGGCTCCGCACGATCATGTGTCAGGCCGTGGCCTCGGAGATGGGCGTGCCGGTTGATCAGGTGCGTTGTCGTAACGGCAACACCTCCGAGGTCCCTTACAGCGTCGATATCGGCTTCGGCGGCAGCCGCTCGACCAATATCGGCGGTCACGCCGTGATCAAAGCATGCGGCGAGCTCAGAACTAAATTGGCGGCGCAGGCTGCGCCGATGCTTCAGTGCGCGGAAGAGAAGGTCGTCTACAAGGCAGGCCGATTCTCAAGCCGCGACAACCCACACAAATCGTTAACGTTGCGCGACGTGATTGGGGCCACAGGCAGCCCGATCATCGCCAGTGTAGAGATCGAGGTTCCGCGAAAGGGCTCTTCTACTTCTTTTGTCGCCCAGGTGGCGGAAGTGGAAGTCGATCGGGAGACCGGTCAAGTCAAGCTTCACCGCTTCGTCACGGCCCACGACGTGGGTACTATTATCAACCCCATCGCCCACCAGGGTCAGATCGACGGCGGCGCGATGATGGCGATCGGATCTTCATTGATGGAAGAGTTGATTGACGACAACGGCAGGATCACGACAACGAACCTAGGCGAATATAAGATTCCCAATATTGCGGACATTCCCAGGTTCAAGACGATTCTGGTCCATTCCCCAGGAGGTCCCGGCCCCTACGAGGCAAAAGGGATCGGGGAGATGGCGAACGTCAGCCCGCCGGCCGCCATTGCCAACGCGGTGCACGACGCCTGCGGCGTGCGAATCTTCGATCTGCCGATCAGCGCGGAAAAGATATTCCGGTCGCTGGCGAAATAGGATTGGGTTATTGGAGTGTTAGGAAGAATCCATTACTCCATCACTCCAGTACTCCAATAGAACAGTCTTTCTACGGGAGGGGTTCTATGAATGACAGGAGTCGCAGTTGCGCAAGTTTTTTTTCTGCCGTCATGTTCTTGCTCATCGTCGTTTCAACTGTGCGTGCTCAGGAGAAGATCCGGATCGCCTACAGCTCGACGGACACCATCAACCAAATCTGGACCGTTGCTTACGACGCTGGTTTCTTCAAAAAGCAAGGTTTGGACGTGGACCTGATTTATATCGGCAGCACGACCGTCGGTATCGCGGCAATCGTCGCCCAAGACGTTCAAGTCGGAAACGCGGCGGGAAGCGGCGTTGCGAACGCGGCGGTCAGGGGCGCGGATACTGTGAGCACAGCCTGCATGATCAATGTTCTCGCCTATGAGCTTGTTGTCCTCGATAGCATCAAATCGCCGGAAGATTTGAAAGGCAAATCGATCGGGATCAGCCGATTTGGCAGCGTGTCGGATGTCGCTGCACGGGAGTTGCTAAAAGGACTGGGTCTAAGGCCCATGGAGGACGTCAAAATCTTGCAGGTGGGAGGCGCTTCGGAGCGAGCGGCTGGATTTAGCCGCGGCGTCATTGCGGGATTCCCATCACCGCCGGGGAATGTTTACCTGATTCCCGGCGGGCTGCCGCACCGCATTTTGGCCAACATGGCCGATCTGCCAAAGCCCTATCCCTTGCCTTTCATATGCGCGGTGACAACCAAAAGCTACCTGGCAAAAAAGCGAGATACCGTGAAACGAGTTTTGATGGCATTGATCGAAGCGTCGCATTTCTTCAAGACCAACAAAGACGCGACGCAAAAGATCGTTGCGAAGTATCTTCGGGGAGCGAACAAGACTTATCTGGATAGTTCGTACCAATCGACCGCCAAGATTCTGGAGCGCGTTCCTTATACGACGCGAGACGGGATGAAAATCCAGCTTGACGAAGCTTTAAAGCAAAGTCCCGGAAGCAAAGTGACCGTGGACAGCTTGATCGACGACAGCATCGTGCGGGAGATTGAAAAGGATGGTTTTATCGATAAAGTGTATGGAAAAAGCGGCTAAGAAATTATCACATTCCTTTTTTCAGGAGTCCGCCATGATCGATCTTTACTACTGGACCACACCAAACGGCCACAAGATCACGATCTTTTTGGAAGAGACCGGTCTTCCCCATAAGATCAAGCCGGTCAACATCGGCAAAGGCGAGCAGTTTGCGCCGGAGTTTCTCGCGATTTCGCCGAACAACCGCATACCGGCGATCGTGGATCATGAACCGGCCGACGGCAAAGGGCCCCTCGACGTGTTCGAATCCGGCGCGATTCTCCAATATCTCGCCGAGAAGA
>VBKE01000250.1 GCA_005879605.1 Deltaproteobacteria bacterium
CGGGGCGCTGTTTTGTTTGTTTAATCGAGGGTCTTTGGGTTTGCCGCACGGGTTCGATTTTCACCGGCCTCCGGCGTTTTGCCGATCGATAGAGCGCTTCGATAATGCGCACGTCTGCGATTCCCTCCATCCCCGAGGGTTCCGGAGTCCGGTTGTTAAGAATACAGTTGGAGAAATACTCCAGCTCGGGCGCAAACTGGTCTCGCTTGCGAAAGGTTTGCTTCCGGCTTTCGCCCTTGATCGTGACTTGGAGACCGATCGGATAAACGTACTCGTAAGCTTGGTCGAGTCGCACATCGCCTTTCGTGCCCACCACGCGATAGCTAGCCACGTCGGCCGCATTGAAGCTTGAGGTGAACTCCGCCAATCGACCGTCCGGAAAGCGCAGAAGCGCGCTGGTCATTTCGTCGATTTCTTTGAAGCGCTTCTCCTTTTTGCTGGTGCTGCTGAAAGCAAAAACCTCCGTGGGTTCTGCGCCGAAGAGATAGCGCGCGGCATTGATACAATAAATGCCGATATCGTAGAGTGTTCCGCCTCCTTTTTCCTTATCGGTGCGAATATTATTCGGGCGCACCTGCATGGAAAAGGACGAAGTGAAGAAACGCGGATTGCCGAGTTTTCCCGAGCGTACGATCCTTACGGCGGTCATATTAGCTTCTTCAAAATGGAGCCGATAGGCGATCATCAGCTTGACGCCGGCACGTTCGGCGGCCCGAATCATCGCCCAACACTCTTTCTCGGTAACTGCCATGGGCTTTTCACACAAGACGTGAATCCCGGCCCGTGCCGCGTCTATGCTGTATTGTGCATGCAGATGGTTCGGTAAAGCGATATAAACTGCATCCACCGCGCCGCTCCGTAAGCAATCGCCATACTCCCGGTAAGAAAAGAGATGATCGACTTGATAACGTCGTCCGAGGGTTTTTAGTTTTTGCGGATCATCGGATACCAGCGCCGTCAGTTGAGAATTTGCCCGCGCATGCGCGAACGCCGGGAGCACGGCGACCTGGGCGATATGTCCTAATCCGACCACCGCATAACGGATCTGGCGACGATGTTTCGAAGCGGTCATTTCATTTTAGCCCGACAACAGCAAGCGTATTTTCGAAGTGTCGAGTCTGGACCATCTCCACCGAATATTCGGATCTCTGAGGTCAGTGTTTTTTCAGATGTGAAACATCTCAAGTAGCGCCAAGAGTCGCTTCAAACGTAGAGCAATCTCGGCGATCTGCTTGACGACCTTACACGAGTAGCCAACCGGCAAAACTTTACTCAGCAGTAGAGCAACCAACATGCCAGAGGCTTCTCGACGCCGTTCTGAGCGAGCTAGTCGGTATTTTTCGTCGAGCAGCCCATCGTTCGACGCCAAGTCGACGTGATTTTGCACACAACCGAAGGCAGGAATTAGGTGAATAACGGACAGACAACATTAAAAATAGCTGGCTGTGGTATCAACTACCTTGAGGCGGGCCATTTTACATTTTATCGTGTATTGATGACGCTTCGCCGCATCAGCTCGCCGGAACTCTCCTCGCAATCTCTCGGAAATGTTTTCCTATGGCAGTTGAATCGACCTGAATTTACCAGATCAGATCTCGGACGGCACCCATGACCAATCAGCGAACCGAGCAAACTCGGGACACCGCAAAAAGAGCGGCGACGTATCTCTGGTGGCAACGGGGTATTATCTACCAGGTCTATCCGCGCTCATTCATGGACAGTAACGGCGACGGCGTGGGTGATCTCACGGGCCTGATCTCACGGCTGGATTATCTTCGCTGGCTCGGCGTCGACGCCGTTTGGATCTCCCCGATTTACCCGTCGCCAATGAAGGACTTCGGCTACGATGTGGCGGACTATACCGCGATCCACCGGTTGTTCGGCACCTTCGCTGATTTCGATCGACTGATCAGAGAGGCGCATGCGCGCGACCTCAAAGTCATCCTGGATTTTGTCCCCAATCACAGTTCCGACCAGCATCCCTGGTTTGTGGAGTCGCGGTCGTCGCGCGACAACCCCAAGCGCCACTGGTATATCTGGCGCGGCCCTGGCGCCGGCGGCGGGCCGCCGAATAACTGGCTGTCGTGCTTTGGTGGAAGCGCTTGGGAATACGACGCGCATACGGGGCAATACTACTACCATGCCTTCCTGCGCGAACAGCCCGACCTCAACTGGCGCAATCCCGAAGTCGTCGAAGAGATGCTGAACGTTTTGCGCTTCTGGTTGGAGCGCGGCGTTGACGGCTTTCGGGTGGATGTACTCTGGCATTTAATCGAAGACGATCAATTTCGCGACAATCCTCCCAACCCGAGCTGGCGCGAGGGCAGCGACCCCTACCAAAAGCTGATTCCGCTTTACACCACGGATCAATCGGAGGTGCACGCAGTGATTGCTCGCATGCGCCACCTGGTCGATCAGTACCAAGATCGGGTGCTGATCGGTGAAATCTATCTGCCCGTCGAGCGACTTGTACAATACTATGGCGCAGATCTTGGCGGCGTCCACCTCCCTTTTAACTTTCAGCTTCTTCTCACGAAGTGGCAGGCTCGTGATATCGCTCGCATCATCGGGGAATACGAGGCGGCACTGCCGGAGCGTGGCTGGCCGAACTGGGTTCTCGGAAACCACGACCGGCCGCGCATTGCATCCCGGGTCGGTCCAGCCCAGGCGCGGTTGGCAGCGATGCTGCTGCTCACTCTGCGCGGCACGCCGACGCTTTACTACGGCGATGAGATCGGGATGCATGACATGGAGATCCCCCCGGAAAAGGTCCAGGACCCATTCGAGAAAAATGTTCCGGGGCGCGGTCTGGGTCGCGATCCCCAGCGAACTCCGATGCAGTGGAGCGCGGCAAAGCACGCCGGATTTACCGACGGCGAACCCTGGCTGCCGATTGCTGAAGACTACAACCGGGTGAACGTGGAAGTAGAGCGCGATGATCCCGCTTCGATGCTCACCCTTTACAACCAGCTCATCAAAGTGCGCCGCGGCGAGCCCGCCCTCGAAGTGGGACGATTCGAACCACTGGAAGCCGATGGGAATCTGCTCACCTATGTGCGCCGCGATCGGGAGAGCGCATTTCTAGTTGCGCTAAACCTGAAGCTTCAACCGCAAGTGGTAAATTTTTCAAACAAGGTGCCCGAAGGAAGGATTGCGCTCTCGACCTATCTGGATCGCTCGAAAGAGCGTCTGCGAGGCAATCTCCACCTCCGCCCAGAAGAGGGGCTGCTGGTTCGCCTCACAGAGTAAGCGACCCTGTTTTGAAATTTCGAGAATTCGCGACCGTAGAAGTTTCCCCTCCGGGCCTAGTTGTAGTAACGTTTTGAACGTACCGTCATGGCGCTGCGGATAGGCATTGATACCATGCATGCAAGGAGGATCGGTGAAAATCAAAAGCATTCTCTATCTGCTGGCATTGTCGCTCTGTTTCATCGGGTATGGCGCGAGTGCTCAGTCGACTGATCAGGAACAACAATCCGGCAAGCAACTGCGCTCGCCCGATGTCGTTTTTGTCCCGACGCCTTATGAAACCGTGGACGCGATGCTCAAAGTCGCCCGGGTGGGCAAGAGCGACGTCGTGTATGATCTGGGTTCGGGCGACGGGCGTATCCCGATTATGGCGGTGCAGAAGTACAATGCTGCGCGCGCCATCGGCATCGACATCAATCCTGATCGCATCAAGGAAGCGGAGGCCAACCTCAAAGCTGCTGGCGTCGGCGACCGCGTGCGTTTCTTGAACGCAGATTTGTTCGAAGCGAATATCAGCGATGCGACGGTCGTAACTCTTTACCTGCTGCCGAGCCTCAATCTGAAATTGTTGCCCAAATTGCTGGCTGATCTGAAGCCGGGAACCCGAATCGTCTCACACGCCTTCGACATGGGCAGTTGGAAACCGCAGCAGACCCTGGAAGCCGGCGGGAGTACCGTCTATTTCTGGACGATTCCCGCCAAGGGAACGCCCGAATATGCGGCTGCCGCCGGAGCGGCAAACCCGAACTGAAGGATTGCTGCGCTGCTATTTGGAAGCTGACGTCAATCGGGGATGCAAGCGGTTACGGTGATCTCCACCAGAAGATCGGGCGAGTTTAACATCACTTCCACGGTGGTCCTGGCCGGCTTGTTGGTCGGGAAGAACTTGGCGTATTCCTCGTTATAGTCCGCCAGGTCCTCCCGTTTGGTCAGATGCGTCGTCACGGTCAGGACGTTATCGAGGAATGTGCCGGCGGCTTCCAAGATCGTCTTGACGCGCTGCAGGGCATAATTGGTCTGCTCACGAACGCCTTTGCCGACCTCCCCCGAAACCGGGTGTCTTCCGGTCTGGCCAGCCACGAACACCAGATTGCCGAAACGGGTGGCGGGGGACAGATTGGGATTGGCCGCGCCGAGATTTACCTGAATGACTTCTTTCTTGGGCATGTCGTCTCCTGTCGGGCTGAACGCTCCGCGAGTCGTCGAGCCCGTCTAACTTTCTCTAAGTCACGTTATTTATGCAATTTCATATCGCTGAATCAACACCGTGCGCAGGTCCGACCGGGGCTTGGGGCCTGGCAAAGCTCTTATGGCTTCGCGCGCAAAGTCCTCAACATGATCGAGTAGCGAAGCTCCTTCACCGGCGGAATTGAATGCTGCCAGATCTCTCGCGAAGCTCCGCTCATTAGGTAAATCGACCGCGGTTGTAGTTCGAGCGATAATATTTCATCACGATTAAAGTTCTTCGATCGCCGGTCATATTTGTGAAACCTCATCCGGCATGCTGCGCCAAGAGAAATACCAACCACAACGCCAAAGTGCGGAATATCCCGATGCCAGCCAATCGGGGATCCAATAGAATATTCAATGATCGAAGTTTGGGTTAAACTGTTCGGATCAATGTTGAAGAGTTTTCCGGCGCGTGTCCGAACCTGTAAAAGAAATGCCGGCATGTCTGGAGCTGTAGTGATCTCACTTTTTCCGAACTCGTACTGCCAGCCAAAACTAGCCGTTCGCCGCTTCCCGGTAAATTGATAATATTTAAACGGCGTAAGATGAAGTCCCTGAATCTCACCGATAAGTTCGTGCTCTTCGGCCTCTGAGATAAAGTCTTGATGATAAACAAATCCATCCGGAACTCTTGCCGAGACATCAAAAAGTCTCGGCTCTCTATTTACTCTGGGCATACTATTTATAATGCCATGACCCGCGAAAAGTTGAACTGGCCGGCCAAAAATTGTTTCTGCCTCAGACAAGATACTCAATTGTGAAAAGCGCGGGGGGTCAGGCTGGTCGTTTTACGAAGGCAGCTGCTGCCTTTAACGGCTTGAACGGAATATAGGTCACGAGCGCTCGAGGTGCTTGCGGGTCGTCTCGGGAAGGATAACAACAGGGCGCGTCTTCGCGGCGAGCCCAAGGTCGGCCAGCCAGACCTCACCCTGCTTGGCGGCCATCGATAATGTCGAGCACTTCTTGCTCGACCTGGCGCGAACGAACCAGGTCCAGGGCGTCGTGGTCGGCTAATTCGATGATTTCAGCCACGAGTCGCTCCACTTTCTTAGCCGTTTCGGGCGCCCACCGGTTCATCCTCGCGTTGAGTTTTTTGGCTATCGCCGTCATAACGGGCAATATCCTACTTATTAATGGTGCCAGCGTCAACGTTCTCAAGTGTAGGTGGCGAAGCGGACAACTGACATAGATTTGGTGATGAACAGACTCAAGTCACCTTCTCTTCGCCATGTTTTCTTTGTGCTTTCCGCACGTCCGCCGGAATGAACGGTTTGACGTTTTGAGAATTGTCAAAACGTGGAAGTGTTCCATAGTAAGTCAGCGTAGCGGCTCAGCTGTGATTCGTGACGGTTTCGAGAGCGGTGAGTCATCCGACCCGAGCACGTCCTTTCGTCGAGTTTGAACTTCAGATGCGATAGCCGAAAAGAAGAGCTAACTACTCAACCTTTTCTGACTTTGCCGCCGGTAAATCGGGTTGTCA
Source organism: Deltaproteobacteria bacterium (assembly GCA_005879605.1). Lineage (GTDB taxonomy): Bacteria > Desulfobacterota > Binatia > UBA9968 > UBA9968 > DP-1. The sequence continues at coordinate 5,960 of VBKE01000250.1, forward strand.
GCTTAATGAGCTACTCGGAAAGCCTGAGTTCCTCTAAATCCATCGACGCAATCGCTGCGGGGACCGGCTCAAGCTGGAATTCACCTTTGGTGTCCGCTAAAAGAAGAACTCCACCGATGCCACCGAAGGCTGAGTAAAGCATGCGCTCGGCCCGGCGAGACGCCCGGATGTAGTAAGTTTCTCCGGCTGAAACCATTAGTCTGATTGCAAATTCTCCCGGCATGTATCGCAGCCACGCGGAAAGCCTGTGATCTCCCGGCGCGATGTCAGCGACGATGAATCCACTCTGAGCCAGCGCGCCTACTATCGAACGATCTATGCCCAGAGTGACCCAACGGAAGTTCGTATCCGCCTCGCGGTAAAAAATGACTCTACCCTTGTCGTCCACGACCCGTTGTGTGACAAACGAACTATCCTTGAACTTGGTGCCCGATGCCGATGCCGAGCAGCCGGCTAAAAACACCGTGAGCGCGACCATTCCGGCGAAGTGGTTGATCTTCATCATCGTGAGATAAGCGCACGCATTAAACTCTTGCCTAATTATTGCGACACGACCATTCGCAGGATGCTGCCGGTTCGTTCGCTTGTACGCATATTGAGCAGCGGCACGTTTAACGTCGAATTTGAAAATGCCTCTAGCCCTGTCCTACCCAGATAAAAGTAGGCAACCCCATGTGTTTTCCGACCGGGAAGCAAAACTTTTTCCGCTGGTAATTCTTTACTGCTCCAGTCCTCCAACATCTTCTTATTGGCATCTTCCGCCGACATGTAGGAGAAGATCCCGAACCCTAACAGCGCGTACGCCATCTTGTTATGCTCGAACTTGGAGACCATGATATTCGCGCTCACCGGCTTACGAATATTGCCTCGACTGTCCGTCAGCTCGATATCGTCTTTAATGAGCAAAACATTGTCTTTTGTGCGATTCTCCAACACTAAAAGCACTGGCACGAACCCCTGTTCTGTAAGGTCGAGAGTAAATGCGGATTCGGCCTTCTCTTTGGTACTGAACGGATCGGCCGCGACGACCACGCCGCTCTCGTTTGCTTGGATTTGGTACGCGCCTATAGAGTCTGGCGCTATTTGCCTGATGTCATGAGAGGCACACCCTACGAAAGTCATCGAGAGGGTAACGACGAAATAAATTAGAAGCATACATCCTCCTTGTTCGGCCAAAGTTGTCATTTCACTGCCTCACGCCTTTCTGTCACGGTCATAAATCCGGTCCAAACGATAACCGTCTCCCGCAGTCACCATAATTTGGGCCAAAGCCGCAGTAGGATAGGGCAATGGGTGTGATGCGTCAACAGGCAGCAGCAAGCACTCACGCCGTTGGCATCGCCTGGCGAGCGTTCCGAGCGAAATCAAGAAAAGAAAGATTCGCCAGATCTTGAAGGAAGCCTTTCTACGATAATACTTTGAGCTTTAGATGATGACAGAATGAACCTGGCGCGGCGGATCACCGGGCCGGCTAAGTCAATCGTGATTAACGGACTGGTTCGAGAGCGGCACACCTCACCGAGGATTTTGGAAAATATCGGGATAGAGAAGACTCTCATGCTACTTGTCAATTGCTGCATACTATCCCCGCAATTTCCCCGCAGACCTTTCTTCCCAGCCTAAAGCCTCAGGAGGAAGATTACTCCAGCTGTGATAGTATGGTTCATCTTATTGCCTTGGCTTCCTCTTGGGAACTGGGACTAACCGATGACACCGGAGTTGGAACGTGCCGTCAAGCGTTATAGACAGTGGTTCGGTTCCTACAAAAAATCAGGTGAGTTGATAAAGGTCCAGGTTTGGCTCACCGTCAACAACGGATGCATCGAGTTTCTGACCCCCGATGATTCGTACAAAGTTAAGCGCATACGGAGGAACTCGCGCGTAATCTGTTATATCGGCGATAAAGAAGGCCCTCAAATACCTGGTACTGCTGAAATCGTAATGGGCAGGAACGCAATTTGGCGGGTCTATCGTGCGTACTGGAAGACGCATCCGTTAATCATGGCGCTCATCGCGGTCTCAATTAGAAGGCGGATCGAAACTCGCAAACGGGTTCTCGTTCGCGTCCACCCCGATGAGCCAAATCCTCTCGCCGGTGTGACAGATCCAGCGGTTTGATCCAAAACTTCTCTCTTCCCCTATAGAAGCTACTGTACCCATCTTTTGCAGAGCCGATCTGGGGTGCATTGCCGGAGGATTGAATTGAACGGACAGTGTAAACGGAGTGCGTTGCAGCCCTCGGCCTTCCGCAATACAATTCCGTCACAGGAAACACGAATTCTTGGGGAAACAAGGAGGATTTACCGTGGCACTGACCGTCAAAAAGATTGCGCTTTGGCGAAAAGAGGTTGAGAACGGGGCGGGAATTCTTGCTGGGGCTCTCGCGCCGCTTGCCCACACTGGGGCAAACATCCATGTCGTGATGGCATATCGCTATCCGGGCCAGGAATCCAAGGGCGCTATTGAGCTTTATCCGGTTACGGGGAAGAAGTCCGCTACTGCAGCCAAGGAAGCGGGGTTCAGCGCGTCAGACATCCCGGCTCTGCTGGTGGAGGGCGATAACCGGGCGGGCCTTGGCTATGCAACCGCGCAGGCCATTGCCGACGCGGGAATCAGTCTTGATTTTCTTATGGCCCAGGTTGTAGGGAAAAAATATTCGGCGGTCTTTGGGTTTGAGTCTGACGCAGACGCCGCAAAGTGCTCTGCGATTATCCGAAAGGCAGGGGCCACGAAGAAAAGATAAGCCATATATTTGTACTGACCCTCCGTTCGGCCATCGAATATGAATGGAAACGCTCCTGCCACTCCTTCACGGAAATTGACCATCCGCGTGTAGCGGCGATGCGTTTCTCCGAACGTGCGCGCGAGCGGTCTCTCCTCACCAGGCACTACCACGAAGTCAGCGTGATTACTCATGAGACAGCAGGCCAGCGCGGGTTGCGAAGCCGATTGAGATAACAGATCGAGGTATTCTTGTCTGTCATCAGCACAGAAAAACACATCCATCTTGCGCACGCCTCGCTGCACGACTTGATGCGGAACATCCGGAACGACCACCCTGGTTTTCGGCAGAGTTCAGGGAGAATTATCACCTCCGGCATGTCCTCAACGATTGGAACGGAGCGCAGCCGTTGAAATTCCGCTCATGGTGAGCTGGTCGAACCACTTGAACCGTTGGAACGTTTTGAACGATTGGAACGACCGACTTCCTATGGAGGTCCGTGGCAAGAGCGTCAGAGTTTGCAACTGCCTCATGATCCTTGTCAATTGCTGTATACTGTCCCCGGAATTGCCTTCTCCAGGTCCGTTCCGTCTTCCCGACGATTCTCCGATTCTTTCCGATTCCCGTTGACTACTTGCGTCGCACTTTACTTTCCTTTAAAAGGTAAAGCACGGAGGTCCTATGCGTGAAGTAAAGCTCTCGACAAAAAACCAGATCGTGATCGCACGAGATATTAGGGAGGCCCTGGGTATTAAGGCCGGCGACCGCCTGCTTGTTGTGCCGAGGGGAAACACCGTCATTTTGCTTCGCAAACCCAAGAAATATTCGAATGCTATTGCCGGCATGGCCAGGGATCTGTACGGCTCCACTTACCTTGGCGAGGAGCGGGAAAGCTGGCAATAGCCCCCAAGCCAATCGACCAATTTCTGAGGCGACATCGCAAAGTCGGCCTGGATACGAGCGTCTTTATCTTTCAGGTGGAAGAGAATAAGAAGTATTTCAATCTCACCAATCTTATCTTTGGCTGGCTTGAAGGCCCACGAGCGCAGGCGGTAACTTCCACCATCACATTACTTGAGATACTCGTACAGCCCTATCGCCTTTCCGATATCGATCGCGTCAACAAATTCTACGCGCTACTCTCTACCTTTCCGCATCTCGAATGGGTGGCTCCGAGCCTGCGCATCGCCGACATGGGAGCGCACTTCCGCGCCGAATACAATTTGAGAACGCCGGACGCGATACAGGCGGCGACCGCTTTGAGCTACGGCGCCACGGGCTTCGTATCCAATGATGCCGGATTTCGACGAGTGACTGGTTTGGACATCATAGTTTTGGATGACTTACTGGAATGAACCGGAACCACTCGCAAAAATCATTAAGTATTCTTATGACTCGATTTTAAACCTGCCCGAGTTCAACGGTTGGAACGTTTTGAACGACTGGAACCAACGGCTTCTTGGCCGTTTGACCATGGCGCCGGAGTTTGCATCCGTCTCATGCTCCTTGTCAATTGCTGTATACTGTCCCGGGAATTGCCGCTCAGCCCCGATCTGCCCGGTCGGATAGCCGCAACAGTGGTATTTCTCGCCGCGTTCGTTGCTGATAGATAGCGAAATTAGGATACATCTCTATCAATCGCGGCCAGATAAGTCGTTTCTCTTCGGGAGAGACCCTGGTTGCGAGAAGCCGCCGCCGCTCGCCGTTTATTATGACTTCGGCTTCCGGACAGCGCTCAAGATTAAGGAACCACGCCGGATACATATCGTTGCCGCCAAAGGACGCAACAACAATTAGATCGGCTCCATCTTGCAGATAGAGAACCGGGGTTGTTCTCTCGCGTCCCGTTATGCGACCTCTCGTAGTCAGCATCATGAAAGGCGCTCGTCCGAACGCATTGCCTAGCTTTCCGCCAGTTAGCTTCCACAACCACGCGTGAAGTCGCCCGATCAGGCGAATAGTTCTCGGCTTTAGACGATCCATAGGCCGTTACAGTTCACACTAGGACGAGCATCTTCAACCATACGAGCGGAACGAATGTCATAGGTAAAGATTTGATAATCATTCTCACGTGACCCCAACCATCTCTTTGACCCCTGAACTGTTGATCTCGTTATAATGCTGACAATCAAAACCGGGGCGGTTTTCTCATGAACCGCCGAGCAGGCGCACTTCTCTTTGAGGAAAGGGGATGTCGATCTTACTCGCCCGGAACCGCTCGATGATGGCCTGGTATAACTCCGCTCTTGCGGTGATCATATCCGCAACCACTACCCATGGTTGAATAGAAAGTGTCACAGACGAGTCGGCAAGCTCGCTGATCCCTATCAACGGTGCCGGTTCCTTTAAGACACACGGGTTTGCCGCAACGATCTCTTTGGCAACAACAAGCACCTCGTTCAGACTCGCGCCGTAAGCCACCCCAACCTTAAGCTGAAGCTGGCGGATCGTACCGTAGTTATGGAGAATCTCGCCGACGATTTTGTGATTCGGAATGACCACGCGGGATTGATCGAGCTGTACCAGAGTCGTCGAGAAAAGCTCGACTGCCACCACTTGCCCGTGAACCCCGAGCAGCTCGATATATTCTCCAACCCGATAAGGCTTGGTGAAAATGATCGATAGCCCGGCGATGATGTTCGCGAGTACTCCATGAAAGGCAAATCCCACGCCCACGCCAGCGACGCCAACCGCTGCAACCAACGGCGCGATCTGGAAACCAAACTTGTCGAGCGCCACCAACAGCGTGAGCACAAGGACGAGAATTCGGATTGCTCGGACGATCAGCAAGCGCATCGGCGGCTCCTTCACGCGAGATTCGAGCCATCGATTGGTGAGGTTCCCGATCCACCGGGCCAGGAGAACGCCGACTGCCAGAATGATCATTGCGCCAAGGACTTGGAATCCGTACCGGATGATAAGATCTAAAGTGATATCTTTTGCCGTCATAAGTTGGCTCCTTTTAAGTTTTTGCTTTATTCGGTCAAACTCTTCGGTTGCGGGTTATGAGAAGTGGAAGACGAAGCCTCGTTCAGACTATCATGCACGAATCAAACACCTGACCGAACGGGAAACCCCAGTCTAATTTGCTATGAGCAAGAACAGCCTAAAATAGGGCAGACTTATGATGGGCGTCAAGTGAAGCTGGGAAGCTGATGTATCAGTCTGCAAAAAAGGTGGAAGTTTTAAAGGGAGCAGCGGAAGTAAGAGAAAGATTGAATCCATCAAGTTCGGCTAGGCCCAGCAATAAATCAATACGAATGCCCGGTATCAAACTCCACTCCGGACGCATCCGCGAGTACAGCGTTTTGACACGATTGCCTCAAAGCCTAAAAAAATAGGGAACTACAGAAAGCACCAGCCCGACAACGACGAGAAGAACTGTATTCGACATAAAGTACGGGAAGGCCATAAGTGCAATTCCGCAGAGCAAAGGAACGAAACGTCGCTGCTTCTTTCCGTAGACAAAGTAGGCAAGACCGACCGAACCGAAAACCACTCCCCAAAGTAAGAACGCTTCGCTACCCACTTGTGGCCGCCTCTCTGGTCGTTAAATCAATCAATTGGCTGGTCGATCTATGCTTGGCCGTGAGACTCTCTATTGGCCCAGAGGGTGCAATTGCGCAAACCTATGCCGCGCCCACCTTTGGACGCCACTTGTCAAACCGATGCTCGTAGCGGTCTATAACAGCGGTCAGGGTCATTCCCGAAATGGCGAAGATAAGAACTCCGACGAAGACCTTGTCGGTCTGGAAGGTGGCGCCGGCGACCGTAATCATGAAACCAATCCCCGCTGTCGCCGCGTAGAGCTCGCCGACCATGACGCCGATAAGAGCGCGGCCCACCGCCAATCGCAAACCGGTCAAAATGAATGGCACGGTAGACGGAAGCACCACAGACTTAAAGATCTGCCACTCCGAAGCCCCAAAGCTTCTTGCCGCCGTAAGTAGGTTGTGAGGTGTAGTCTTGACCCCGTCACGGGTGTTGATCAGCAAGGGGAAGACAGCGCCAAGGAAAATAATACCGACCTTAGAGAGGATGCCGATGCCCAGCCAAATAATGACGAGGGGCAAGAGGGCAATCCGCGGGGTCGCATTCATAGCGTTAACAAATGGGTCGCAGACGTAGGCGAATCGCTTATACCAACCGATGGCGATCCCAAAAGGGATGGCGACAACGACGGAAAGTATGTATCCCACGACAAATTCGATGCCACTGACGTACAAGTCGTTAAAGATCTCCCCCGAGGCAAACATCTGAAAAGCCGCCTTGAACACTAGAGACGGCGCGCTCATAAACAAGGGGTTGATGAGTTGCAGCGTGTTGCCGCACAACTCCCAAGCGGTCAGAAACACGATCACGGCAGCTGCACCCAGGATCTTCTTTTCCTGGATAAGATAAAACTTATATAGTGTTGAGGCCTCAGCTACTCTAACGTCTAATAATAACTCTTCTTGAGCCATCTGGTTGGCCATAAATCTATCCTCCTGTTTTTGGGGTCGGCAAATTACTGGCCGCCCAGTCTCGCGAACTAATAGCTCCTCGGTTTAAGGAATAATCTCGCCATTTGGAGCAGCCATCGATTAAACCTTCCAGCCTGCCGCGGGCCGTATGCGCAGCCTCTTTCATTAGGACTGGTAAAACGCCCGTAAGCGTCACCTCATGGTCAAGGCCGACACCCACATAGATTTACGTAGCGTTATTTCATGCGCGAGCCTAATGTACGCCGATGGTAGGAGGTTGCTGTCCAATATTGGACAAGTTTGAGAATAATTATTCGTGCGGGTTTTGAGCGACCGCCGGGACGAGAATATCGCTGCGCCGAATTGATACAATGATGCGACTTACCACCGCTCGCCTTGAATCCTGTGCAGGAGAAGTGAGGGAGAACTCAATCAATTACACGGCTGACTAACTACCTAGTCCAAACTTGCGTGCAACTTCCTCTTGCCAATTCGATTGGCCAAAAGGCCGCTGCCGATTCAGGCACTCTCGTATGTTTGCCACCTGCGCATCCCCAATTGATTTTTCAACTGTTCCGACCACTGACCCGCTTCATCCACCGGCGAGCGATCGACAAGATGCCTTCTTCGCACACTCGACCAAAGCCATTCTTGCACGGTACTCGACGATCCGGCGCGAACCGGATTCTGTAGGACGTAACGCAAAACCGTCATTAAGTGTTCATCGCGTTGAACCGGGAAACTTTTAAACCGACCCTGCCGTATATGGCCGCCGCCACCGTAATGCTTATGATAACTGCGCACGTGGCTTGTCAGTAGCCACTGCATGAATTGACTAAATGCGGTTTGGTGAGCAGGTTCGACAATGAGATGAAAGTGACTCGAAACTGCGAAAGCGCAGCCGCTCACGTTTTCGGCAAGACTCCAGGAGCATTCTGCTATCCACGTCGACGATTCACGAACACGTCCTTTTCTCCCGAGACAGCAGATTTCGAGGTGCCTTAGCTGATTTGCATCATTGCTAGACCTGGCCCGTCAATCCACGCTTTTCCTTCGCTTGACACGGTAATGCGCCGTGATTAACTTCCGCCTATGTTAAAGAAAAGGTTTAAAAAGGAGGGCTAATTATGGAACTAGTAAGATGGGATCAAGTTGAGGGTGTAAACCGAATACAGTCTCGGATCAATGAGCTATTCGAAGACACGTTCGGTCGGTCACGGGCGCAACAGAGTGCTGCCGCTGGAGTTTGGTATCCTCCCGTGGACATTCTTGAAAGTAAGGATTCATATCTCATTCGCGCCGAGCTGCCAGGGATGAGAAACGAGGACCTCAAAACGGAAGTGAACGAAGGGATATTGACACTCAGTGGCGAGAGAAAGTTTGAAGAGCCGGCCAACGGGGTCGAGTACCACCGGGTCGAGCGGGTTGCAGGTAAGTTTTCTCGATCCTTTTACCTGCCGCAAACCGTGAAACACGATGGCATCAAAGCGACCTATCGGGACGGAATACTTGAAGTACAAGTTCCCAAAGCCGACGAGGCCAAGCCAAGACAGATTGCTATAAGCCTCAACTGATTGCCGACCGTCAAACAGCAACCCAGGGGGGAAGCCAAGCGCTTCCCCCTTCGTTTTTCGTAACGCCGCCAGAAAAGCACGTCCTTAGTGCAGATTAGCTGAAAAACATCTCGCATTGATTTCATTCTTTTTCACAACCGTGTGAGCAGCAAGCTGGGTTTAGGGAGCCTTTGGTTGAGAGATTTCACCCAGTGAAGTTGAACCAACTGTGAATACCGCGAAAGATTTCCCGTATCGACATGAGCCGGGATTTGTCTTGGCGCAATTACACAACTCCAAATCTGCCCAAATCTTTTTGTAAGCGATTTGACAAAGCCGACTGAACTAGGCGAGTAATACCACAGTATGGCGCAGTATAGATGGACCGTTGATCTTAGAGAGAACCGAAAGCAAGCCGTTCATTTTCTCACTAAAAGAGTGGGAATAAAGAGAGAGTTCTTAGAGGACGTCATAGAAGAGGTAAAGCAGGCATGCTCTTCGATTGAGCACCGGCAAAGAGGATTTAGCAAAAAGATGTCAAGCGAAAGAGAAAGACGCCGTGCCGTCGAACTCGTACAACAGATAGAGGATTGGCAGCGGCGATGGTCAAAGGATTCTCGAGGGACAAAAAGGGAAGACTTCAATAGAACTATTCAGCAAGAAACTAACCCGAGAAGAAAAGAGCTGGCTCGTTTAACGCGTCAATATAACTTCACCCGGCCCGGGAGCAGGTCAAAGTTAGTATCGCGTTTACTGTATGGATTTTCGCAGTTAAATCAAACCAACGCTGAGGGAATGGAATTAAGAGTGCATGCCATTCATGGATTTGCCATCATGCTTTACTGCGATGGGCTGCTGAAAGTCAGTGAGAAGACCATCAGGCATGCAACTCCAGCCTATCAGGAAGTGACGAGGAGGATTGCGAGGTTCGCCTCAGGTAAGTTTCCTCGAAATCAAAAAAAGAAGATTTTAGGAAGAATCGCATATATAACCAACCTTCGGCACAGCCTCTTGGCAAGTGCACACGTTACCCGCAAAATGCTTGCGATGCATCATTTCCATAACGACGGCCCGATAGTCCGATGAGGTGTCCATTTCTTTCTTAACTCTTCTTCCGCTTGTGAAGGATCTTTGTGAATGGGTCATGAAGGGGACAAATCTTTGGTTGAGAGATTTAACCCGGTGAAGTTGAACCAACTGTCATCAAAGACTTCGCCTAGTAAAGGATAAATCCTATCTCTACCTGTCCCTTACGAATCTCGTAGTCTCTACGAGATATTCTTTGGTCTCGATAATCCTCCTCCAGCTGGTTCATCTG